>NZ_CP047639.1:3351182-3665202 GCF_011046025.1 Proteus sp. ZN5
TTTTTATATTACTGCTACTACAGGTACCGCATCTGTTCCTTTTGGGCTGGCTAAATTAGTCGGTGGGATCTGCTTCTCTCTGGGATTAATGCTCGTTGTCGTTTGTGGCGCGGACTTATTCACCTCAACTGTTCTTACTATTATACCTAAAGCAACCGGACGTATATCTTGGGGCAAAATGTTTGCTAACTGGATAAATGTCTATCTTGGTAACTTTGTTGGCGCACTCTTTTTTGTCGCCTTAATGTGGTTTGCTGGTCAACATATGGCAGCAAATGGGCTTTGGGGGCTAAATGTTTTACAAACTGCGCAACATAAACTAGAGCACACGTTTATTGAAGCAGTTTGTTTAGGTATTCTAGCTAACTTAATGGTTTGTCTTGCAGTATGGATGAGCTATGCAGGTCGTACACTGATTGACAAGCTTTTTGCACTAATTTTACCTATCGGTATGTTCGTTGCTAGTGGTTTTGAGCACAGTATCGCTAACATGTTCCTTATTCCTTTAGGTATTGTTATTAAGAATTTTGCACCAGCAGAATTCTGGACTAAAGTAGGTGCATCATCCGAACAATTTTCAAATTTAACTGTATCAAATTTTCTCTCTAATAATTTATTACCTGTCACTATCGGTAACATTATTGGCGGGGCAGTCCTAGTCGGTCTGGTATACTGGTTAATGCATCTGCGCGGTGACAAACATTAATCCGTGCAGGTATGACTGATTTCTTAAGTTCCATTGTAAAAAGGTAGAAGTATCATGTCTGATTTAAATGAAAAATTTGCTGAAGCATGGAAAGGTTTTTCTGAAGGTGAATGGCAGAACGGTGTTAACGTTCGTGACTTTATTCAAAAAAACTATACTCCATATGAAGGCGACGAATCTTTCCTAGCAGGTTCCACTAAAGCAACTGATACACTTTGGGAACAAGTTATGGAAGGCATCAAAATTGAAAACCGTACGCATGCGCCGGTTGATTTTGATACTTCTGTTGCTTCAACTATCACATCTCACGATGCAGGTTACATCACTAAAGATTTAGAACAAATCGTAGGTTTACAGACTGATGCACCTCTGAAACGTGCGATCATCCCATTCGGTGGTATCCGTATGGTTGAAAGTTCTTGCCACGCTTACAACCGTGAGCTGGATCCAGAACTGAAAAAAATCTTTACTGATTACCGTAAAACTCACAACCAAGGCGTTTTCGATGTTTATACTCCAGACATCATGAAATGCCGTAAATCTGGTATTTTAACAGGTTTACCAGATGCATATGGTCGTGGCCGTATCATCGGTGACTACCGTCGTGTTGCACTGTACGGTATTGAGTTCCTGCGTAAAGATAAATTTGCCCAATTCACCTCTTTACAAGAAAGAATGGAAAAAGGCGAAGATCTGGAAATGACTATCCAACTGCGTGAAGAAATCGCAGAGCAGCACGCTGCTTTAGGTCAAATCCAAGAAATGGCAGCGAAATACGGTTACGATATTTCTCGTCCAGCTCAAAACGCTAAAGAAGCAGTACAATGGACTTACTTCGGTTACTTAGCCGCTGTTAAATCTCAAAACGGTGCTGCAATGTCATTTGGTCGTGTATCTACTTTCTTAGATATCTACATCCAACGTGATATTGATGCAGGTTTACTGACCGAAGAACAAGCTCAGGAATTAATTGACCACTTAGTCATGAAATTACGTATGGTTCGTTTCTTACGTACTCCTGAATATGATGAGCTGTTCTCTGGTGACCCAATCTGGGCAACAGAATCTTTAGCAGGTATGGGTTTAGATGGCCGTACTATGGTAACTAAGAATACTTTCCGTTTCTTAAATACCCTGTACACAATGGGTCCATCACCAGAACCAAACATGACCATTCTGTGGTCAGAACAACTGCCTATCAACTTTAAAAAATACGCAGCAAAAGTCTCAATCGATACTTCTTCAATCCAGTACGAAAATGATGACTTAATGCGTCCTGACTTCGACAGCGATGACTATGCAATCGCATGTTGTGTTAGCCCAATGGTTGTTGGTAAACAAATGCAGTTCTTCGGTGCTCGTGCAAACTTAGCGAAAACCTTACTGTATACCATCAATGGTGGTGTTGACGAAAAACTGAAAATCCAAGTAGGTCCAAAACATGCTCCAATCAAGGACGAAGTATTAAACTTCGATACCGTGATGAACCAAATGGATCACTTTATGGATTGGTTAGCAACTCAGTACGTCACTGCGCTGAACGTTATCCATTACATGCACGATAAATACAGCTATGAAGCAGCTCTGATGGCACTTCATGACCGTGATGTATATCGTACAATGGCATGTGGTATCGCAGGTCTATCTGTTGCTGCTGACTCACTGTCTGCAATCAAATATGCAAAAGTTTCTCCAATCCGTGATGAAAACGGCTTAGCGGTTGACTTCAAAATTGATGGCGAATACCCACAATTCGGTAACAACGATTCTCGTGTAGATGACATCGCTTGTGACTTAGTTGAACGTTTCATGAAGAAAATTCAGAAACTGCGTACATACCGTAATGCGGTACCTACACAGTCAATCCTGACTATTACTTCAAACGTTGTTTACGGTAAGAAAACAGGTAATACTCCAGACGGTCGTCGTGCAGGCGCACCATTCGGACCAGGTGCTAACCCAATGCACGGTCGTGACCAAAAAGGTGCGGTAGCTTCTCTGACTTCTGTTGCGAAACTACCATTTGCTTATGCGAAAGATGGTATTTCTTACACCTTCTCAATCGTACCGAATGCATTAGGTAAAGATGATGATGTTCGTAAAGCGAACCTTGCTGGTCTGATGGATGGTTACTTCCACCACGAAGCTGGCATCGAAGGTGGTCAACACCTGAACGTCAACGTGATGAACCGTGAAATGCTGTTAGAAGCAATGGAAGATCCTGAGAAATATCCTCAGTTAACTATCCGTGTTTCTGGTTATGCAGTTCGCTTTAACTCACTGACTAAAGAGCAACAGCAAGACGTTATCACCCGTACATTTACACAAACAATGTAATAAAGATAACTATATGCATTTATTTACTGAGAAAGTAGATAAAATCGCTTAGAATAAAGGCCCCTACTTTGGGGCCTTTTTATTAGACAGTTTTGGAGTAACCCTGTTATGTCCGTACTTGGTCGTATCCACTCATTTGAATCCTGCGGTACTGTTGACGGTCCCGGAATACGTTTCATTGTTTTCTTTCAAGGATGCTTAATGAGATGCCTCTATTGTCACAACCGTGACACATGGGATACTCATGGTGGGCAAATCGTCACAGTTGATGAACTAATGAAAGAGGCGGTTACCTATCGTCATTTTATGAATGCTTCTGGCGGCGGTGTTACTGCTTCTGGCGGCGAAGCAATTTTGCAAGCAGAGTTTGTACGTGATTGGTTCCGTGCTTGCCAGAAAGAAAATATCCATACCTGTTTAGATACTAACGGCTTTGTTCGTCGTTATGATCCCGTTATTGATGAATTAATGGATGCCACTGACTTAGTGATGCTCGACCTAAAACAAATCAATGATGAGATCCACCAGAAACTGGTTGGTGTATCAAACCAGCGTACACTTGAATTCGCTCGTTATTTAGCAAAACGAGGCCAAAAAACATGGGTTCGTTATGTGGTTGTACCGGGTTGGTCTGATGATGATGATTCTGCTCATCGTTTAGGCGAATTTATTAAAGATATGAAAAATATCGAAAAAGTAGAACTTCTTCCTTACCACGAACTTGGCAAACATAAATGGGTAGCTTTAGGAGAAGAATACAAACTAGATGGTATTCACCCACCGTCAAAAGAGACGATGGAAAATGTAAAATCCATTCTTGAGTCTTACGGTCATAAAGTTATCTATTAAGTTATTCTACTTAATATTAATTTAAGAAGCAGCGATTTTAAGCGCTGCTTTTTTGTTTATAAAGTAAAACCAGATCGATACTAGAAAGCCTTATTTTTCATTTCTCTTCGTCCCTCTTATTTTATATCTCTCTATTCTTGAAGATGCTTTCTAAGAAATAATATATTTTTCATAAGACTAATGATTTTTACGCTCTTTTTTATTCGGTTTTTTATTATTAAATATGAAACACACTTATCAACAAACCGAAACAGTCTTTATAAGATTATCCTTAACCTATATTAGCTTTAATATTGTTGATTAATAACAAAACAAAAAGATATTATAGAAGGCTTATTTTTATAAACAAAGATATTGGGATTAAGGTACAGGAAATGGAACAAGACAATAATTCATCGCTAACAGAGCCACAAGAGGTATTTACGCCTACTCCTCAAGCGCGAGGCGCCTCAGGTGGTGTTCGCTGGTTAGGACTGGGATGGGATTTAATAAAAGAACGTTTTTGGATGTGGATAGGCGTTATTATTATCTACTTTATCGTTAGTCTTATTATATCAACTATTCTTGGATTTATTCCGCTATTGGGTCCAATCATTTCACCTTTTGTTACTACTGTATTAGCTGCAGGTGTTGTGGCAATTGCCCATCAGCAGTATGAAACTCAACGCATTGATGTTGATACCTTATTTGTTGGTTTCTATAATAAACGCTATCTTAGTTTGATGGGTGCTTACGGTATTAGTTTTCTCATTTTACTTGCTGGTATTATTCTGGCTATTTTAGTCAGCAGTGCCGCTATGATGGATATTTTTTATGCTATCAATAGCGATTATCCCGAAGAGATCATTGCTGAAATGATGGTAGAAAACTCATCTGGATTTACATTATTTTTTGTTATTATCGCTATTTTTGGTGCGTTAAGTACTGCAGCCTATTGGTTTGTTCCTGCACTTGTATTAGTTAATGGTTACAAGGCACTCCCTGCGGTTAAAGCAAGCCTTTCAGCAGTAAAAATAAACTTATCGGGTGGGTTCTTCTTCTTTATTTTGCTGTTCTTTATTATCGCTATTAGTGTTATTCCATTTGGTTTAGGATTATTAATCACTATTCCTCTTTCTTACACTGCGATGTATGGTTCTTATCGTGACGTTTTTTATCACCACAATGTAGGTAGCCAAGGAAATAATGGCGGAAATGGTGGAAATGGAACAATTTCTCTAAATAAAACCGCTGAATCTAATATTGGTAAATTAGTAAGTTAATTCTTAGCATTAACTTACTTAAATAAAAAAGCAGTAGAGCGTAAGTTCTACTGCTTTTTATTGTCTAAAATAAATAGCTGTTATCATTAACCAGCAAACGGATTTTTATTATCATAAGATTTATTGTAAAGTGCGTCAGAGATTAAATAATTATAAATTTCATCAACAATTTCAATGCCTTCTTTTTCACTTCTTTGCTCTTCAATTTGACTATTCTCACCAGGATAAAGAACTTTATTTACATTCGGTGCAGGCTTAATTGCATTTAATTCACCCATAACCTGTGAGATATGTTCTCTAAATAGAGAGGCATCAGTAAAGAATGCGGGATTAATAACAATGTGCAATTGACCTAATTCTCGCCCTTGTGTTAAATCGTGATACATCGAACTGACATGTTTACCAAAAGGAAGCCCAAGTAAAATACCAGACAACACATCAACCATCATCATCAAGCCATAACCTTTAGGGCCTGCAATAGGCAATAACCCTTTTACTGCAAAAGGATCGGTTGTAGTTTTTCCGCTTTCATCGACAGCCCAAGTATCAGGAATATCGACATGACGTGAACGTGCATCAAGCACCTTGCCCCACGCCTGTACTGTTGTCGCCATATCAAATGTAATATGTTTATCACCTACGCCTGGAGCAGAAAATGCAATAGGATTTGTGCCGTAATACACCTCTGAGCCGCCAAAAGGAACAACCATTGGATCAGATTGACACAATGAAATACCTACCATACCCGCTTGTGATGCCTGTTCAACAAAGTAAGACAGTGCGCCGCTATGACCAATTCGTCTTACACCAACAACAGCAACTCCCTTCTCCTGTGCCATTTTAATTGCGCGTTCCATTGCGTCTTTCGCTGCAACATGTCCAGCACCATTATCACCATCAAATACGGCGCTACAGGGTCCTGTTTCAGTGTAAGTAAAATCAGGAGCCGTATTTGTACCACCTTTACTGATCCGCTCTGCATAATACTCTACACGCACAGCACCATGAGAATGAATACCTTTAGCATCAGCATGGACTAAGACATCAGCCACCGTATCAGCATGAGACTCACTTAATCCTGCATGATGTAATTTGTTTTTTATTAATTGATGTAACTGCTGTTTAGAAACTATCATAGAATATGCTCTTTTGTAGGGTTCTAATGAAATAGAAACGTCATAAAATAACTGAAGTAAATTCGAGCGATAGGTCTAATTTAACAGCATAAATAGGATCTGCCGTGATCGATTTAACCAATGGCGGATTGCGTTATATTTTTGTTAAATAGTCATTTCTTTATTAAAAACCTTTTTATAATCTCCCTTATAATAAACAAAAAAGTGGCATAATTTCTTACACCACTCTTTGATACATTAATTTAAAAATAGACTGATTATGGAACAGGAACGGCTTCACCTTTAAAGTTATCCAAAATAAATTTTTTGGTTTCAGGCGCTTTTAACTGTACCATTAATTTAGCAATACGCGGGTCGTTTTTATCTTCTTCTCTTATGACAATCACATTGGCAAACTTACTGTTAGCGGCAGGCTCTGTATAAATAACTTCTTTGGTTAAATCGAGCCCTGCATTAATCGCAAAGTGTCCATCAATAGAAGCGACATCAGCTTCTCCATTTTTATAAATTTGTGGTAATAATGGGCCATCATAGGTAAATAAAAACTTAATATTACGAGGATTTTCTACAATATCATCAATTGTAGAATCGTCAGGATCAATACCATCTCGTAATTTGATTATGCCTTCATCTTGGAACAGTTTTAATATATGTCCATGTTGTGCCAGATTATTACTACTTATCATTTTTGCACCATTAGGTAAATCTTGTAAACTTTTATACTTTTGAGAGAAAAAGCGATATGGATGCATATGTACTGCGCCTGCTGATACTAATTTCCAATCAGGGTGATCGGCAAGTGTTTTATTTAAATAAGGGACATGTTGAAAGAAGTTTGCATCTAATTCTTTTTCCGCTAATGCCTGATTAGGAATAATATAATCATTAAAAATTCGAATATCTAACTCTAATCCTTCTTTTGCTAATTGTGGTTTAATAAATTCCAGAATTTCCGCGTGAGGTGTACTTGATGCACCGATAATTAATTTATTTTCTGATTTTTCATCTGATGGTTTACAAGCAGAGAGCGCTAGGCTAATAAGTAGCAGTGATCCCAGTTTTTTAAATACTGTTAATTTCATTGTTATAACCTTATTTTAAATTTGATTTTTAATTGAAGTATTTTTTAATTAGCGTTTATCTATATTTCTTACAACACTATCTCCCAATAACTGAATACATAACACAATAAATAAAATCACTAATGTCGCAATCCAAACTACATCAAGATGGCTGCGCTGAAACCCTTCTAAATAAGCCAAATTACCTAATCCACCCGCACCTATTGCACCGGCAACAGCTGTTCCACCCACTAAAGAAATCAATGTTACCGTTAAACCAGAAACAAGAGCTGGCGAAGATTCAGGTAATAACACCTTAAATATTAGTGTTGGTAAATTAGCGCCCATTGAGAGGCTTGCTTCTATTACACCTTTATCAACTTCACGTAATGCTAATTCAACCAACCTAGCATAAAAAGCAGCAGCTGAAATCACTAATGCAGGTAGTGCTGCATTAACACCTAATATGGTTCCCACAATTAATTTAGTAAAAGGAAACAATAAGATAATTAAAATAATAAAAGGAACCGCTCTAAAAATATTTACAATAAATGAGAGTGTTCTATATATAGAAACCTGCTCTTTATATCCCTCTTTTGCCGTTAGAAATAATGCGACACCAATTAAGATCCCTAATAAGCAAGATAATGCACCAGAAACAAGTGTCATATATAATGTATTTAATGTTTCTTCACCTAATACATTGAGTTTTAAATGAGGTAAATAACTATTAATCCAATTTTGTATTTCATCCATATCACACGACCGCTATATCAAATTTATTATTCTCAAGATATTGGATAATTTCATCCGATTTATTATTTAACTGTAAATAAATAAACCCACTCTCTTGCGAAAAACTACCTTTTATTAAATTAATAGGTTCATTAAATTTAGAAATTAAATCATAAAGTAAATAGTCATATTTTTTACCCTCTTGCAGTAACAGTTTTATTACTGTGCTTTGCTGCTTTATATTATCAATATCATCACTGTTATCTGCTACATGTACTGATTGTGATAAAAACTGTTGTGTCACTTTATGTTTTGGCTGGTTAAAGATTTTTACCACTTTGCCTTGTTCAATTATTTTTCCTTGCTCAATAACGGCTACTTTATTGCATATCGCTTTTACAACTTGCATTTCATGCGTGATCAACACAATTGTAATGTTCATTTTTTTATTAATTTCAGCAAGTAGAGCTAAAATTGTTTGTGTTGTTTTCGGATCTAATGCAGATGTTGCTTCATCACATAATAAGACATCAGGGTTATTTGCTAATGCTCTAGCAATACCAACACGTTGTTTTTGTCCACCACTTAATGTTGATGGATATTCATCGGCTTTATCAGCAAGCCCAACTAACTCCATTAATTCGCTCGCACGTTGAAAACGTTGTTTCTTATCTAATCCTGAAATTTCGAGCGGGAACTCAATATTCTCTCTAACAGTACGTGACCACAGCAAATTGAAATGTTGAAAGATCATACCAATTGAGTGACGGATTTTACGGATCTCACGTTCACTGCTAGTGGTAATATTGTATTTGCCAACAATCACTTCCCCTTTTGTTACAGGCTCTAAACGATTCAATAAACGAATTAAGCTACTTTTCCCAGCACCGCTATAACCAATAATGCCAAAGATATCTCCCTGCTCGATATTTAAATTAATATCATCAACAGCAACAGTTTGCTTTTTCCCTCGCTGATAAATTTTGCTGACATTTTTTAGTGTTATCATTTTAATCAACTCACTTATTAAATAGAAATCTAGACGGCTAAACATCTAGAAATCCAAATTAATGTTAATGAGAGGTATTGTCAAGCAGGGAATGAAAATGTGATAAACAAAAATGGCATACCTTAGAATTAAATTATTTCTACTACCTTTATTGTTGAATTTTTAATTTGTGATTGTTTTACTATATGGATTTAATCACCACCGAAAAATAAATTGATAGTAATAAATATTTATTGTGAATAATAAAAAACCCCCTGCCTAAGCAGAGGGTTAAATTATTAATACTCAATTAATTAAAGAATAATTAACCGATATATTCTAAACCGTTCATGTATGGACGTAATACTTCTGGAATTTCAATACGGCCATCAGCCATTTGATAGTTTTCCATAATTGCAACTAAAGTACGACCTACTGCTAAGCCTGAGCCATTTAAGGTATGAACAAGTTGAGTTTTCTTGTCACCTTTAGAACGGAAGCGTGCTTGCATACGACGTGCTTGGAAATCCCAGCAGTTAGAGCATGAAGAAATTTCACGGTAAGTATTTTGAGCAGGAACCCATACTTCTAAATCATATGTTTTACGAGCGCCAAAACCGATATCACCAGTGCAAAGCACAACTTTACGATATGGTAGATTCAGTAGTTGCAGCACTTTCTCAGCGTGACCCGTTAGCTCTTCTAATGCTTCCATTGATTTTTCAGGATGAACGATTTGAACCAGTTCAACTTTATCAAATTGGTGCATACGAATAAGGCCGCGAGTATCACGTCCATAAGAACCCGCTTCTGAACGGAAGCAAGGCGTATGCGCAGTCATTCGCAATGGTAGATCGTCTTCTTCGAGAATGACATCTCTTACCATATTTGTCACAGGTACTTCCGCTGTTGGAATAAGCGCATATTGGCTTTCTGCTTCTTCTTCTAACGGTTTAGTGTGGAATAAGTCTTCACTAAATTTAGGTAACTGGCCTGTACCGTACAGAGTTGCGTGGTTAACCAAGTAAGGAACATACATTTCTTGGTAGCCATGCTCTTCTGTATGCAGATTCAGCATAAATTGTGCGATAGCACGATGTAGACGTGCAATTTGACCTTTCATTACAACAAAACGTGAGCCAGTGATTTTAACCGCAGAAGCAAAATCTAAACCATCTGTTAGTTCACCTAAAGTCACATGATCTTTTAATTCAAAATCATAAGTCTTTGGTTTGCCCCAACGAGAAACTTCAACGTTTTCGCTGTCATCTTTGCCATTTGGAACAGCATCGTCTGGCATGTTTGGAATAGTTAAAACGTAATCACGAATTTCCGCTTGAAGCACTTCAAGTTCGGCTTTTGCAGCTTCAAGTTTTTCACCTAACAGGTTAACTTCTTGACGAAGTGGCTCAATATCTTCACCACGCGCTTTTGCCGCACCAATGGACTTCGATCGAGAATTACGTTCTGCTTGCAGGGATTCAGTTTCAACCTGTAACACCTTACGGCGTTCTTCTTGTTGACGGATTTTTTCCACATCGAGGGTGAACCCCCTGCGAGCCAGTTTTTCGGCGACCGCGTCTAGCTCATTACGCAGTAGATTTGGATCGAGCATGCTTATCCTGTGCTTATTGATAGATTAATAAAAACCTTCTCTCCTATCTTATAAAAAAGATATCTGAGACAAGGCATAGTTAAGAAATTAATGATAATTTAATAACCTTACCGCATCTTTACATTTTGCGATAGCGTTTTGTAACACTATTTTGATCTTGTTGAGATAGCCAGTCTAATTTCTCTGCAACCTTGATCTCTAACCCTCTTTTTACTGGGTAATAGTACTGCGTATTTGCCATTTCTTTAGGGAAATAGACCTCTCCAGCAGCATAACCATTAGGCTCATCATGAGCATAACGATATTCAGCACCAAGCCCCATTTCTTTCATTAATTTTGTTGGGGCATTACGTAAATGCTCAGGTACATCATAATCTGGCTTACTTTTTGCATCGGCAATAGCTGCTTTAAATGCGGTATAAACGGCATTACTTTTGGGTGCACAAGCCAAATATACAATTGCTTGAGCAATAGCGCGCTCACCTTCTGCGGGACCCACTCGAGTAAAGCAGTCCCAGGCAGCAATTGCCACTTGCATGGCGCGAGGATCGGCATTCCCCACATCTTCTGACGCAATCGCCAATAAGCGACGAGCCACATAAAGCGGATCGCCACCGGCTGTTATGATCCTTGCATACCAATAAAGAGCAGCATCAGGTGCAGATCCCCTTACTGACTTATGTAATGCAGAAATAAGATCGTAAAAGCGATCACCTTTATTATCAAAACGAGCACTACGCTCACCACTGATTTCTGTCAGTAATGCTGGCGTTAATACTCGTATTCCTTGATTATCAACCTCAGCAATATCCGCCATCATTTCAAGTAAATTTAATGAACGACGTGCATCACCATTAACCAGTTGTGCAATCATTTTGCGCGTATCATCTGGCAAGATAATATTACGCCCGCCTAAACCTCGTTCTGGATCGTCTAGCGCTTGTTGTAGCACTTGCTCAATATCAGCTTCGGTTAATGAACGTAATAGATAAACTCTTGCTCTGGATAGCAACGCGGAATTTAATTCAAAAGAGGGATTTTCTGTTGTTGCGCCAATAAAAGTGATCGTACCGTCTTCAATATGAGGCAAAAAAGCATCTTGTTGACTCTTATTGAAACGGTGAACCTCATCAACAAACAAGATCGTTCTGCGCCCAGCATTACGGTTTTGACGCGCGATTTCAATAGATTCTCTGATTTCTTTAATACCCGATGTCACCGCAGATAAACGTTCTATATCGGCTTGCGCATAGCGACCAATGATCTCAGCAAGGGTTGTTTTACCCGTGCCTGGAGGTCCCCATAAGATCATGGAATGCAATTGACCCGCTTTAATCGCACGAGGTAATGGTTTACCTTCGGCAAGTAAATGAGTTTGTCCGATATATTGTTCCAACGTTTCAGGTCGCATTCTTGCAGCTAAAGGTTGAAACTCATTGCGCGAAAAATCGAGTGATAAATTACTCAAAATATCCTCACTGACGTTGGTCATCCACAGTCACACCCGCAGGAGGTGTAAAGCGAAACGCGGAAGCATCGATTGGCGCAGCTGTCTGTGCAGTCAATTGATAATTGCTTACTTGACCGTCTTGTTCTGTGGCAGCGAATTGCTGAATTTGTCCGTTAGGTAATACAGTTATCGTGAAATGTTTTAAATTATTTTCTACTTTAGGCGTTAACTCAAAACGGTCACCAGACTGTTTTACATCATAATTTTGCCACTCTTTGCTGTCATTACGTGCGATCAGCATAAAAGGCGTATTGGTTGTGGCGCGTTCAAGCCAAGTTGCAGTAACTTGCTCGACAAAAGGATTGTAAAACCACAATGTTTTGCCATCAGAGATCAGTGTACTTTCATCCGGTGCTGTCATTTGCCAATTAAACAAATCAGGGCGTTGTACTTTTAAATTTCCTTCCCCTTTTTGTATAAGTGAGCCTTCATTGCTGGTTACGGTTTGACTAAAGTTCGCTTGAAAACTATTTACTTTATTTAATCGTTGTTGCAAATCCTGACGTGCATCAGCCCAAGCGGCTTGGCTACTTATTAATGTCATCGCACACACTGCAAATAATACTTTTTTCATTCTACAAGCCTCGGCATGAGATAACGCCGACATAATGTCGGCGTATAAATTATTGATGATGTTGTGCAGATTACCATGCTATCTCATTAGCTGATAACTGTGTTTTCAAGATATTACATATCTGAAGGTGGTGGTGAAAGTACATCACGCGTATTGTTGTGGTTTGGTGAACTCACAATACCTTGCATTTCCATCTGTTCCACAATTCTTGCCGCGCGGTTATAACCAATTCTAAATTGGCGTTGTACCCCAGAAATAGAAACTCGTTGTTTTTCAACCACAAATTCTACAGCTTGGTCAAATAACGGATCAAGCTCTTCACCATCATCATATCCACCGCCACTATTGCCTTCACCTTCTTCGCTACATTTTGTGATAGCTTCAATATATTGAGGACGACCTCGAGCTTTCCAGTCAGTTGCCACAGCGTGGACTTCATCATCACTAACAAAAGCACCGTGTACACGTTCAGGCACAAAGCCATTCGGTGCATAAAGCATATCACCCATACCTAGTAATGACTCTGCACCACCTTGGTCTAAAATAGTTCGAGAGTCGATTTTACTCGATACAGTAAATGCGATACGGCTCGGAATATTAGCTTTAATTAAACCTGTAATAATATCAACAGAAGGCCTTTGTGTCGCAAGCACAAGGTGAATACCCGCAGCACGTGCTTTTTGCGCTAAGCGAGCAATCAGCTCTTCAACTTTTTTACCTGCTGTCATCATCAAGTCTGCAAATTCATCAACAACAACAACAATATAAGGTTCTTTTCCTAATGTTGGCATTTCTGTTGCCATGCTGTCGCTTGGTTTCCAGAATGGATCTGGAATAGGACGCGCCATAGCTTCAGCTTCTTTAATTTTTTCGTTATAACCAGCAAGATTACGCACACCTAATGCTGACATTAGCTTATAACGGCGTTCCATTTCAGCCACGCTCCAACGCAGAGCACTTGCGGCATCTTTCATATCAGTAACAACTTCAGTTAAAAGATGTGGAATACCTTCATAAACCGAAAGCTCAAGCATTTTAGGGTCAATCATAATAAAGCGAACATCTTCTGGTTTCGCTTTATAAAGAATGCTGATGATCATCGCATTCACACCAACAGATTTACCTGAACCCGTTGTACCAGCAACAAGTAAGTGAGGCATTTTAGCTAGATTGGCAACAACTGGCTGACCACCAATATCTTTACCTAAAACAACGGTTAATGGAGAGCGGCTATCTCTGAATGCATCGCTATCTAACAATTCACGCATATATACGGTTTGACGTTTTTTGTTAGGTAATTCCAGTCCTACATAAGGTTTTCCCGGAATAACTTCAACAATACGTACCGCAATAGCAGACAATGAACGCGCTAAGTCACGCGATAAATTTGATATGCGTGCGGCTTTTACACCCGGAGCAAGTTCAAGTTCAAAACGAGTGATAACAGGCCCCGGTGAAATACCAACAACCTTGGCTTTAACACGATAATCATTAAGACGCGCTTCAATAAGTTTACCAATACGCTCCAGCTCGAACATATCAACAGGTTCTTCTTCTACTGGCGGTGTTGTTAGTAAATCCAGAGAAGGCATTGGTGTTGTTGGCTTTTGCAACGGCCTATCATTACGCATCAATAATGGATGAATTAAAGATTGCTGTTGCTGTTGCTGTTGCTGTTGCTGTTGCTGTGCAAAATGCTGCGCCATATTAGGCTGTGGCTCAATACGTGATTGAGGTGCAGCCTGTGGTGTAACAGGTTCAGAAACAATCGGTGTAAATACTGGCTCTATCGGTTCTTCATCCAATAGATCATCAATTGGTGAGAATGCCTCTAATGCAGTGAGCTCTCTTTCTAGCTCAATTTTAGGGCTATACTCTTCCTCTTCTTCATCTCGAGGTGAAATTTGTAAAAATGCATTGCTGGCTGGGTATTCAACTTTTTTCTCAATAGTTTGTGTCGGTTGCGCTGATTGTGAGGCAAACGAATGTTGAATATGAGGTTGATAACCCGTTGTTGCTTGCAATGAAGGCGCTGGTGTTGATACTTGAGGTAAAACCTCATCTTCGTCATCATCTAATGAAACATCATCACCATAACGATCCTGCAATTGTTGCTTAAATTGTGCTGCCAACTGTTGCTGATATTGCTCATCTTCATCAATATCGTTGTTATTTTCTTCTGTGGAAGAGAATGTATTTTCGGTAACGGTTGGCTCATCACGATAATCATCCTGTTGATGATTAAATGAAGATATTGGCGTTGTGATACTTGGCTGATGAGGCTCAATAATATCTTCAAGATCAGTACTATCGTTCTCACCATAACGTTCACGTTGCTGTTCGAGGAATTGCTGGCGCAACTCTTGTTCGAAATTCGCTTGTTCTTGAATATCAGCTAACTCATCTTCAGGTTCAGATTGAACAGCCTCTTCACGACGACGTAATTCAGCTTCGCGCTGTGAAGGAATATGAATGCCATAAAGCTCACGACGTGTAGGTAATCGCACTGGATTTGGGCGAGGTAATTCAGGGCCTAATCCTTGTTTAACTTGAGAGCCGTGGCTGACAAGAGCACTAGACGCTACACCTGCTGCCACTGTAGCTGCTTGCGTTAAAGAGTCTGTATCAGGTGCTAGTGAGAATGTAGGTTCAGCTCTGCCTGCAGGCATAAAATTATCTGTTGATAAGGACGATGGCTGTGCCATAGGTTCATTTTCAACAAACGGCATTACAGAAGGTGTACTCTCTTCTGGTATTGAGGAGTAAGCAGAATGCTGAGGAGCATTAGCTTCTGATTGAGCTTCTTTTTTCAAGAATGCTTCTGGAATATCAAAACGATAATGTTCGGGTTCTTCTGTATGAGTTGGTTGCGAAACTGCTGCTGACACAAGAGGAGCTGTTTGCGTCAATGTTTGTGCATGTTCATCTGCTATATCATTTGTTGCAGAGAAAGATGGCAAATCATCTTCTTGTTCTGCTTGTTCTGCTTCAGATTGCAACGTGTCTATCTCTTGCTGACGAGCAAGTTCAAGCGCTGAAGGTGCAGAAAATAGAATATCATCGCTCTCTTCTGTTGCTAATTCAGATTGCTGATTTTCTTTTTGATTTGAATTTTCAACTATTTCTGTAGCAACATCTTGAGTGTCATCTTCCTCTTCTTCATCTTCATAATCAGCTTCATTTTGGCCTCTATTGGTAATAAAACCAACACTTCCCAAAATAACGGCACCAATTTTTTCTGTGATTGTTAACCAAGACCAACCGGTAAACAGAGTAAAACCAATTGCCCAAACAGATAACAGGGCAAGAGTCGCGCCTAAAACATTAAACCACGGCAATAGAGCTTTGCTAAACAAGCTTCCAATTACACCACCTGAGCTAAAATTATAGATATCATCAAAATTAAGATCAGCTAATGCACAAGAGGTAAAGATCAGAGCCAAGGCACCAATCGTGCGAAGTGCAAGAGAAAAGAAGTCGGTGTATTCACGGTTTTGTTGGTAGCGTAGAGAATTCCAGCAGCCAAAAACCACGACAACAGGAATTGCATAGGCAAGTAAACCAAATGCAGAAAATAGAATATCAGCCAACCATGCTCCGATACTGCCGCCTAAATTCTGGATAGGCTCATTCCAAGTGGTTTGTGACCAGCTAGGATCAGAGGGATGGAAGCTAAGTAATGAAACAATTAAAAAGACAGCGCCAATGCCGATAAGGATGAGAATAGCCTCCCAAATACGGCGACGGTTGCTTATCTTTGTTAAACGAATATTTTTATCTTCTGTATATTCCTGGCTCAAAGAGGGCTCTCCAGGTTTAACTTAGGGTGAATTAAAACGGAACAACGCTGAGATATCCCAGCGTTGAAACTGTATGCATAAACAGGAGTGTACCTAACTTTTTCCTGCTTTGCACCAACCTATTAAGTTGGCTTAGCGAGTTTTAATCACAAGGCGGTTGCTTTGTTTAACTTCTTCCATAACCACGTATGTACGTGTGTCATTAACACCTGGAAGACGTAACAGTGTTTCGCCTAGTAATTTACGGTAAGCGGACATATCAGGTACACGAGTTTTCAACAGATAGTCAAAATCACCAGAAACTAAATGACATTCTTGAATTTCTTCAAGTTTTTGAACAGCCATATTGAATTGTTCAAAAACATCTGGTGCACCACGGTTTAGTGTGATTTCCACAAATACTAATAATGATGCATCTAAGTAATGTGGGTTTAACAGTGCTGTATAACCTGAAATAAATCCTTGGCGCTCTAAACGACGTACACGCTCTAAACAAGGTGTTGGTGATAAACCTACACGTTTAGATAGCTCAACGTTTGAAATACGACCATCTTTTTGAAGCTCATTTAGAATATTCCGGTCTATTCTATCAAGATCTTTACCCGGACGTTTTTTATTATCAATCATCTCTATACTCTCTTTCTCTTTTTCTCTTACTTTATTTTCCTATACCCATACCTGTACACCATCAGCATCACTGTCGAAACTTCGGTATCAAACGGTCAGAGCAAACTACCAATCTATTTTCTTTTCATGCCAGATAAAAGTTCTATTTTATCCAAATACTCATTAGCAAATATCGCAAAGTAACTATCCTATACCCTGTCTGTCTAAAAAATATTACGTATAACATCCGAGGATAATTATCTTTAACAATCATGTTTTCGCAAATGTACAGCGGATTGTCAAAGCAAATGAGTAAAAATCAGAACAAGGCGCTATGTTATTCTCTATATACGCAAGATAAACATCAATTGTAAAGCAAAATGTTTCAGGTTAATTCGATGATGTTAGCCCAATATAACTCTATAATTATTAAACTATATTAGTATTAACTATTGCTAAAATAGCTAAAATATTATGTCTATTTCTCGTCATTGGCTTTTTTTAACGTCTTATTTCTCCTACAATCCCTCAATTCGCATCACGCCTAATCAGAGATGAGGTATACATGAGCACCATCAAACATAGCAAACTTATTATTTTAGGTTCAGGCCCTGCGGGTTATACCGCCGCCGTTTATGCTGCAAGAGCAAACTTAGAACCAGTACTGATTACGGGTGTTGAAAAAGGCGGTCAGCTGACAACAACAACAGAAGTCGAAAACTGGCCCGGAGACCCTGAAGGGCTAACAGGTCCTGGCTTAATGGACCGCATGTTTCAGCACGCTGAGAAATTTAATACAGAGATTATCTCTGACCATATTAATAAAGTCGATCTGAAAAACCGCCCATTCCGCCTATTTGGTGATGAACAAGAATATACTTGTGACGCATTAATTATCGCAACGGGTGCTTCTGCACGCTATATCGGTTTACCTTCAGAGGAATCTTTTAAAGGCCGAGGCGTTTCTGCTTGTGCAACTTGTGACGGATTTTTCTATCGTAACCAAAAAGTCGCAGTTGTCGGTGGCGGAAATACTGCGGTAGAAGAAGCGCTTTATTTAGCTAATATTGCATCAGAAGTTCATCTGATCCACCGTCGTGATTCTTTCCGTTCTGAAAAGATCTTAATTAACCGTTTAATGGATAAAGTAAACAGTGGCAATATTATTTTGCATACTGATCGTACCTTAGACGAAGTTCTTGGCGACGATATGGGTGTAACGAAAGTTCGCTTAAAAGACACTAAGAGTGATAAAACCGAAGAATTAGATGTTATGGGTGTCTTTATTGCAATTGGACATAGCCCTAACACCGCTATTTTTGACGGTCAATTAGAATTAGACAACGGTTACATCAAAGTACAATCAGGTACTCAAGGTAATGCAACACAAACCTCTATCGAGGGTGTATTTGCAGCTGGTGACGTAATGGATCACATTTATCGTCAAGCAATTACCTCTGCTGGCACAGGCTGTATGGCTGCTTTAGATGCAGAGCGTTACTTAGACGCACTAAAATCCAACTAAAATCATCACTTCCTTTCAAGGCGCTATTTCAGTAGCGCCTTTTACCATGTAACATACTAGCCTGGTTGCCAAAGCGTATAACTACTTACCCTTGGCCTTTCTGATACTTTGTATCTCACCTGCAGATTTGAATCTTTTCTTATGGATAAAACTAAACAAAGTGAATTGGTTCGATGGCTGAAACAGCAAAGTGCTCCAGCCCGTAGATGGCTACGGCTATCAATGATCCTAGGTGTTGTAAGCGGTTTATTAATTATTGCGCAAGCATGGTTATTAGCTGTTTTACTTCAAGCATTTATCATGGACAGTCTAAGTCGTGATACGCATATACCTACCTTTCTCACCCTTATCGGTATTTTTATCTTACGAGCGGTGGTAATGGCAATACGAGAGCGTGTAGGTTATCGCTGTGGTATGGCCGTCAGGCAACAAATTCGTAAAATTGTTCTTGATAGACTTGAAGAGCTAGGTCCTGTTTGGGTTAAAGGTAAACCCGCGGGGAGTTGGGCAACAATTATTCTAGAACAAATAGAAGATATGCAAGATTACTATGCGCGTTATATTCCGCAAATGTATCTTTCCACTATTGTGCCTATTCT
The DNA here is from genome assembly GCF_011046025.1 of Proteus sp. ZN5. Classification (GTDB taxonomy): domain Bacteria; phylum Pseudomonadota; class Gammaproteobacteria; order Enterobacterales; family Enterobacteriaceae; genus Proteus. Next base: position 3,370,486 of record NZ_CP047639.1, read on the forward strand.
TATCCTTATCACCATATTCCCTGTTAACTGGGCTGCTGGCTTGATCCTATTTTTCACCGCCCCGCTGATCCCGTTATTTATGGCATTAGTTGGATTGGGTGCAGCAGATGCTAACCGTAGAAACTTCCTCGCATTAGGTCGTTTAAGTGGTAACTTCCTTGATAGATTAAGAGGATTAGATACATTACGGTTATTTAACCGTGGTAATGCAGAAGTTAAACAGATTACTGAAGCAACAGAAGATTTCCGCAAACGGACAATGGAAGTGCTAAGAATGGCATTCCTTTCATCGGGCGTATTGGAATTCTTTACCGCTGTTTCTATCGCTGTTGTGGCTGTTTACTTTGGTTTTTCTTACTTAGGTGAACTTAATTTTGGTAGTTATGGCTTAGGTGTTACCCTTTTCTCAGGCTTTTTGGCGCTGATCTTAGCCCCTGAGTTTTTCCAACCATTGCGTGATTTAGGAACGTACTATCATGCAAAAGCACAAGCGATTGGTGCGGCTGAATCTCTGGTTGAATTTTTAGAAGCCGAAGGTGAAAAACCACAATTCACAGGCAATGAGCGTATCAACACAACAGACAGTATTGAGATAACAGCTCATGAGCTAGAAATTCTATCTCATCAAGGCGTCAAACTGGCAGGCCCATTAAACTTTACCATTAATCCTAATCAGCGAATTGCGATTGTGGGTCTTAGTGGTGCAGGTAAAAGCTCGTTATTAAATGCGTTACTCGGTTTTTTACCTTATCGTGGCTCATTAAAAGTTAATGGTATTGAATTAACACAGCTCTCTCCTGAAGCTTGGCGTCAATGTTTAAGCTGGGTCGGTCAAAATCCTAATTTACCAGAACAAACCTTGCTGGATAATATTCGCTTAAGTAATCCTAATGCCAGCGATGAACAAATCAATCTCGCCATTGAAAAAGCCTATGTCAGCGATTTTATCAATGAATTACCTGACGGCTTAAATACGATTATTGGCGATAGTGCTGCACGCCTTTCTGTTGGTCAGGCTCAGCGTATTGCTGTTGCTCGTGCTTTATTGTCACCTTGTCAGTTTTTGTTATTAGATGAACCAGCAGCAAGCCTTGATTCTCATAGCGAACAACGTGTGATGCACGCGCTTAATAACGCCTCATTAAATCAAACGACCTTGCTTATTACTCATCTACTCGAAGAGACTTTAGGTTATGACCAAATTTGGGTGATGGAAAAAGGCCAAATTATTGAAACCGGCACTTATGCATCGTTAAGCCAACAGAATGGCACTTTTGCTCGCCTTCTTGCCCATCGTAAAGAGGAACTTTAATCATGAGAGTATTGCTTCCTTTTCTTGCACTCTATCGCCGTCACTGGTTTATGTTATTGCTGGGGATTATTCTTGCTATTCTGACTTTACTGGCGAGTATTGGTCTTTTAACACTATCAGGCTGGTTTTTAGCGGGTACATCTCTTGCGGGTTTTGCTGGTATTTATAGCTTTAACTATATGCTACCTGCAGCCGGCGTTCGAGGTGCGGCAATTTTTCGTACTGCGGGTCGTTATTTTGAAAGACTTGTCAGTCATGACGCCACGTTTCGTGTATTGTCGCACTTACGTGTATTCACCTTTAAAAAAATCCTCCCTCTTTCACCAGGTGGAATAGCTCGTTTTCGTCAAGGTGAGTTGCTTAACCGATTAGTTGCTGATGTTGAAACACTAGATCACCTCTATATTCGCGTTATTTCCCCTATCATTGCCGCTTTTGTTGTCATTATGACAATTATGTTTGGCCTTGGTTTAATTGATGCGCGTTTAGCTAATACGCTAGGTGGCATTATGCTTACCTTGCTGATTGTTTTACCTTTCGTATTCTATTATGCAGGTAAACCTATTGGCCGTGATCTTACTGATTTACGAGGTCAATACCGCACAGTATTAACCAGTATGCTGCAAGGACAAGCCGAGCTAACGGTTTTTGGTGCATTACCTCGGTTTAGACAAAATTTAGCGCAACTTGAAGCTAAATGGCTACGCAGACAAGCACAACAAGCAAACTTAACTGGCTTATCGCAATCATTGATGATCCTCGCATCAGGGCTAACAGCAACATTAATTTTGTGGCTAGCAGCCGATGGTATCGACAATAGCTTTATGCCTGAAGCGTTAATTGCCTTATTTACATTTTGTGCATTGGCGGCCTTTGAGGCTTTAGCCCCTGTTACTGTCGCTTTCCAACATTTAGGACAAGTAATGACATCAGCAACACGTATTTCTCATTTAATTGAGCAAAAACCTGATGTCACGTTTCCTGAAAAAGGGGGAGAAACAAACAATAGCGCCACACTTACAATGCACAATATTTGCTTTACTTACCCAAACCAACCAATGCAAGTCATCAATCACGTAGATTTAACGATTAAAGCAGGACAACACATTGCCCTATTAGGGAAAACTGGTTGTGGTAAATCGACACTATTGCAGCTGATCAATCGCGCTTTTAATCCAACTCACGGCACTATCAGCTTAAATAATTTACCTATTGCTGATTATGATGAAGCGACATTACGTTCAATGATGTCCGTTGTTCCTCAACGCGTTCATGTCTTTAGCCATACATTAAGAGAAAATTTATTGATGGCAAAAGAACAGGCAACAGATGAAGAGCTTAAACATGTTCTTCAGCAAGTTGGTCTTGGGCAACTACTTGAGAATGATGAAGGCTTAAATGCATGGATGGGCGATGGTGGTAGACAGCTCTCTGGTGGCGAGCAACGACGTTTAGGACTTGCAAGGGCCCTACTCCACAATGCACCTCTTGTATTGCTTGATGAGCCAACAGAAGGCCTTGATGCCGATACAGAACAACAGATCCTTGCACTCTTGCATCAGCATTGCCAAGGTAAAGCTGTATTAATGATCACTCACAGACTTCACGGTTTAGATAAAATGGATAAAATCTGCGTTATGGATGGCGGAAAAATCGTTGAAACAGGCACTCATGCTTCGTTGTTACAACAACAGGGGCATTATGCTAAATTTCATCAAAGACAGGCTCTATTAACACCAACTCACGAGGCATAATATGCCGTTGTTTCAATTAGATGATTGTGATTTGGATTTTCCAGAGCCCCATTTAGCTTTAAAAGAGCCCAACGGCTTATTAGCGATAGGGGGAGAAATCTCCCTTTCGCGATTACGTGTTGCGTATCAATCGGGTATTTTTCCTTGGTACTTCCCTAATGAAGAACCATTATGGTGGTCTCCCGATCCAAGAGCCGTTTTACCTGCTGGTGATTTGCATATTGGGCGTAGTTTACGTAAATTTATTCGTCATCAGCCTTATAAAATTACACTTAATCATGCCTTTGCTTCGGTGATTGAAGCGTGTTCTGTACGTGAAGAAGGAACATGGATAGGCCCTGATATAAAAGCAGGTTATGAATCTCTCCATCAACAAGGTGAGGCTCACTCTGTTGAGGTTTGGGAAGGTGATGAACTCGTTGGAGGGTTATATGGAGTAAATATGGGAGCTGTTTTCTGTGGCGAATCTATGTTTAGCCGTAGAGATAACGCCTCTAAATGTGCCTTTATTGCTTTTTATAACCATTTTCTTCGTTATGGGGGTCAACTATTTGATTGTCAGGTGCTAAACTCTCATACTGCCTCGTTAGGCGCCTCTGAGATTTCACGTGAACATTATTTAGTTGAGTTATCTCGTTGGAAAAAAGTGATTATTGATAAAAAGTGTTGGTATCAGCAATCGTTGGAATTATAATCACTGCTTGTTTTTGTAAAGCCCTTCTTATTTAAGACAGAACTAAGAATGTCATTCTGTTATTTATGCAAAAAGGTTTATACAAAAATTTTATCTTACACACCCATTATGTGGTTAGGGTGCTGTTATTTTATTGCTACAAATACCACAAAATAAAGAATTACGACTTCTGTTATTACTTTTACTTTAGCAAAGTAAAACGCGAGTTGCGGTAAGGATGTTAAGTGCAATAGCAAGGTGAACACCATTGCTATCCAATAACATTCCTTTACATAGGACAATATTTTCGGCATTATCTTGCCGTTTAAAAAATATGGTTATTAAAACTTAGAGGATTAGATGGCCAAAGAAGACAACATTGAAATGCAAGGCACTGTACTGGATACTCTGCCAAACACGATGTTCCGCGTAGAATTAGAAAACGGACACGTCGTTACCGCTCATATCTCAGGAAAAATGCGTAAAAACTATATTCGTATCCTGACAGGCGACAAGGTTACCGTTGAGCTGACCCCATATGACCTGAGCAAAGGCCGTATCATCTTCCGTAGCCGTTGATCCCAATCTGTTCTCTCCCGTTATGGTCATATAACGGGTGAAAAAAAACACCACAGGCAAGGCATTTATTGATGCTCACCTGTGGTGTATGCTTTTATAGCTTAGTGAAAATTAACCGCTATCCTTAGATAACGGTATCTTCATTCTTGGCCAGTTTTTCTTGGCTAACAAACTCATAATTTAATTTGCCTGCCAGTTTATCTAGTGTCACAGAAACCGAACCACCATTGACAAGAGAACCAAATAAAATTTCGTTAGCTAATGGTTTTTTCAAGTTTTCTTGAATGACACGCGCCATTGGTCTTGCACCCATCGCTTTGTCATAGCCTTTATCACACAACCATTGGCGTGCTTCTTGGCTCACTTCTAGCGATACCCCTTTATCATCTAACTGCACTTGTAGTTCGACAATAAATTTATCCACGACCATAGAGATAATTTCTGGTGATAATGCATTAAACCAAATAATACTATCTAAACGGTTACGGAACTCAGGTGAGAAAGCTTTTTTGATTTCAACCATCGCATCAGTACTGTTATCTTGCTCTGTAAATCCAATCGATTTACGTTGCGTTTCACGCACACCCGCATTGGTTGTCATCACTAAAATAACATTACGGAAATCAGCTTTACGACCGTTGTTATCCGTTAATGTACCGTTATCCATTACCTGTAACAGGATATTGAACACATCAGGATGTGCTTTCTCAATTTCATCAAGTAGCACTACGGAATATGGATTTTTAATGACAGCGTCTGTTAATAATCCACCTTGATCAAAACCAACATAACCCGGAGGAGCACCAATCAGACGGCTGACCGTATGTCTTTCCATATATTCAGACATATCAAAGCGTAGCAACTTCACATTCAACGCTTTCGCTAGTTGTACAGTGACTTCCGTTTTACCTACCCCAGTAGGACCCGCAAATAAGAACGAACCCACAGGTTTGTTATCTTGGCTTAACCCTGCACGACTCATCTTAATCGCTTCAGATAAGGCATGAATTGCTTGATCCTGACCGAATACCAACATTTTTAATTGGTTATCGAGATTTTTCAGTATTGATTTATCACTGCTAGAAACCGTTTTTTCAGGAATACGTGCAATTTTAGCCACGACTGATTCAATATCTGAGACATTAATAGTTTTTTTACGTTTGCTTGGTGCAACTAAACGTGTTTTTGCACCTGCTTCATCAATAACATCAATAGCTTTATCAGGTAGATGTCTATCTGTGATGTATTTAACCGATAAGTCCACAGCTGCCTGAATGGCTTTATTGGTATAACGTACATCATGGTGCGCTTCATATTTCTGGCGTAATCCTTTGATGATCAAAACCGTCTCATCTGGGGATGGTTCAGTCACATCAATTTTTTGGAAGCGACGCGCAAGCGCTCTGTCTTTTTCAAAGATATTGCTAAATTCTTGATAAGTCGTAGAGCCTATAACGCGAATTCGACCACCTGATAACAAGGGTTTAATTAAGTTTGCCGCATCAACTTGTCCACCCGATGCTGCTCCTGCACCAATAATGGTGTGGATCTCATCAATAAATAAGATGCTTTTTTCATCTTTTTCGAGGGTTTTCAATAATGCTTTAAAACGTTTTTCGAAATCACCACGGTATTTAGTTCCCGCTAAGAGCGAACCAATATCGAGTGAGTAAATAGTGTAGCCCTTCATCACATCAGGAACGTCATCTTGCTCAATACGCCATGCAAGCCCTTCTGCGATAGCTGTTTTACCGACACCTGATTCACCCACTAATAATGGATTGTTTTTACGACGACGGCATAACACTTGGATTGTTCTTTCTAATTCAGCTTGACGTCCAATGAGGGGATCTATTTTACCTTGGCGCGCTAACTGATTAAGGTTAGTGGTAAAATTATCCATATGATCGTCGCCTTGCGGCATCTCTTGTTGAGATTGTGCGTTCATATCATTCATGTCAGAAAGATCTTCGTTTTGTTGATCTTCTTTCGAAATGCCATGAGAAATAAAGTTAACGACATCAAGGCGGCTAACGTCGTGTTTACGTAATAAGTAAGCTGCGTGAGATTCTTGTTCACTAAAAATAGCCACCAGCACATTAGCGCCAGAGACTTCATTTTTGCCTGATGATTGAACGTGAAAAACAGCGCGCTGTAATACACGCTGAAAACTCAGCGTTGGCTGTGTTTCTCTGTCCACATTTTCAGGCAAAATTGGGGTTGTTTTACGAATAAAGACTTCAAGTTCTTCGCGTAAGACTGCCAGATCGACTTTACAAGCTTCCAATGCTTCGCGTGCCGATTTATTACTTAATAGCGCCAACAACAGGTGCTCTACAGTCATAAATTCGTGTCTGTTATCACGGGCTTTCGCGAATGCAACATTAAGACTCAGCTCTAATTCGTGATTAAGCATAAGCACCTCCTCCTTAAAAGACTAACCGGATCATGCCTGTTCAAGAGTACACAAAAGTGGGTATTCGTTTTCTCTCGCATACAGATTAACTTGAGCCACTTTTGTTTCAGCAATATCCGCACTATAAACCCCACAAACTCCTTTTCCTTTATGATGAACGTCCAACATAATTTGCGTTGCTTTTTCCTCGCTAAGGAAAAAATACATCGTAAGCACTTCTACAACAAAATCCATGGGGGTGTAATCATCATTATTCAAGATCACCTTATACATTGCTGGTGGCTCATTTTTCTGATGAACATCTTCCCTTAACGTGGTTTCTGTTAAAAAATCAAACTGACCCATTGTTTTGCATTACTCATAGTTTTGTTAAACGTCACTTTCAATTATGACATTTAGTTTACCATCTCACAGGAAAGTCTGCCTATCAACGCTTTTTTATTCCTTCTTTTTACATTCAAAAAATTACAAAGCGTTAGCTACATCAAAATTTCACCTACTCGAAACACTTTCTATCCCCTTCACCTCTTGACGATTGAAACAATAAAATAGAGTATGTTTTATGAACAGCTCAGTAAATATACTGAAAGTGATGTTAAACAAATAAATACAAGTATATGAGAGAAGCTAAGTATGGAGACAGGTACAGTAAAGTGGTTCAATAATGCTAAGGGCTTTGGTTTTATTACCCCAGCAAAAGGTGGCGATGATATTTTTGCCCACTATTCAACAATCAGAATGGAAGGTTACCGCACACTTAAAGCGGGGCAGAAAGTTAATTATAGCACGATAAAAGGGCCTAAAGGTGATCACGCTGACCTTATCATTCCTATTATTGAATAGACGATAATTTACAGTATAGATAACCCCGACAAAAATACCTTTTACTCTCAATAGTTGGGTATTTTTAGTTAAATAGAATGCCTAATTCATTCAAATAAAAGCCCTTTATATTTTAAGGGCTTTTATCTTATAGTTTAGATTATTCTCTCGCTAGGGCATCTATTGGATTCATTTTTGCCGCACTTCTTGCTGGTAAAAATCCAAAAATAACCCCAATAGCCGTTGAACAGATAAAAGCACTCACTAATGCAATAGGCTGGAATACAAAATGCCAATCAGGCAACATAACACTTGCCACCATAGCAATACCAAATGAAAGACCAATTCCTAGTAATCCGCCGACTAAACAAACTAATACTGACTCTATAAGGAATTGTTGCATCACATCACTTGCTCTGGCACCAACCGCCATTCTAATACCAATTTCTCGCGTTCTTTCTGTTACTGAAACCAGCATAATATTCATTACACCAATCCCACCTACCACTAATGAAATAACGGCCACTAAAGTGAGAAATAGTTGCATTGTTTGAGTAGTACTTTCGGCAGCCTTAATAAAACTATCAAGGTTATAAGTAAAAATATCTTTTTTACCGTGTCGAATCGTTAATAAACGAATAATTTGTTGTTCTGCAACACTGGCGTCATAACCTTCCGTTGCTCTTACTGTAATGCTATCAAGATAGCTTCGATTTAAAATGCGGCTATTTAGTGTACTGTAAGGTACCCATGCTTTGAGTGATTGACCATTACCAAAAGCCGATTTTTTCTCAGCAATAACGCCAACAATCGTAGAGGGAATATTGCGAATAATGATTTGTTCACCAATAACCTCTTTTTTGGTAGGAAAGAAACGCTGACGTGTATTTTCATCAATAACAACAACTTGAGCTTGGCGTTGGATCATATCAGGTGTAAATGAGCGACCTTGCGAAAATTTCATCGCATACACAATGAAATAGTCGTCACTAACTCCCGCAACAGATGCTGGTGAATCTTGGTTTCCACGGCGTAATCGCGTACTAAACTGGATTTGTGGAGTAACGGCTTGTACATAAGATTGCTGTTTCAAAGCGAAGACATCTTGCAGCGTTAATGCTTGCCTATCTTCTGGTGAATCACTCCCAAAATCTTTCCCGGGATAGATATCAATAGTATTAGAGCCAATCGCTTTTATATCTGCCAGCACCATACTTTTAGCTGCATCACCAATTACAATAATCGTGACGACAGAGGCAATGCCAATAATAATGCCAAGCATCGTTAGCAGAGTACGTACTTTGTTCACCACCATTGCTCGCCAAGCCATATCTAATGCTTGTGTAAAACGTCCGAATATTTGCCCAAAATAAGAAGACGCTAAAACGGTGTTTGCCTCTTTTTTAACTTTATTTGCCGTTATCTGATGGTAATTATCATTAATAATTTTACCGTCTTTTATCTCTATAATTCGTTCAGCCTGTGCCGCAATTAAAGGATCATGGGTTACGATAATCACCGTATGCCCTTGCTCATTGAGTTGCTTAAGAATAGACATAACTTCTTTGCCAGAATGGCTATCCAATGCGCCTGTTGGCTCATCAGCAAGAATGACTTCACCGCCATTCATTAATGCTCTAGCGATACTTACGCGCTGTTGCTGACCACCCGAGAGTTGATTCGGACGATAATCAACACGATCACCTAATCCTAAGCGCGTTAATAATTCACGAGCTCTTTCTTTTCTTTGGGTAGCATTTTTATCTGCATAAATTGCAGGAATTTCGACATTCTGCTCTGCACTTAAATGTGACATTAAATGGTAGCGCTGGAAGATAAAACCAAAATGCTCACGACGTAATGCAGCAAGTTGGTCGCCCTCCATTTTTGCAACACTTTGACCAGCGACTTTATATTCACCACTACTTGGTTTATCTAAGCAGCCTAAAATATTCATTAACGTTGATTTACCAGAGCCAGAAGCGCCAATAATCGCCACCATTTCCCCTGCATTAATCGTTAATGAGACTTTATTGAGAACAACGGTTTCTTCTTCACCATTGGTATATAAACGGCTAACCTCATTGAGCTCTAATAATGCAGGCATCATGCATCTCCTGAAGTTTCACCCAGAATAACCTCATCATTTTCTTTTAATCCACTGAGAACTTCTGCATAAACATCAGTACGCATGCCTATTTTTACTATGCGTTTTTCTGGCTGACCATTAACCAATACATCAACATAATATTCATTAATTCCTGCATCATCCCCTAATACAGAAAGCGGAACGAGAAGCACATCTTTCTTATTTTCGATAAGAATTTTAACTTGCGCTGTCATTTGTAAGCGTAATAAATGCTGTTCATTAGGTACTTCAAAACGGGCATAGTAAAAAATAGCATCATTAATTTTTTCAGGCGTTGGCAGAATATCTTTTAACTTGCCACTAAAGGCTTTATCAGGCGCGCCTAGCACTGTAAAAGAAGCACTAAGCTCAGGTTTTAAATAAATGACATCAGCTTCTGATACTTCGGCTTTTACCAACATCGTGTTTAAATCAGCTAATGTTAAAATAGTCGGCGCTTCTTGCGCGGCAATGACAGTTTGGCCTTCTAGGGTTTTAATAAAAGTGACAACCCCATCCATAGGCGCAGTTATCCGCGTATATTGCAGATTGGTTCTTGCCGTATCTAGCGTCGCTTGGTTCTTTTTAATTTGTGCTTGATAAGTGATGATGCGTGCTTTTTTTACTTCAACATCCGTTTTAGTGCGATCAAGTTCATCTTGTGCAATCGCATGGGTACCAATGAGCTTTAATTGGCGTTGATAAGTTAATTGAGCTAAACGCAATTCCGCCTGTGCTTGTTGAAGATTTGCTCTAAGCTCATTGTTGGTTTCTTGCGATTCAGTGACTTCGTTTTGCGCTTTCTTAGGATCAATAATCGCTAACAAATCTCCCTTTTTAACCGCATCACCTTCTTTCACAAACAAAGTTTGTAATTGGCCACTGACTTGCGCACCTACATCAACTTTACGCACAGCATCAAGCTTGCCCGTTGCGGTGACTTCTTTCGATAGTTCACCTCTCGTGATCTGCTGTGTTTGGTATATTGGAGCCTTCTCTTTTGGCAAAAAAAAGTACGTAGCAATTGCCACTACAATTAAAATAAGGGTGAGAACTTTCCCTCGCTTTTTTAAAGATAAAAAAGCCATAAAATTTCCTTCTTAAACATAAAGATGCAATAAATCATACAAAGCATTAGCTATGAGGTTTTATTCTCATAGCTAAATAAAACAAGTGTAAGTCTCATGAATTTATCTTGCTTATATAAGTGTTGCGAATTAATTCGCTTTGCCTCTTGCAAGCCATGCCACACGAGAAAACATACTTTTCAGTATGGAAGGGATGGAGTCTACTCCACGTTGAGCCGCATTGTTAGCCACCGTTAGTGCGAGATCAGGCTTGGATGAACGTTGAATAGCTTTAATGATCACGCGTCGAGTTGGCCATTTTTCATTATCTGGCACACCTGCAACATCATGATATACATTACGAAAGCCTTCCTTGTATAAAAAATGTTCCATATCTAATGCAGGAAGTTTCGTTAATCTATCACGCTCTGCGTCATTGCTTTTTAACGCAAAATCCTTAACGGTAGCGGCATATTTCTTACCTGCTTCATCACCATCCACTAAGGTATGCCATTCTATGCCCATATAGGTTGCGTACTTTAATAATGGCTTAAGTCCACATTGAGCAAACTCAATGACTTTTATTCCTTCCGCTTCAAAGAAATAATTACATTGCCTTGCCAATTCGTTCATTAACCAAATCTCTGTTTCACCTTCAACCAATAACCAACAACGTGCAAATAACGCAGAAGGTCGGTTATAACGAATATGAAAAGAGATACGTCGCTCTTCATCAGAATGCAGTTGCTGATCCCCTACGCGATAAGCGGCAACTTTATCGGTATCACGCACTAAACGGCAAACGCTCTCTAATGGAGCGAGTGACAGCAACTCACCTGAGTTTGTGGTTGTGATCCGTTGTAATGAGAAAAGATTGAGTAATCCCCAAGCCACCGAAAGCATAATAGGATGCAAACGCGTTTCTGGGTTTTCAACAATCACGATAGGCCTTGCATAAGGATCAAGCGCGACACTACCACGAGACTGCAAGATAGAAGAAAACATTCCCAAGATAATTAATCGAATACTTCTCTGATTGGGTTTTGCCAACACTTTATTGATATTTTCTAAAGCGTGCCAGCCACGTACATGAGGTTCATTGACTTTGTGACGACGGGAGCGAGATTTAAACAGCAATGAACCATGATCTGCAAAATAGTGCCCTAGCAGCTGTTGCATTGCATCAAGACCTTCACGTAAATCATCATCTGACAACTCGTCAGGATTTTTGACTAACGCTTTGGTTAACTCGCTCATTTTATTATTAAACGCTTCTCGATGAGGATTATTATGAGAATCAATAACGTCGGAGGCAAGATCACGCACAAAACGCGCATCTTGTAAGCGAAGTACAGGATAAAGCCTAACAATCTCTGCAATAATTTCTTGAGTTTGTCCATTAGGTAAGCGAATTTGCTTTCCTTCTTTATCAAGAAAATAGCGAAATGTTTTTACATTCTTCTGCTCATCTAATTCAGCACTGATCCGATAATAGATATGTTTAAGATCATCACCATTTTCGACCCACACAGGTGCTATTTTATGAAAACGGTAAGATCGATGACGTCCGGGGCGAGATTCGGTAAACGTTAAAATAATTTGTAGGCTTTTTTTGCCATTTTCTTCTGGCTCATTCGGCAAACGATGGAAATCATCAGGTGTAAATGCATATTGATAGGTTTCAATACCCAAACTGAGTGTTAACGCATCAAGTAATGAGCTTTTACCCCACGCATTTTCCCCCACTAAGACTGTATTCATATCAAGAGGTAATGAAAGACGATTAAGTCCACGGAATCCAACTATTTCCACTCTTTCTAAATACATAAATTCCCTCGTTAGTTACGACTAAGCTATGGTTTTATTTTATTCTTCCTATCTTCATTTTATGCTTAATCAGCTAATAATTTCACTTAATGGATATTTTCATTAAATCACAGTTCAAGATAGCCGTAATAAAATTTACTCAACTATTCGATATATACCCATTTTGTTCGCTTTTCAATCAATTAAAGCCTCTTACACCTAAACGTGGTAGGCTCATTATCTTTAATAAATATTTTAGACTTATCTTAATTTCTGTATCCACAACATCATAAGTAAATGTTATAATCTCATTCACGTTATTAGTTTATTTTATAATTTGAGCACACTCAGTAAGGAATAGAAATGCTATCAGGGTTATTGATTATCCTACTTCCGCTTTTTGTAGGGTATTTGATTAAGTTAAACAATCGCCCATTACTTCATTTGGCAAACCGCCTACTTAGCGCGATGGTTTACGTTATCCTATTTCTAATGGGCGTAAGTTTAGCCATGCTAGATAATATTGGTGAAAACTTAGTCTCAATTCTTTCTTATGCCAGTGTTTTCTTTTTATGTACCTTTGGCGCCAATTTACTATTTTTATGGCTACTGGATAAAAAAGATCCTTGGCATGTCCCTGCCCATAAGCAATCCAAGCCTCCTTCTCGCATAAAAATGGTACTTGAATCACTGCAGTTATGCGGTGTCGTTGTTGTAGGTTTCTTTGTCGGTTTAACAGGCTGGTCAATTTTTCATTATGCCTCTCATGCTAGCCAAGGCGCGCTTATCTTCTTACTTTGGTTGGTCGGTTTACAATTACGCAATAGCGGAATGAGCCCAAAGCAAATTCTTATCAACCGTCGTGGAACAACTGTTGCCGTCGTTATGGGTGTTAGCGCACTTGCTGGGGGAGCTTTAGCGGCTTACTTGCTAGGATTACCGATGAAAATGGGATTAGCCATCGCATCCGGTTATGGTTGGTACTCATTATCGGGTATTGTGCTTACCGATGCATTTGGCCCCGTTATTGGTAGTACTGCATTTTTCAATGACTTAATGCGTGAGTTAGCAGCAATTATGCTTATTCCTATTATTGTTAATCGTTATAGAAATACGGCATTAGGGATTTGTGGTTCAACATCTATGGACTTTACCTTGCCTGTTTTACAAAGAAGTGGCGGTGTATCCATCGTTCCCGCGGCTATTGTACATGGATTCGTTTTAAGTTTAATCACACCAATCTTGATGGCGTTCTTTACTTCATAGAAAAATCAGTAACAATAGAACGATAACGTTCTCTTTTTACTATGGATTAACAATGAATCAACAGCGTGTATTAGTACTTGGTGCAAGTGGACATATTGGTCAAAATCTTATTCCTGCTCTGATAAAACAAGGTCATCAGGTCACCGCAGGTGCCCGTAGAGTTGACTGGATGATGTCTCAAGGTTGGGAAAATACACGCTGTATCTTTGTCGATTTGCATGATCCAGAAACCTTAAACAAAGTAATGCATGATACTGATATTGTTTATTACCTTGTTCATAGCATGGGTGATGCACGTAATTTAGTTGAACAAGAGCGTAAAGCGGCAATTAACGTTGTAGAAGCGTTAGAAGGTACTGACGTTAAACAAATCATCTTTTTAAGTGCCTTACAGCATGAAGATCAACAATATTCACCTCATCTTATTGCCCGAAAACTTACGGGTGAAGTATTAAGAACCAGCACTGTTCCTGTGACTGAAATCCGCACCTCAATGATTGTAGGCCCCGGTTCTGCCGCCTTTGAGATTATGCGTGATATGGTTTATAACATTCCTATTCTTACACCACCGCGTTGGGTTCGTTCTAAATCCTCCCCTATTGCTCTCAAAAATTTAATTCACTATTTAACTGAAATTATTCATCACCCCACTCATCAACATCGTATTTTTGATGCTGGTGGCCCTGAATACATTAGTTATCAAACCCTTTTTGAGCGCTTTATTAAAATCTCAGGTAAAAAGCGAGTGCTGATCCCGCTACCTATGCCGGGTAGTCTTATTTCTGCGGGCTTTATCAGTATGATAACCTCTGTACCAACCTCAATTGCCAAAGAGCTTATTCAAGGGCTAAAATATGATCTCCCTGCCAACGATGAGCCATTACGTAAACTTATTCCTCAGACTCTCATTAAATTTGATGATGCGGTAAAAGAGACACTCGCAGATGAAGAAGCTGCTTTAGATAACCAAGACTGGGGTTACTCTCCAGCTGTTCGTAGTCGCTGGAAACCCGGTTATGGTTATTACCCTAAAAATGCAGGTTGTACAGTATCTACACCAGCAAGCGCAGCATCCCTTTGGCATACAGTGCAACAAATCGGCGGAGAGCAAGGCTATTTTTATGGCAATGCGCTATGGAAAACTCGTGCCATTATGGATGATATTGCTGGAAATAAAGTCACTTACGGGCGCCCTTCTAGAGAATCGTTAGAACTTGGCGATATAATTGATGGTTGGCGAGTAATCAAACTAGAGCCTGAAAAACAGCTCACATTATTATTTGGAATGAAAGCTCCCGGTTTAGGCAGACTCTCTTTCACGATCCACGACAGTGGCAATCTTCGCTCAATAGATGTTCGTGCTTGGTGGCACCCAGCAGGATTTAGTGGATTACTTTATTGGTTTGCCATGATGCCTGCGCACTTATTTATTTTCAAAGGTATGGCTAAAACTATAAGTACTAACGCTTATAAACTGGATAAAAATTCACCTGGCAGTGAAAAAAAATAGCTAAATTACCCATTTTTACGTAAAAAAACCACTTTATTATGCAGTTTTAGTTGCATAATTATTCTTACCGTTTTATTATTTGAACCAGTTAATGACTATTCAGAAAAAACGCATGAGTATTCAATTAAAAAACATAAATTGTTTCTACGGTTCGCACCAAGCACTCTATGATATTAATCTAGAATGCTCTGCCGGTGAAACAATGGTTCTATTAGGACCAAGTGGTGCAGGTAAGAGCTCACTAATGAGAGTTCTTAATTTATTAGAAATGCCACGTTCAGGTGAATTAGAAATTGCGGGTCTACATTTTGACTTTAGCCAACAGCCTAACGCAAAGGCAATTCGTTCATTACGCCAAAATGTGGGCATGGTATTTCAACAATACAATTTGTGGCCACATTTAACGGTTCTTGATAATTTAATTGAAGCACCTTGTCGTGTATTAGGTTTATCAAAGCCGCAAGCCAAAGAAAAAGCGATGAAATTGCTTGAACGTTTACGTTTGAGTGATTACGCAGGACGTTTTCCTCTGCATTTATCTGGAGGACAACAACAACGTGTTGCTATTGCAAGAGCATTAATGATGGAGCCTCAAGTTCTTTTATTTGATGAACCTACGGCAGCATTAGATCCTGAAATTACAGCTCAAGTTGTTGATATTATTAAAGAGCTATCTGAAACGGGTATTACACAAGTCATTGTGACCCATGAAGTTGAAATTGCACGCAAAGCCGCGAGCAAAGTTGTATATATGGAAAACGGCCGTATTATAGAGCAAGGTGATAACTATCATTTCGCTGCTCCACAAACGGAAGCTTTTGCTAATTACTTGTCACACTAAATCAGGATCAGACAATGAAAAAAATATTATTTGCAGCACTTCTGACCAGTATTACACTTTCTGCAACTGCGGCTGAGAAAGAGACAATTCGTTTTGCAACTGAAGCAACATATCCTCCATTTGAAATGATTGATGCAAATAATCAAATTGTGGGATTTGATGTTGATTTAGCAAATGCAATGTGTGCAAAAATTAATGCTGATTGTACCTTTACCAATCAGTCATTTGATAGTTTAATTCCTAGTCTGAAATTCCGTCGTTTTGAAGCATTAATGGCAGGTATTGATATTACGCCAGAGCGTCAAAAACAAGTTGATTTCACCGATTCTTACTATGATAACTCAGCTGTGTTTATCACAGTAACTGGTAAAATCTCTGATGTAGCGAGCTTAAAAGGCAAACAAATTGGTGTACAGAATGGAACAACCCATCAAAAATTCATCAATGAACAACACAAAGAGATGAAAACCGTTCCTTATGACAGTTATCAAAATGCGGTATTAGATCTTAAAAATGGTCGTATCGAAGCTATCTTTGGTGACACAGCAGTTGTTAATGAATGGCTGAAAAAGAATCCTGAATTAGGTATTGTAGGCGACAAAGTTGCAGATCCTAACTATTTTGGTACAGGCCTTGCGATCGCAGTAAGAAAAGGTAATGCTGATTTACAAGATAAATTAAACAAAGCATTAGCTGAAGTAAAAGCTGATGGCACCTATGATGTCATTTATAAAAAATGGTTTGAATAACAATAATAGCTTAATAAATGAATGAAATAACAACTCTAGCAGGTGCGGCCGTCACAACGGTCTCACTTGCTATTTCTGCTCTTATCATCGGATTAGTTCTAGCCATGCTGTTTACAGCTTGGGAATCCGCAAGATGGAAAGCCTTTGCTTTCTTAGGAACATGCTGGGTAACACTAATTAGAGGACTACCAGAAATGCTGGTGGTTCTTTTTGTCTATTATGGCACTCTACAAGGTGTCATGATGCTAATGGATGGAATTGATCTCGGTGCTTTCACCTTACAAGTTGATTTTGGTGATACTGAATCATTACCTTTCTATTGCGGTGTTATCGCCCTTTCACTTCTTTATGCTTCTTATGCTTCACAAACTTTACGTGGCGCATTAAAAGCAGTACCAACAGGACAATGGGAAGCCGGCCAAGCATTAGGTATGGGTCGTATTACTATTTTCTTCCGTTTTATCATGCCTCAAATGTGGCGTCACGCTTTACCAGGTTTAGGTAATCAGTGGTTAGTTCTATTAAAAGATACCGCTTTAGTCTCATTAATCAGTGTTAATGATTTAATGTTACAAACACAAAGTATCGCTAACCGAACTCAAGAACCTTTTACTTGGTATAGCATTGTTGCATTGATTTATTTGGCAATTACTTTGGTCAGTCAATATATCCTGAAATGGCTAGAAATGAGAACGACTCGATTTGAACGGAGTGCCTCATAATGTGGGATTATATTGTTGATATTTTACCGGGATTACCAACAAGCCTGTCTTTAACAGTCGTGGCTCTATTGGTTGCATTTACACTTTCGGTTTTAATGACTTTTGTTTTAGCACTAAAAACCCCCGTTATTAGCCAAATAGTCAAAGCCTATATTACTTTATTCACGGGTACGCCTTTATTAGTGCAGTTCTTCTTAATCTATTATGGTCCAGGGCAATTTCCTGTGTTGAAAAACTTCCCAACGATGTGGGAGTTATTATCAACGCCATGGTTCTGTGCGATGGTCACATTAGCATTAAATAGTGCAGCTTATTCAACCTTGCTTTTTTATGGTGCTGTAAGAGCTATTCCTTCTGGACAATGGCAATCTTGCCAAGCGTTAGGAATGTCACCAGTACAAACAGCAAGAGTGATATTACCTTACGCATTTAAACGTGCGCTTTCATCATATTCAAACGAAGTCGTTTTGATATTCAAAAGTACCTCACTTGCCAGTACTATCACCTTACTTGAATTAACAGGTTATAGCCGACAAGTCTTCGGTCAAAGCTATGATGTGATGGTTTTTGTTGCCGCAGGTATTATTTATCTGTGTATTAACGGAATACTGACACTCTTAATGCGATTAATAGAGAAGAAAGCCTTAGAGTTTGAGCATCGTAATTAAAAACAAGCAAACCAAACTGTCAATGTAAAAACACCCCAGCAATTTTTACTCCGGGGTGTTTTTTTATATTTGAATAAACAACAAATACATGTTCTATTCTTGCGTAGCCTGTTTTTCTATTAGCGCTTCTTTGTGGCTTACTCGATAAGCATTCAATGCCAATAAACTGCCCAATAACATCACAATTGCTAACGCTAATTTAGGTTGTACTGGTGAAGCCAGTGCTGTTAAACCAAAAGCAGCCCCTCCAGCCATTTGAATAAAGCCCACTAATGCAGAGGCAATACCTGCCGTTTGTGAATAAGGTTCAAGAGCATAACTTGTCGCAGGCCCCATAATAAAAGCAAGGCCAGCACAAGCACTTGCCACAGGCAGCATATAAATCAGCCAATGATTTTGTATTTCAGCAGGGATAAATATCAAGCTACCTAACAAACTCACACAGCCTAATCCCATTAACCCGCTCCCTAAGATCAAACAAATAGGTCTACCAACACGGTGAATAACGCGGTTTGCATAAAAACTGACAAACATTATCCAAAAACCATTTACACCGAAAACAATAGAAAAAATCAGTGCTGATAATTTTGCATCATTCATTAATACAATTGGGGCAAATGACACATAGGTTAATGCCATTCCCATAGTGCCTGCATTCACTAAAGCAAAAGTTAAAAAACGTTTACTACATAAAATTTCAAGGTATGTTTTACCTAAATTTTGTTTTGATTGAGCTGTATTTTCAGGCTTTGTTTCTGGTAAAAAACGAGTGATCAAGATTAATACAAGCACTGAATAGAAAATTAAGAACCCGAAAGGTGCACGCCATCCCCAATATTCAGCCAATAATCCACCTAATAGCGGCGCCAATGCAGGGATAATATTTAACGTGCCATTTAAAAAACCGAAAACGCGAGCGGCTTCATTACCATTAAAACAGTCACGAACGCAGGTAAAGGCCACAACGGAAGTACAGCACACCGCTGAAGCTTGTAATAATCGTGAAATAATAAAAAGCGTTGAATCTGTCGAAATCGTTGCAATGATAGAACCCACAATATAGATAAGGATCCCAGCGATAGCGATTGGTTTACGACCGAACTTATCCACCAAAGGCCCCGATATAAGTTGCCCTACACCTAAGACTAAAATAAATAAAGCAATAGTAGATTGAATAAGGGATACGCTACTCCCTAAATCTTGAGCAATCGCAGGTATTGTCGGTAAATAGAGATCGATCCCCAAAGGCCCCAATAACACCATCACTAATAACAACGCTTTTAAATTCTGCATAAAATAGAATGCCCATCTAATAAAAAAGAAAACGCCCGATGTTATACATCGAGCGTTAAATACTGATTTATACTAACACTCAATCTCTATTTTGTAATAAATATCTTAGCTGTCTTGTAATACCAATAACGTAAGGACTTCATAGTGAGAAGTATGAGGAAACATATCAAACAACTGCACTCTATCTATTCGATAGTGAGAAAGTTGCTGAATATCTTTTGCCATCGTTTGAGCATTACAACTTGAATAAAGGATAAAGCGAGGTTTCATTTTATTGAGATAACCGCACAATGCCTCACCAATACCTCTCCTTGGTGGATTAACAAGCACTAATTCAGGAACAGACTCTTTAGCTAACGCATAACCGGTTGAATCTAATGCTTGAAACTCGACATGCTCTAACCCTAACTCCTGAGCTGATAAACGTGCACATTCAATAGCTTCAGGGCTAATTTCAATACCTGTTAATTGGGTTGATTTATCTGCACAATGCAACCCAAAGCCCCCTGATCCACAAAACATATCCCACAAATGTGTGATATTTAATTCTCTTACCCAAAGACCTGCTGTGGCATAAAGTGATGAAGCTACCGCTGGATTAGTTTGAAAAAAACCTCTAGGCCGAATATGCAATGGAATTTGGTTAAATGATTCATCTAAGAACGTTTTTTCTGTAAGAATAATTTCTTGTTCACCTTCCAAAATAGCCATATGCACAGGTTGAATATTAACGGAGATAACCGCTAATTGAGGCAATTGCTCTTGTAACCAAGGAAGTGCTTTACGAAGTTGTTCTAGTTTTTTTTCTGAACGCAAAACAAAGCGCAACATCATGGTGCTATTACTTCGGCTCTCAGTTAATAAAATAAACTTGAGTTCACCACGACGGCGTTCTATGTCGTAAGGTACTAGCCCTGCTTTTGCAATAAATGTTTTCAGAATAGAAAACACGGGTTCAAAAGAAGCTGAATACAGTGGACATTCGCATAAATCGACAGCGACACCTTCTTGAGTTTTTAAGCCCAAGACGGGTCTTTCAACACTCCCGCTGACTACCATCTTTGCTTTATTACGAAACTGCGCTTGTTGGCTTTCAACTGGCGCTAATTTATCAAAAGCATAATCTTCTGGAAGTAATGCTAATAAGTTGTGCTGTTTTTTCTTGATTTGTTCAGGATAAGCAAGAGAAAGCCATTCACAAGAATGACATTCACCCGCACTAAATCGTGCGCATTGCATAAGATTTTGTGACCGTTATGGAGATTAATATTAATGTACAGTATAGGAGGAGTCAGTTGATGCGCTATTTATCTCAACATCTTCGTCTTCATCTTCTTCTTCGTTTTCACTTTCTTGTTTTTCACCATACAAGAAACCGTTATTAAAAATTTCGCTAACGACTTCAGCAGATTGCTCTTCTGCTTTTTGTAAGAACAGATCGAATTGATTCAGTGAGACACCTGCAGCAACCGGAAATGATTGGCAAAAAACTAATTTTGGTAAGTTCTCATCGCTAATTTCTAGAAATGTTTTAATAAATAAAGAGCTTGCATTAATTTGGCTTAGATTTGCCATTAATGGCACTATTGCTGACGGCTTTAGCTCAGCGATAGCCGTAAATACAAGTACATCCTCAAGAATATCAATTTTGGCATCAAAAATACCACTGATATATTGAAGATGCGGTAAATGTAACGCCTGACAAGAGTCACATTCATAGTAAGCAATCTGTAGTTCATCAAGCCAAGACTTTAGCTGATCCAGATCGGTAGTCACAACAGCGTTCATTCAAATAACCTTTACGCGCAAAAAAAAGAGTGCCAATTGGCATTGATGCTATTTTGCCACTTTTTCTATCTTGAAGGCACTAATAAATAGAAAAACTAAGAAAATTAAGCCAATTTACATATTGGATTTTCTTAGTTTCTAATACATTTTTGAGAAAAAACAGTTAACTATTCTTCGTTATTCTCTTTTTTCTTTTTATTCTTTGTGGAGTTATGATCAATCCCTAAAAAAGTTAATCGATAAATAGCACGCCATACAATATGGATAGCAGGCGGGATCATGCAGATAACGCCTAAAACAACTAGCGTTAATTGTCCTGTATACGTTCCTAGCCACTGCGGAGAGGTCATATATTGGTTGATATAAAGATAAGCAACCACTAATAAAATAATACCGATTATCTCAATGATGATAATGGGTTTTGGCATATCTGACAGTGATTTCATATCTTGATTTGAAGGCTTTTCCATTGTTTCTCCGCTAAATGCTGTGTCACAGTCCTATCTCATTATTCGGCAAATTGGTATAATTTATCACACTAAAAGGCAATAACTGTTTTTGTTTAGCCTAATAAAAGGGCATAGTAACAACCAATAGAAACTATTATGCCTGAATTTTATTTCCTCAATAAGGAGTGTCGTATGTTTGTTGTCATTTTTGGTCGCCCTGGTTGCCCATATTGTGTTCGTGCAAAACAACTGGCTGAAACTTTGTCTGAAAAACGTGACGATTTCGATTTCCGCTATGTAGATATTCAAGCTGAAGGAATTACAAAAGCTGATTTATCTAAAACTGTCGGTAAACCTGTTGAAACTGTGCCACAAATTTTTATTGATGAAAAACACATTGGTGGTTGCACAGATTTTGAAGCTTATGCTAAAGAAAATTTAGGCATCTACAACTAATTCAAAAGCGCTAAAACAGTTTATTTATCAATATGTTTTAGCGCGTTCTCTTTTTTTACCCCTCATCTTTTCTTTATCTTTCCTCTCTTTCTAAAAAAAAATCTATTTTTTTTCATTAGTCAGCGAACTTTCTTTCTAACTCGGAGTCTGAATTAGTGCCACTGCTTTTCTTTGATGTCCCCAAATATTGAGGAGCCCGATAGTTTCAACCCTTTTGGTGAAATAACTGTCGGGTTTTTTATTGTCTGAGATCTAGTAACTCTCACCTTGCAAGGTTACGATAATACGACGGCTACCGCCGTGATTTCGATGTTCACCAAGATAAATCCCTTGCCAAGTCCCTAAATTCAACTCACCTTGACTAATAGGAACAGTAACACTTTGTCCAAGTAAGCTGCTTTTAATATGCGCAGGCATATCATCGCTGCCTTCATAGGTGTGAAGGTAGTAATCCTCGTCCTCTTTTACGTTTTGATTAAAGAAGCATTCAAAGTCACTTCGCACTGTTGGGTCCGCATTTTCATTAATCGTTAATGAAGCCGATGTATGTTGAATAAAAAAATGAGCAATTCCGATTTTATATTGTCTTAGCTCTGGTAATTCTTGAATCAATGCTTGTGTAATTAAGTGAAATCCTCTTGGCCTTGCATTAAGGACAATATTTTTCTGGAACCACATAAAGTTATACCTCGTTGAAGATAAGAAGAAAGAACGATGTGAGAGCAATAACATAAGCACAATACTCTTTTTAAGAGTGCTTTAGCTCAGTTAGATATAAAACTGACAAATCTTTTAAAAAAAGCACAATTAAATAAGAAAAAAACACTTTACCCCTATTACTCCCTCATTTACCCTTAAAAACTTGCGTATTATGTATCATAAACATCGCTTATCAGTACGACATGTATGGAGCCTACTTTGCTGGAACAATTCAATTTAGCCGTATTTTCAATGATGAATGCAACACCTGCGGCATCTCCTTTAGAAATCGGTACGGCGATAGTTATTGCTAAGTACCTTGTCTATCTTTTTCCGTTATCTTTAGTGTTCTATTGGTTATGGGGTAATGAAAAACATCTTAGTCAGCAAAGAACATTAGTCTGCAAAGCTGCCGTCTCTTTAGGTATTGCACTTTCTATCTCTTGGATGATTGGTGCAATTGCGCCTCATGAACGCCCTTTTGCAGCTAACATTGGTTACAACTTTCTAGACCATGATGCGACACCTTCATTCCCAAGTAACCATGGTACGTTTGTTTTCACCATTGCTTTAGCTTATCTCTTTTGGCATAACAGCAAACGTATTGGCTATATTATGCTCGGTTTAGGACTTGCTATTGCTTGGGCGCGTATCTATCTTGGCGTGCATTGGCCAATCGATATGATTGGCGCTTTTATCGTTGCTCTACTTTCTTGTGGCCTTTGCCAGATCTTCTGGCCTAAAGGTGGCAATATACTCCAAAAATGGGTACAACAACTCTATCAACTCTGTTTTGCCTACCCTATTCGTAAAGGTTGGACAAAGGCCTAACCTTTCTAATACCGAAAAAGACCACATTTATTGTGGTCTTTTTTATATTTAACTTAAGTAACATTGCCCTTCAATATATTAATATATAAATAAAAATATTTTCTATTATTATATTATTTATCCAAAAATAAATATGTTGTTATTTTAATCAAAATGAAACTTTTATATTCGTTATATAACAACCTACCAAACTCATTTATTAACAAATTCACTGTCGTATTTATAAACAATATTCTACTTATAAACGAAATATAGCTATATTCATTTCATAAAATAAAAGAAATTCATTAATAAATAATCATATTGCATAATTTCTATATTCTTTCGTCTACTTTTAAACATTAATTAAAGAAAATTATTTATTGTTTTATTTCAATAAGATATATAGTTAATACAATGTTTTAATTGTAAACAAAAATAACCTAATTGATTTTAATCATTTATTCTCCAGATAATAAAAACATCTAAAAATAATCATTAATATATGAACATTTTAGTATTTAGCTTTATTTTACGTTGATTTTAAAATTGGAAAATTATTTCAAAATGTTTTAAAAACCCCACCTAAAAACACAAAATATAAAAAATGTTACATTTTTAGGTTTTTTAGTTATATTTAGCATTTGAGATGGTGATCACGGTAGTTTATCCTGAAAAACACTATATTCTGCACCTCTTAAGTCTGGATATAAACTTATTGAATATTTTTTCAAATTTTGAAAGAGTCTAATTCTTTTGAAATTTAAAGATTTTTGTATGTGGTAATTGAAGATATTGAGATAACACCAGGTACTCAATGCGCTCATTTATTCATAATTAAATTTATGCCGTGATTATTTCTAAAAAGGAATACAATCACGCTCTTATTTTTATTCATTATTTTTTTACCGCGTTATTTCGGAGAGTATTATGGATACAACCAAAGTTGGTTCTATCGCGTCAGGTAACACCCAAGGTGATTACAAAGCATGGCGTAAGTCAGATACAGTATGGATGTTAGGTTTATACGGTACGGCTATCGGTGCTGGCGTTCTATTTTTACCTATCAACGCAGGGATTGGTGGTTTAATTCCTCTGTTGATCATGTTAGTACTTGCATTCCCAATGACCTTCTTTGCACACCGTGGTATGTGCCGCTTTGTGTTATCAGGTAAAAACCCAGGTGAAGATATCACTGAAGTTGTTGAAGAACACTTTGGTAAAACAGCAGGTAAATTAATCACTCTGCTCTATTTCTTCGCAATTTATCCTATTCTATTGGTTTATAGTGTTGCTATCACCAATACAGTAGAAAGCTTTATTGTGAACCAAATGCACATGGCTGCACCACCTCGTGCAATTTTATCGCTGGTACTTATTGTTGGTATCATGTCGATTATTCGCTTTGGTGAACAAGCTATCGTTAAAGCAATGAGTGTTTTAGTATTCCCATTTGTTGCAGTTCTAATGATCTTAGCTCTGTATCTCATCCCTGAGTGGAATGGTGCAGTTCTTGATACTCTCTCTTTTGATCACGCAACAACATCAGGTATGGGTCAAGGTCTATTAGTAACCTTATGGTTAGCTATCCCTGTAATGGTGTTCTCTTTTAACCACTCTCCAATCATCTCTGCGTTTGCGGTTGCAAAACGTGAAGAATACGGTGAAAACGCTGAGAAAAAATGTTCACGCATTTTAGCTTATGCACACATCATGATGGTTATCACTGTAATGTTCTTCGTGTTTAGCTGTGTATTTAGCTTAACACCAGAAAACTTAGCAGAAGCAAAAGCACAGAACATCAGTATCCTGTCTTACCTTGCTAACCATTTTGAAGCACCGATTATCGCTTATATTGCTCCATTTATTGCTTTCGTTGCGATTACTAAATCTTTCTTAGGTCACTACTTAGGTGCTCGTGAAGGTTTCAACGGTTTAATCATCAAATCACTGCGTGAAAAAGGTAAAACAATCGAGAAAGATCGTTTAAACAAAATCACTGCACTGTTTATGCTGGTTACAACTTGGATTGTTGCAACATTAAACCCAAGCATTTTAGGTATGATTGAAACATTAGGTGGCCCAGTTATCGCAATGTTACTGTTCCTGATGCCAATGTATGCAATCCGTAAAGTACCAGCGATGAAAAAATATGAAGGCCATATCAGCAACGTATTTGTTGTAATTATGGGTCTTATCGCAATCTCAGCTGTTTTCTATAGCTTAGTTAACTCTTTCATGAGCTAATAAGACATCTAGTGGCTACTTTCTTAACCGGAAGTAGCCACTACAGCTTTAGATTTAAAAACTGACACTTAACACTCTAATAATCACACAGTTGCGCCTTTAAATTAATTAGGGAGGCGAATATTATGGTTAGCGTCTTTGATATTTTTAAAATTGGTATCGGTCCTTCAAGCTCACACACTGTAGGTCCAATGAAAGCAGGTAAAGAATTCGTTGATTTACTTGCTGAAAAAAATCTCCTCTCTTCTGCTTCCCGCGTTATCGTTGATGTTTATGGCTCTTTATCTTTAACAGGTAAAGGTCACGCAACTGATATTGCTATTATTATGGGACTAGCAGGAAATTTACCTGATACTGTCGATATTGATTCTATCGCCCCGTTTATCAAACAAGTAGAAACAACGGGTCGCTTAATGCTGGCAAATGGCATAAAAGAAGTCGATTTTCCGGTTGAAGGCGGTATGAATTTTCATAACACCAATCTGCCCCTCCATGAAAATGGCATGACCATCACCGCTTATAACGGTGAACAGGTTTTATTGAAGAAAACCTATTATTCAATTGGTGGCGGTTTTATTGTTGATGAAGAGCATTTTGGTCAACCTGAAGAAAATACGGTTCAAGTTCCTTATCCTTATCAATATGCGGCTGATTTACGTCGCCATTGCAAAGAGACTGGGCTTTCTTTATCTGCATTAGTGATGCAAAACGAATTAGCATTACGCAGTAAAGAAGAGATTTCAGCTCATTTCGCGGCTGTTTGGGAAGTGATGAAGTCAGGTATTGAGCGCGGTGTAAATACCGAAGGCTTATTACCGGGGCCTTTACGCGTACCTCGCCGCGCTTCTGCATTACGCCGTATGTTAGTAACCGAAGATAAAACCACAACCGATCCAATGACAGTTGTTGATTGGATTAACATGTTTGCCCTTGCCGTAAATGAAGAAAATGCGGCTGGTGGACGTGTTGTAACAGCACCAACAAACGGTGCTTGTGGCATTATTCCAGCAGTGTTGTCTTACTATGATAAATTTATTCGTCCTGTGAATGAAAACTCTTACACCCGCTTTTTCTTAGTTGCTGGTGTAATTGGTTCACTTTACAAAATGAATGCATCTATCTCAGGTGCTGAAGTGGGTTGTCAAGGTGAAGTCGGTGTTGCTTGCTCAATGGCAGCAGGCGCATTAACTGAACTTTTAGGCGGTAGCCCAGAACAAGTTTGTATTGCGGCAGAAATTGCGATGGAGCATAACTTAGGACTTACCTGTGACCCAGTGGCAGGGCAAGTACAAGTTCCTTGTATTGAACGTAATGCTATCGCAGCCGTACAAGCCGTAAACTCATCTCGTATGGCTTTACGTCGTGTCAGTGATCCTCGTATTTGTTTAGATAAAGTCATTGAAACAATGTACGAAACAGGTAAAGACATTAACGCTAAATATCGTGAAACCTCTCAAGGCGGATTAGCCATTAAAATTTCTTGTGACTAAACCTGAGAGTCTCAGTACAGATATTTATGATAGATAAGGCGCTGATATCAGCGCCTTTTTTGTTTATTAATATCAATCTCAATACCCTTCTTTATTAATATCATCTTTTTTGTATGAGATTAAATTGTCATCCTTAGTTAAACTATGTTTTTTTCAAAAAAGCAAAACATCACTCAATAGTGATAATTTAAAGAAAAAGTAGGAGCTAACAACAAAAATTATTTAAATGGCATGACGATGAACGCGCTATCTAAAGTAAATAACTACAAATTAATCAATCTATTGGCCATATTTAGATTATTGTCTAAAGTTGATAAGTAAAGATCACTAGAGACATTAATAAGCGGGATAAAAAGAGAACTAAAATGAAATCAGATATTCAAATCTCCCAAGAAGCACACCTCTTACCTATTCAGGACATTGCTAAAAATTTAAATATTGATCAAGACGATATCGAGTTTTATGGCAAATACAAAGCCAAATTTAGCCACAGTATTTGGTCAAAAGTTACAACAAAAAAGCCCGGAAAGTTAGTTTTAGTTACTGCCATTAACCCAACACCTGCTGGTGAAGGTAAAACAACAGTCACTGTTGGATTAGGGCAAGCACTTAATCATCTTGGAAAGAATGCCATTATTGCGCTTCGTGAACCCTCTTTAGGTCCTTGCTTTGGTATTAAAGGTGGTGCAACGGGAGGTGGTTATTCGCAAGTCGTTCCAATGGAAGATCTCAATCTTCATTTTACTGGCGATTTTCATGCTATAACCTCTGCCAATAACTTACTTGCAGCCATGCTTGATAATTCAATTTATCAAGGCAACCCTTTAAATATCGATCCTAAAAAAATCGTGTTTAAACGTTGTATGGATATGAACGATCGCACTTTACGTAATATTGTTGTGGGATTAGGTGGCGAAAAAGACGGTATAACAAGAGAAGATAATTTTGTTATTACTGTTGCTTCTGAAATTATGTCTATCCTATGTTTGGCGATGGATATTGATGATTTAAAACAGAGACTTTCTCGCATCATTGTTGCCTATTCTTATAATGGTGATCCTATTACAGCTAGCGATCTGCAAGCTGTTGGAGCAATGGCAAGTTTATTAAAAGATGCAATTAATCCTAATTTAGTACAAACACTTGAAAATACGCCAGCCATTATTCATGGAGGCCCTTTCGCTAATATTGCTCATGGATGCAATAGCGTAAGAGCAACAAAACTGGCTCTTCAACTTGCAGATATTACCGTGACAGAAGCCGGTTTTGGTGCTGACTTAGGTGCTGAAAAATTCTTTGATATAAAATGTCGGATCAGTGGATTACGCCCTGATTGTGCCGTCATTGTTGTAACCACTAAAGCGCTAAAATATAACGGTGGTTTAGGTAAAGGCGAATGGAACAATGAAGATTTAGTTGCCCTTGAAAAAGGGATTGTAAATCTTGAAAAGCACATTGAAAATCTTAAAAAATATGGCTTACCGGTAATTGTCTCTCTTAACGCTTATGTCACTGATAGTATTGCAGAGCACCAGTTTATCGAACAATTTTGCCAAGATAGAGATTGCCGATTTGCAATTACCAAAGTGTGGGAAAAAGGAGGCGAAGGCGGTATTGAATTAGCTAAGCAAGTGATTGATACACTTGAAAATGAACAGAGCCAATTTCAATTAATTTATCCTAATGATATCTCACTTAGCCAAAAAATCGATATCGTTGCCAAAGAAATTTATGGGGCAAATAGTGTGAGCTATAGCCAACATGCTAGCAAAATGTTGGAAAAGATAGAAAGTATGGGTTTTGCTCACTTTCCTGTCTGTATGGCAAAAACACAATATTCACTCTCCGATGACCCCACGTTATTAGGCCGCCCTACTGATTTTACAATCAACGTTCGTGAAGTATATGTTTCTGCGGGTGCTGGTTTTGTTGTCGCTTTAACAGGTTCTATCACAACAATGCCTGGGTTACCGAAAACCCCTGCTGCTATATCTGTGAATGTTGATAATCAAGGTAAAATCGATGGGCTTATTTAAGTTTTAAACTAGAAATATTCCCTTACTTTATTGAATATAAAAAATCCGTAATCATTAAATAATTACGGATTTTTTCTATAAAAATAACAGCTAGTCTTTCTTTTTGGGTGAAAAACTCAGTAACGCTTTGATAGAACCATTATTATGTATTAGCCAAAAATAGCATTAAACCAACCAGATACTGTTTTAACAACAAAATCCCAGATACGACTAAAGATCCCACCTTCTTCAACCGCTTCTTTTACAACCAATGGGCGCTGTTCAATCACTTCATCATTTAATAAGAAGTTAACTGTACCAACAACCTGATTTTGAGTTAACGGCGCTTCTAATACAGGATTGGTTAAAGTAAAAGAGGCTTTCAGGTTTTTCAATTCACCTTTAGGAATAGTAATTGAGGCATCATTAGCAACCCCTAACGCCACTTCACCTTTATCGCCGTACCATACTTTTTGCGTTGTCAGTGGTG
Organism: Proteus sp. ZN5; assembly: GCF_011046025.1. Classification (GTDB taxonomy): domain Bacteria; phylum Pseudomonadota; class Gammaproteobacteria; order Enterobacterales; family Enterobacteriaceae; genus Proteus. The sequence continues at coordinate 3,400,536 of NZ_CP047639.1, forward strand.
TATCTGCTCTTACTGGTGTTACCGTTTCAAAAAAGCGGAAGCCCCAACCTAATAATTTTTCACTTTCAGCAAAACGCACTTTATCTGATGGCGTTCCTAAAACAACCGCAATTAAGCGCATATCACCTTCAGTTGCTGAAGAAACAAGATTGTATCCTGCTCCATTGGTGTGACCTGTTTTCACACCATCGACATTCATATTCTTATTCCACAATAAACGGTTACGATTTGGCTGACGAATATTGTTGAATGTAAATTCTTTTTCTTTATGAATTTCATACTCTGAAGGTACATCGCGGATCATGGCAGCTGTAAGTAATGCCATATCTTGTGCAGTGGTATATTGTCCCTCAGAATCTAACCCATGAACGGTTTTAAAGTGCGTGTTTTTTAAGCCGAGATTTTTAGCATAGGAATTCATTAAATCAACAAAGGTTTCCTGACTACCCGCAACATGTTCTGCTAATGCAATACTGGCATCATTACCAGATTGAATAACCATACCGCGATTTAAATCAATTACTTTGACCTGATCTCCCGGTTTCAAGAACATCAATGACGATCCCTTCAATACCGGATTTCCCGTTGCCCATGCATTACGCCCAACAATAACCATATCATCGGGTGACATACGCCCTTCTTTGATAGCTTGTCCAACAACATAGCTACTCATGATTTTTGTAAGACTGGCGGGATCTAAACGCTCATCAAGTTTTTCTGATGCCAGAATTTTTCCGCTGTTGTAATCCATTAGTACATAAGATTTTGCCTCTATTTGAGGAGGCACCGGATTATTTACCGCAAATGAAGGACTAGAAATAATTAGCAGTAAACCCATTCCCGCGGTAACCTTACCCAGAACAGATGGAATATTTTTTTTCATTACCGATCACCCTTTTATATCAATTTGTTAAAGCTTTCCTACTATATGGCTTTCTGGAATAAGACGCCAACATTGATATATAGAGATTTATCTTATATTCATATTTAGCGCCCTATAGAGGGAAATTTTATTACTTATCGTGGTTTAGGAGACCTTTATGTTAAAAGTCTGGGGTAGAAAAAACTCATCTAACGTTAAAAAAGTTCTTTGGTGTTTAAAGGAACTAAATGTTCCTTATGAACAAATCGATGTTGGAGGCCCTTTTGGTGGACTCAATGAAGCAAATTATTTAGCTATGAATCCCAACGCTTCAATTCCAACCTTACAAGATGATGACTTTGCTTTATGGGAGTCTAACACCATTATTCGTTATTTATGTGCAAAATATGAAAATAACACACTCTATCCCATTGATCCTAAACAACGAGCAAATGTAGAAAAATGGATGGATTGGTCAAATGGCAGCCTATTTGCTCCCATTCAACAAATGATGATCATGATTGTTCGTACACCTAAAGAGCAACAAAATCCTGAGATTGTTAACGCATTGAAAGAGAAGCTTAATAAATTAATTAAAATTGCTGACGACCAACTTGCAAAAACAACTTACTTTGCAGGAGATGAATTCTCTCTTGCTGATATAGCGATCGCACCATTGGTCTATCCATGGTTAGAAGTTTGCAAAGATAGACCACACTTTTCTCACATTGAGCGTTGGTTTGCACAATTAAGTGAAAGACCTATTTTCCGTGATATTGTGTTACTGCCTGTAAATTAATTTAATTCATTGGCATTTTGTCGGGATCTGGATAATGGTAATGAAATCCAAGATCTCGACAGATCTCCTGACCATCAATCTCTCGTATTAAAGGTTTCTCTTCCTCAGCAAATTCTGGCGGAATAAGTTTGAGTTGATTTGACACTCTTGAGTAAAAATCTTTCTTTTTAGGGTGAATGGGGGCACATAAATTATATAAATGGCCACCTTCATTCTGCGCAAGAAGTTGTTCGACAGCAAAAATCACATCATCCAAGTGGACTAAATTAACGCATTGATGGGCGCCTTTGACCTGTTTTTTACCTGATAAAAAACGTCCTGCATGACGACCCGGCCCGACTAATCCGGCTAATCGAAGAATATCAACCGTGGTCAATGGTAAACGATGTAGCCAATTCTCAACTTCTGCTAACATTTTTGCTGATTGTGTTTCTGGGCGAATATCCATTTCTTCTGTGATATTACCTGTTTGATTGCCATATACAGAAGTCGAGCTAATGTAAATGACTCTCGTAACATGGCGAGACATTGCACTATCCACTAGCGTTTGAATGGCTTCAACATAATCATAACCACCACCAGCCGCACTTGGCGGTAACGTGATAATCAGGACGTCCGTTTCCATTAAGTAATCAAAATCATCTCTATCACATTCAATTGCGGGTGTTAAATTCACTAAACAGCAGTCAACGCCACTCATTCTTGCTGCTTCTACGCCATCTTCGGTGGTTTTAGTCCCTTTAACTTGATAGCCTGCATCACGCAACGCAGCGGCAAGTGGTAAACCTAACCAACCTAATCCTACGATGGTTATTCGTTTCATTTTGCTCCCCTACTTAAATGGCTTAGTCAAAGTATGCTATAAAATTTTCGTTTCGCCATTACTTATAAATACTACTTATATTTCGTGAACGTTTAGCATCTCCCTATATACTCGCCTACTTGTTCCATTAAGTAAATAAGAGAAATATTAAAATTACATTAAAAACAAAAGGTTACAAAATAATTAAATTATTATTAAAAAATAGGTTGCTTTTTGCTTTGTAAATCATGTAGGTTGAAAGGCAGACAAATTCTAAATGCAGGTTACTAAATACAAATTAACAGTAACGGGCATTATTAAATAACAAATAGTGTTATTAGCTAGGAAAATAATTATGTATAGCATTCAACTAAACCACCATCATCACCATCACCCTGACTAGTCTTTCAGGCGATGAGTGCTGGAAGACGTTTAAGAAACGCTTCCGGTGGTCTGAATGCAGATAACAACTAAAACCCCGGAAGGCAACTTCCGGGGTTTTTTTATAGCTAATTTTCATCACAAAAATATGGACAATGATAGGGTAATATTATGTTAGATAAAGCAAGATTAAGAATCGCAATGCAAAAATCGGGACGTTTAAGCGATGATTCTCGTGCTCTTTTAGCACGTTGTGGCATCAAAATTAACTTAAATCAACAGCGCCTGATTGCTTACGCTGAAAATATGCCAATCGATATTTTACGTGTTAGAGATGACGATATTCCAGGATTAGTAATGGATGGCGTTGTTGATTTAGGGATCATCGGTGAAAACGTTTTAGAAGAAGAGTTATTAAAACGTCGTTCTCAAGGTGAAAACCCAAGTTACCTGACGCTACGTCGTCTCGATTTCGGTGGCTGCCGTTTATCTCTGGCAACCCCTGTCGATTTCGATTATCAAGGTGCGGAGTGTTTAAATAATACTCGTATCGCAACCTCCTATCCAAATCTACTCAAACGTTATTTAGACCAAAAAGGCATCAAGTTTAAATCGTGTTTATTAAATGGCTCTGTTGAAGTAGCCCCTCGTGCAGGCCTTGCTGACTCTATCTGTGACTTAGTTTCTACTGGTGCAACATTAGAAGCGAATGGATTAAAAGAAGTTGAAATAATTTATCGCTCAAAAGCGTGCTTGATCCAACGTGATGGTGAAATGGAAGCTGATAAACAAGCACTTATCGACCGTTTATTAACCCGCATTCAAGGCGTTATTCAAGCTAGAGAATCAAAATACATAATGTTACACGCCCCAAGTGATTGCCTTGATGATGTAATTGCATTACTTCCGGGAGCTGAAAGGCCGACTATTTTACCTCTGGCAGGTGACCAAAATCGCGTTGCAATGCACATGGTAAGTAGCGAAACCCTATTCTGGGAAACAATGGAAAAGCTTAAAGCATTAGGTGCAAGTTCTATTCTTGTTTTACCAATTGAAAAAATGATGGAATAAGGTGAAATGATGAAAACGGGTTTTAATACATTAACTTACTGGAATAAATGCACTAAAGAACAGCAACAAGTGCTATTAACTCGCCCTGCTATTTCTGCCTCAGGTTCAATTACAGAACAAGTTGCTAGCATCATTTCACAGGTACGCAATGATGGGGATAAAGCGCTTAAAGCACTTAGCCAAAAATTCGATAAGGCAGCGCCGGAAAGTGTTTTGGTGTCAAAATCGCAAATTGATGAAGCGTCATCAAGACTTGATAGCAAAATAAAACAAGCGATAGCACAAGCGATGAATAATATTCGTCGCTTTCATGAGGCGCAAATTCCTAACACTATCAACGTGGAAACGCAGCCCGGTGTATTTTGTCAGCAAGTCAGTAGACCCATTGATGCAGTAGGGCTTTATATTCCCGGAGGTTCGGCACCATTGCTTTCAACAGTAATGATGTTAGGTATTCCAGCCCGTATTGCTGGTTGTCGCAAAGTTATTCTTTGCTCACCGCCCCCTATTGCTGATGAAATTTTATATATTGCTCAACAAATTGGTATTGATGAAATCTTCCAAGTCGGTGGCGCGCAGGCGATTGCAGCCATGGCTTTTGGTACGGAATCTATTCCTAAAGTTGATAAAATTTTTGGCCCCGGTAATGCTTATGTAACTGAAGCAAAGCGCCAAGCAAGTCAATCGCTACAAGGTGCTGCAATCGATATGCCAGCAGGACCTTCTGAAGTACTAGTGATTGCTGATGCAGATGCAAATCCTGCATTTATTGCAGCTGACTTACTTTCACAAGCTGAACATGGCCCTGATTCACAGGTTGTATTATTAACACCGGATGAAACACTCGCCAAAGCCGTTATAGCTGAAACTGAAACACAACTGGCACTATTAAGCCGTGCTGAAATCGCGAAACAAGCACTTGCAGAAAGCCGTGTCATTATTACTCGTGATCTCGACCAGTGTATTGAAATCAGTAACAGCTATGGCCCAGAACACTTAATTATTCAAACCAATGATGCTGATGCTCGTGTTGATAGCATTACCAGTGCTGGCTCTATTTTTCTTGGTGCTTGGTCGCCTGAATCAGCAGGAGATTATGCTTCTGGTACTAATCACGTTCTGCCGACTTATGGCTATACAGCAACCTACTCAAGCTTAGGCTTAGCTGATTTTATGAAACGTATGACAGTACAGAAACTCACCGCACAGGGTTTATCTGATTTAGCACAGACCATTGAAATATTAGCGCAAGCAGAACAACTCACTGCACACAAAAATGCTGTCACACTTCGCGTTAACGCTTTAGCTCAGGGGAAAAAGAGTGATGAAAACTGAATTTGATATCAATACACTTGCAAGAAAAAATGTACGTGAATTAACACCTTATCAGTCTGCTCGACGCTTAGGGGGAAATGGCTCTGTTTGGTTAAATGCAAATGAATACCCTATCGCACCAGACTTTACTTTTAATGAAAAAAACTTAAACCGTTACCCTGAATGTCAGCCTGTTAACGTCATTAATCGTTACGCAAAATATGCAGGTGTAGAGACTAATCAAGTCTTAGTGAGCCGTGGCGCAGATGAGGCGATTGAGCTACTTATTCGTGCTTTTTGTGAGCCGGGTAAAGACGCTGTGCTTTATTGCCCACCGACATATGGAATGTATAGTGTCAGTGCTGAAACCTTCGGTATAGAACAGCGTGTTGTTCCTGCGCTTGCTGATTGGAGTCCAGATGTCAAAGCCATCGCATCACAGCTTGATAATGTAAAACTTATCTATCTGTGCAGTCCTAACAACCCGACAGGAAATCTTGTTGATCCTTCGCTTATTCGTGATGTATTAGCGTTGGCTAAAGACAAAGCCATTGTTGCGGTAGATGAAGCCTATATTGAATTTTGCCCACAAGCATCAATTGTTTCATGGCTTGAAGATTATCCGAATTTAGTTATTTTGCGAACCTTATCGAAAGCTTTTGCTTTAGCAGGGCTTCGTTGTGGCTTTACGCTTGCCAATCCACCAGTCATTGAATTATTACTAAAAGTGATCGCACCATACCCGCTTTCAACACCTGTTGCAGATATTGCTGCACAAGCATTAACAGATGCAGGTATTGAGATAATGAAAAAACGGGTGGCAGAAATTTCACGTAGCAGAGCTATTTTATCGAATTCGTTAAAAAAACTACCTAATGTTGAACAGGTTTATAACAGTGAAACCAACTATATTTTAGTGAAATTCACTGATGCGACTCTAGTTTTCCGTACTTTATGGGAACAAGGGATTATTTTACGCGATCAACAGCGTCAATATGGGCTTAATGGCTGTTTGCGTATTTCTATCGGTACCGCTGAAGAATGTGATAGCGTGATTAATGCCATAAAAAATATTCAAACTGCAAACGTATAAAATATTAAAAACGATAACAACAAAAAATCGCAACTGAGGGATCTCAACCATGAGCCAAAAAATTCTTTTTATTGACCGTGATGGTACTTTAATCACTGAGCCACCAACAGATTACCAAGTTGATAGACTTGATAAACTTGCCTTTGAAAATGGCGTGATCCCCGCACTTACTGCTCTGCAAAAAGCGGGTTATAAACTCATTATGATCACAAATCAGGACGGATTAGGCACAGAAAGTTTTCCTCAAGCAGATTTCGATCCGCCTCATAATTTAATGATGCAAATTTTTTCATCTCAAGGGATCTCATTTGATGATGTTTTAATTTGTCCTCATAAACCTGAAGACAACTGCCCTTGTCGCAAACCAGAAACAGGGCTTGTCACCCAGTATTTAGTTGATGGCGCACTAGATAAAAATAATAGCTATGTCATTGGCGATAGACAAACTGATATTCAGTTAGCTGAAAATATAGGTATCAAAGGCCTGCTTTATAATGCCAATGAGCTCAATTGGGCTGTTATCACAGAGCAGCTAACGAAAAAAGATCGCTATGCCCATGTTGAGCGAAAAACTAAAGAAACACAAATTGCGATCGATGTTTGGCTTGATCGTGAAGGTGATAGCCAGATCAGCACTGGTGTCGGTTTCTTTGATCACATGCTTGATCAAATTGCCACACACGGTGGCTTTCGTATGAACATCAACGTTAAAGGTGACTTAGTTATTGATGATCACCATACGGTAGAAGACACTGGCCTTGCTTTGGGTGAAGCATTACGTGAAGCATTAGGTGATAAACGAGGTATTGCTCGTTTCGGTTTTACATTACCAATGGATGAATGCCTAGCAAGCTGTGCGTTAGATATTTCTGGTCGTCCACATCTTGAATACAAAGCCGAATTTAAATATCAACGTGTCGGTGATTTAAGTACAGAGATGATTGAACACTTTTTCCGTTCACTCTCTTACACCATGGGATGCACATTACACCTGAAATCGAAAGGCAAAAACGATCACCACAAAGCTGAAAGCTTATTTAAAGTCTTTGGCCGTACATTACGCCAAGCCATTCGTGTCGAAGGCAATACATTACCAAGTTCAAAAGGTGTTCTGTGATGAAAGTGGTTATTCTTGATACGGGTTGTGCCAATTTAGCCTCTGTCGCTTACGCCGTTAAGCGACTCGGTTATGATCCCATTGTTTCCTATGAAAAAAATATTGTGCTATCTGCGGATAAACTCTTTTTACCCGGTGTAGGAACAGCTAAAGCCGCGATGGAACAACTCAAAGCACGCGAGCTAATTCCTCTAATTAAAGCGTTAACGCAACCTGTTTTAGGTATTTGTTTAGGAATGCAAATATTGGCTTCACTAAGCGAAGAAGGAAAAGGGATCCCTTTATTGGGTTTAGTTGATGGCACTATTGATAAACTTGATACAGCGGGATTGCCATTGCCTCATATGGGGTGGAACCAAGTGTTAGCAAAACCAGGACATCCTCTTTTTCGTGATCTGGGTGATGATGCTTGGTTCTATTTTGTTCATAGCTACGCTTTAGCACTCAATGAATCAACGATTGCTGAAACTGAATACGGCTCGCGTTTTAGTAGTGCAATTCAAAAAGATAATTTTTATGGAGTGCAATTTCACCCAGAGCGTTCAGGAAAAGCTGGTGCTCAACTTATCAAGAACTTTTTGGAGATGTAACCCGTTATGATTATTCCAGCATTAGATTTAATTGATGGAAAAGTAGTTCGTTTACATCAGGGTGATTATGCAAAACAGCGTGATTATGATGATAATCCACTGACTCGCTACCAACAATATGAGAAAGATGGCGCAAAATTACTTCACTTAGTGGATTTAACAGGCGCAAAAGATCCTTCAGCTCGCCAAATCCCGTTGTTAAAAGAGCTTGTTGCTTGTGTCACTGTGCCAGTACAAGTGGGTGGTGGCATTCGCACAGAAGATGATGTGAAATCACTACTCGATGCAGGGGCAAGTCGAGTTGTTATTGGCTCTACCGCAGTCAACCAACCTGACATCGTGAAAACATGGTTTGAGCGCTATGGTGCAGATGCCATTGTATTAGCTCTCGATGTTCGTATTGATAAACAAGGTAAAAAATGGGTGGCTGTCAGCGGTTGGCAAGAAAACTCACCCTATACACTTGAAGATATCATCGAGCTTTATCAAAGTGTGGGGTTAAAGCATGTATTGTGTACTGATATTTCTCGTGACGGCACATTAGCGGGTTCTAACGTCGAACTGTATAAAGAAATTACCCAGCGTTTTCCCGATATTTTATTCCAAGCATCGGGCGGTATTGGTGATCTACAAGATATCGCAGATCTTCCAGCATCAGGTGTTGCTGGTATTATTGTTGGTAGAGCATTATTAGAAGGTAAATTTACATTAAAAGAGGCGATATCATGTTGGCAAAACGCATAATTCCTTGTCTTGATGTCCGAGATGGACAAGTTGTTAAAGGTGTTCAATTTCGCAACCATGAAATCATCGGTGATATTGTTCCGCTTGCTGAACGCTATGCCAAAGAAGGTGCGGATGAACTGGTATTTTATGATATTACAGCATCTTCTGATGGTCGTGTTGTTGATAAAAGCTGGGTATCGCGTGTCGCTGAAGTGATTGATATTCCTTTTTGTGTTGCTGGTGGCATTCGCTCTGTTGAAGATGCAGGGAAAATTCTCTCATTTGGTGCAGATAAAATTTCGATTAACTCCCCTGCACTTTCCGATCCTTCACTGATATCTCGTTTAGCAGATCGCTACGGTGTGCAGTGTGTTGTTGTAGGTATTGACACTTGGTTCGATGAAAAAACCGGTGAATATTTAGTTTATCAATTCACTGGTGATGAAAAACGAACACAACAAACGCACTGGAAAACCCTCGATTGGGTACGTGAAGTTCAGCAACTTGGTGCCGGTGAAATTGTTTTAAATATGATGAACCAAGACGGCGTGAGACAAGGCTATGACCTAAAACAACTTGCTCTAGTACGCCAAGTTGCAGATGTTCCTATTATCGCATCAGGGGGAGCTGGCGAAATGTCACACTTTCTTGATGCATTTAAACTAGCCAATGTTGATGGCGCTCTTGCAGCCTCTGTTTTTCATAAACAAATAATTAATATCAACGAATTAAAACAGTATCTTGCAAAGAATGACGTTAAGGTAAGAATATAATGAATAATGAAACATTAGCGCAATTAGATTGGGAAAAAGTCGATAACCTCATGCCTGTGGTTATCCAAAATGCCATTTCAGGCGATGTATTAATGCTAGGTTATATGAATAAAGAAGCATTAAACGTCACTCTAGAAAGTGGAAATGTTACCTTCTATTCACGTACTAAACAGCGTTTATGGACAAAAGGTGAAACCTCTGGCAACTTCCTAAAATTAGTCAATATTTATCCTGACTGTGATAACGATACTTTACTTATTTTAGCTAACCCTATCGGCCCTACTTGCCATAACGGCACTGAAAGTTGTTTTGCTCCAGCACAAAGTCAATGGGGATTTCTCTATGAACTTGAGAATTTATTACGTGACCGCAAAAATGCCTCACCAGATAGCTCTTATACTGCCCGCCTTTATGCCAGTGGTACAAAACGTATAGCCCAAAAAGTGGGAGAAGAAGGTGTAGAAACCGCGTTAGCTGCCACTGTTAATGACCGAGAAGAGCTAAAGAATGAAGCCTCAGACTTGCTCTATCACTTAATGGTGCTATTGCAAGACCAATCATTATCACTCTCTGATGTAATAGGTTGCCTTCAAGAGCGCCATAAAAAAGCAGAATGATTTCTAGATAATTCCCCCCTCTAGAGCTACCAGACGAAAAAGCGATACATAAAAAAAGCACCTCAATCAGAAATTTTGAGGTGCTTCTTATTACTCAGTTAAGAGATAAAATAACAAACATTAGTTGTCATTTATTTCTTACACATTACATCGCTTGGCGGAATAACTCGATAACATCACTTTCAGAACCCTGAACTGGGTTAGTGATTGCACAAGCATCTTTCAGCGCATTTTCAGCTAATGTTTTGAAGTCTTCTTCTTTCACGCCTAATTCTTTCAGGCCTGCAGGAATACCTACATCTTTAGCCATCTTACGAATTTCTTCGATACACGCTTTAGCACCTTGCTCATCGCTCATTGCAGAAACATCAACACCCATTGCTTGTGCGATATCTTTTAAACGACCCGCTGCTGCTTGAATGTTATAAGCTTGAACATGTGGTAATAAAACCGCATTACACACACCATGAGGTAAGTTATAGAAACCACCTAATTGGTGAGCCATAGCATGTACATAACCTAAAGAAGCGTTATTAAATGCCATACCTGCTAAGAACTGAGCGTAAGCCATGTTTTCACGCGCTTGTGCATCACCACCATTATCAACAACTTTACGTAAAGACTCGCTGATCATAGTAACTGCTTTTAATGCACATGCATCTGTGATTGGATTTGCAGCAATTGAAACATACGCTTCAACCGCATGGGTTAATGCATCCATACCTGTTGCAGCGGTTAAACCTTTTGGCATACCAATCATTAATTCTGAATCATTTACAGATAACAGAGGCGTAACGTTTTTATCAACGATAGCCATTTTGATATGACGCGCGGTATCTGTGATGATACAAAAACGTGTCATTTCTGATGCTGTACCTGCTGTGGTATTAATAGAAATAAGTGGTAATTGAGGTTTTTCAGAGCGGTCAACACCTTCATAATCCGCAATCTTTCCACCATTAGAAGCGACTAACGCGATGCCCTTTGCACAGTCATGTGGAGAACCACCACCTAAAGAAATTACACAGTCACATTGATTTTCTTTCAGCAGAGCTAAACCCGCTTCTACGTTTTCAACAGTAGGGTTTGGTGCAGTTCCATCATAAGTTACGCTAGAAATACCAGCTTCTGTCAGTAACTTACTGACTTTATCAACAACACCCAGTTGATTTAAAATGCTATCAGTGACGATCAACGCTTTATGAAAACCGAAGTCTTTCATTGAACTTACAGCATCAGCAAGGCAACCAGCACCAATTTTATTTACAGAAGGGATATAGAATGTTGAAACTGCCATTATTGACTTCCTTTTTAGTAATTAAATCTGCGTTTTAATATGTTCTATTCTTTTTGTTCTTAAATTGATCATCATCAAAATAATGAATAAATATCAATTTGTTTATCATGTTATTACAGGTAATTAAATTTAGAAGCCCAATTACCCTATTAATTCAATAGGATAATACTATTAACATATTATCATTTGTAACAAAATAATTTGAAAAGCTTATCAAAATAATCAAAACCAGCCATAAACATCACAGCAGAATATTTTTTTTAAAGTCGTATAATGACCCTAAATAAATAACTTATTAAATCAGGAGTCATTGATGTCTTTGACTATTTTTGAGCAACTTACTACTTTATTAGATAACAACCACGCTACTTATCGTGTAATGGGACACCCTACCGCGGGTCGTTCTGAAGAAGTCGCAAAAATCAGAGGAACACAATTAGGACAAGGCGCAAAAGGTCTAGTTTGCCATATAAAAGGTAACGGTATTAAACAACATGTTCTTGCGATATTACCCGCCGATAAACAAGCTGATCTCTCAAAACTTGCTCACCAAATAGGTGGAACAAGAGCATCTCTAGCAAGCCCTAAAGAAGTGGATGATCTTACTCAATGCGTATTTGGTGCCATCCCTCCTTTTAGTTTCCACCCTTCATTAAAACTTGTGGCTGACCCTCTACTTTTTGAACGTTTTGATGAACTTGCTTTTAATGCGGGTACATTAGAGCGTTCTATTATTCTTAATACGCAAGATTACAAACGTATTGCACAACCTGAATTAATCTCTTTTATTCGTGATGAAGAAAACGAATAACAAAGAAAACCAACTTATCTTTAACAATTACCCTAGCCATAATTCAGCTAAGGGTAATTGTTATCATGATATCTATTCTTATTGTATATATAGATTTACACACCAGAAAGTAATATTAGATAATCTAACCCCAAAAACCATCAACATTTAACACCAAAAATAATCAATAAATCAGAATAAATTCCATAAATTTTATATTACCTTGGTTATAACGCTACAAAATGTACGAAACAGAAATTTTTAACTATTTTTTTCGATTCAGCACTCAATAATTAACTAAATAGATTTTATGTTATTGACCTGATTTACTCGTACATTTAAGTTAGCACCAATAAAAATACAATAATGTAAAATTTCTTTTACATCCCAGTTATTTTCTAACATACAAATAAATAAACAATGTACCAATAGGTGCAGGGAAATCTTCATGCAAACTTCAACTAAAAAACAACCACTTTATAAAGTGCTATACGTGCAAGTTATCGTCGCCATCTTACTCGGTATCTTGCTTGGGCATTTTTACCCTGACGTGGGTGAATCCTTTAAACCGCTTGGTGATGGATTTATCAAAATTGTAAAAATGATCATCGCACCTGTTATCTTCTTAACAGTAGTAACAGGCATAGCGGGTATGAACAACATGAAAGCTGTAGGCACTGTCGCGGGTAAATCCATGGCCTACTTCCTCACGTTTTCAACTATTGCATTAATCATTGGTTTGATTGTTGCAAACGTTATTCGACCAGGCGATGGCCTAAATATTTCCCCGGCTTCATTAGATGCAAGTAAAGTAGAAAGCTATGTAGCAAAAGCGCATGACTCTTCGATTGTTGGCTTCCTAATGAATATTATTCCTGACACCGTTGTTAGCCCATTAGTTAATGGAAATATCTTACAAGTACTGTTTGTTTCTGTGGTTTTTGGTATTGCCTTAGCCTCTATTGGCACACGTGGTGAACCCGTTCTTAAGTTCTTACAAAACTTATCTGAACCTGTCTTTAAAATGGTAAGCATGCTGATGAAGTTAGCACCAATTGGTGCCTTCGGTGCCATGGCCTTTACCATCGGTAAATATGGTATTTCTTCAATCAGTAACTTGGTCTTGCTTGTTCTGACTTTCTACATTACTTCATTATTGTTTGTTCTAGTCGTGTTAGGTGCTGTTGCAAAATATAATGGCTTCTCTATTCTCTCTTTAATTAAATATATTAAAGATGAACTTTGGTTAGTCTTAGGGACTTCTTCTTCAGAAGCAGCTTTACCTAGCTTAATGCGTAAAATGGAAAATGTAGGCTGTAAAAAATCAGTCGTTGGCTTAGTTATTCCAACCGGTTATTCCTTTAACTTAGATGGTACTAACATCTATATGACCATGGCCGCTCTATTTATTGCACAAGCTACGGGTATTGATCTTTCATTAACAGAACAAATCACTCTACTCTTAGTTGCAATGATAAGTTCAAAAGGTGCCGCAGGTGTTACTGGTGCAGGCTTTATTACTTTAGCGGCAACCTTATCGGTGGTACCGAGTGTTCCAGTTGCAGGTATGGCATTAATTCTAGGTATTGACCGCTTTATGTCAGAGTGTCGTGCATTAACTAATCTTGTTGGTAATGCTTGCGCGTGTATCGTTGTTGCTCGCTGGGAAAATGCCTTAGATAAAGAAAGAATGAATGATGTCTTTAATGGCAGAGTATCCAATGAGTCTATTGAAGATGCGCCATTAACTCCTATTGAAATTGAATCTGATCATTCAATTAAAATCCCAGTAAAATAAAAACCATTGCTTATAATCCATAAAAGAGCACATATGTGCTCTTTTATTTTTTATATTCCTTACCACTACGAATAAACTCTTATCTTTTTTTATAATTTATTTATTATTTTCTCTTTTTCTCATAGATTATTCCTTGCTTATTTTTATAATTTTTTAATTTATAAATTAAGGACAAATTTGTGAATATATTAAAAGATCTGATAAAAAAACAATATTCTCTAAAACTTTTATTTTTCAAATATTGGCTGGGCGGCTCTGCCATAATAATTCTTAGTAGTACTATTCTTTTTTATACAGTTGTTGTACCACTCATTCAAATTGAAGTATTTTCTTTAAATATCGCTATTTATTTTGTTGCATTTGCTTTGGCAATAAAATTTATATTTTCTGTAATCATGCTACCTCGTTTTTTTCTCTTAGTAAGAGATACCTCTGAGTTTCCTTCAATATTCGCTTTTATTATTGTTTTTTTCTGAATGCTTATTTGTTGGTTGGTTAGCAATTATTTATATTAAAGGATTTATCAGTGGTTCATTTTTTCCTTAAAAATAAATTGAATAAAAAAACAAAGAATTGTGGCGAGTTACTCTTCCTATCTCTCCTTATTCATATTTATTTACATTTAAATCATTTTTTTTACCAAAAAGTAAAGTTAAAAGCACATATTATTAAAGAAACTCGACAAACCAAAACAAAATACAATTTCATTAACCTATTGATTTAAGAAAAATAAATTCCTGAAATGGCAAAAAATTAAAATTAAATCTAATTTTTTAGATGAAGAGCACAATATTTGATAAAATCAACTTTATTTTATTGACCTGATTTACGCATACCTTTAAGTTACCTGTCACAACAAAATAAATGTAAATAATAATTTACATCATAATTTCTTTTTTATTTAGTCAATATCTTTCAGTTACAGGGAATTTTTATGCAGACTTCATCCCGCAAGCTCCCCTTTTATCGTGTGTTATATATCCAAGTTATTATTGCTATTATTTTCGGTATTCTATTAGGGCATTTTTACCCTGATATTGGTGAATCCTTCAAACCTTTAGGTGATGGGTTTATCAAAATAGTCAAAATGATCATTGCACCTGTCATCTTTCTAACTGTAGTGACCGGCATTGCAGGCATGAACAATATGAAAGCCGTTGGGAAAGTAGCAGGTAAATCAATGATTTACTTTCTAACATTTTCTACAATTGCTCTTGTTATTGGATTAATCACTGCCAATATTATTCGCCCTGGCGATGGTTTAAATATTTCACCTGAATCATTAGACAGTAGTCGAGTAGAAATGTATGTCACTCAAGCACATAGCTCTTCTCTTGTTGATTTTTTCATGAATATTATTCCTGATACTATCGTTAGCCCATTAGTTAACGGTAATATCTTACAAGTTCTGTTTGTTTCTGTGGTTTTTGGCTTAGCATTAGCATCAACAGGAGCACGAGGTGAACCTGTATTAAAATTCTTACAGCATCTTTGTGAGCCCATTTTTAAGATGGTTGGTATGCTAATGAAGTTAGCGCCTATTGGTGCCTTTGGTGCAATGGCTTTTACAATAGGTAAATACGGTATTTCTTCTATTGGCAATTTAATGTTGTTGGTAATTACTTTTTATTTAACAGCATTACTTTTCGTATTGGTCGTTTTGGGTGCGGTTGCTAAATATAATGGCTTTTCTATTCTCTCTTTAATTAAATACATAAAAGATGAACTTTGGTTAGTATTAGGGACTTCTTCATCTGAAGCAGCACTACCTACATTAATGAGTAAAATGGAAAAATTGGGTTGTAAAAAATCAGTCGTCGGCTTAGTTATTCCTACTGGTTATTCCTTTAATTTAGATGGTACTAATATTTATATGACTATGGCAGCCCTGTTTATTGCGCAGGCAACAGGTGTTGATTTGTCATTAACTGAACAAATTACATTACTCTTTGTTGCCATGATTAGCTCAAAAGGCGCAGCGGGTGTCACTGGTGCTGGTTTTATTACTTTAGCGGCGACCTTATCGGTTGTGCCTAGCGTTCCCGTCGCAGGTATGGCGCTAATCCTTGGTATCGACCGTTTTATGTCAGAATGTCGTGCATTGACCAATCTTGTCGGTAATGCTTGCGCCTGTATTGTAGTTGCTCGTTGGGAAAATGCATTAGATAAAGAGAGAATGAATGATGTTTTTAGTGGGAATATATCCAAAGAAACTCATTTAGATACTGACCTTACATCAGATAAAATAGATGAAAAAACACATTATATAAAAGCATCTGAACAATAGTTTTAATGCTTCTTAATTAAAATATCAATAAAAAGAGAGTATTTAAATGCTCTCTTCTTCTTAAGCAATAACGATAAAAATAACAGTATTTATTCCCTACCGACAAATACTGTCATTAAGACAAGCTAGAATACGTGTTATAGAGGATATAAGGACTTCAACTATGACACATTTCGATCATCAACAAGGTAAATCCTTTCTTATTGATAACGCTGAAATTTATATTGAAACACTTGGTGATCCTAAAAATTACCCTGTGATTTTATTGCATGGAGGAATGGGAAATTTAACTTCGTTTAACCCTTTAGTTGATTATTTAAAGAGTTACTACCTTATTGCTATAGATTCTAGAGGACACGGCAAATCCACATTAGGTGATATTTCATTAACCTACCAGCAATTACAGTCTGATGTAGAAACCGTGATTAAAGCTTTTGAATTCAAAAAATGCGCGCTTATTGGGCATAGTGATGGTGGGATTGTTGCTTTGCGTTTAGCAGCTAAAAACATCTCCACGATTAACAAAGTCATCACTATTGGTGCTAGTTGGCAATTAACGGATGATGATCCCGCTAAAGAGATCTATCAAAAGATCACATCTGAATATTGGCGACACAATTTTCCTCAAGAGTGTGAATATTACCAAAATATTAATTCTAAACCTGATTTTGAACACCTATTTAATCAAGTCCAAATGATGTGGTTAGATCAAAGTACAACTGGCTATCCTAATGAAAAAATTAAGGATATTCACTATCCTGTGTTAGTTTGCCGTGGTGATAATGATATGCTGGTTTCTTTATCTCATTCACCAGAAATCGTCAATAATATTGAATCAGCCTCATTACTGAATGTGCCCTTTACTTCACATGTTGTACATGAAGAAAAGCCTCAATGGCTAGCTAATATTTTTAATGATTTTTTAAATAATCTAAATAAGAGCTAATATGAAAAAAACGTTAATTTTAAAATCTACTATTACTGGTAATTTATCTCATTCAAATAAATTAGTAGATCTCTTTTTAAGTAAATAGCTAGAGCCTTATTCACCTGAAACAATTACAGAGAGAGATATTATAAAATCACCTCTATCTGTTGTTGATGATAAAATATATCAAGCATATTATTCAGTGCAACCTGAAAATATGACAGATAAACAGAGAAATGCCATTTCTCTTTCAAAGATCTTAATACAAGAAATAAAAGATAATGATATAATTATCATTACGCACCGATATATAATTTCTCCATTCCAAATCAACTAAAAAATTATTTTGATTTAATTATCCGAAATGGATTGACATTCTCTTATACAAAGACAAGCAAGACTGGACTTATTACTAATAAAAAATACTTATTTTATCTACATCTGGTGGTATTTATACAACTAGTGAAAATGATTTTTCAGTACCTTATCTAAAAACACTTTTAGCATTTATTGGTATTAATTCTATTGATATAGTTACAATTAATGGTATTGCAATCAAGCCAGAAAAACCAGAAAAAAATATTAATTATAAAAAATAGATATCAGTAATTTCATTGAGAAAATGAAATTATTATATAAGCCATAATATTCTCTACATTATTCTTAATAAATATTTTTTTAAATTTTATAATTGTGTCTTTTTAAAATTTTAATTATAAAAACAAATAAAATTTTTATAATTGATGTGTTAAACAACACTCTGTTTCCTCATTCATTCTTACCTCCTTCTAAAAAATAAATATTTTCACTTATTACATCGAAAATTTATCTTTAAGAGCTTTCTTATGTTTTTACCCCGCAAAACAACTGTATATTTATACAGCTTTATATGGATTTAAAGTTATTTACTAAACAAAGGAATATATTATGAGTAATGAAATTAATGTATATAAAATGATGAGCAGCACCCCTTCTATTTATACGGAAGTTAATGAAAATAGAGGGAAATTTGATTTATCTCTTATGAGCAACAATGAAGTTATTGAGAAAATCAGCGGCACACAGTGTGGACAGACTTTTTATATCAATGCCCCAGGAACTTATACCGTACTGGTTAATTATACTGATGGTAAATACACCTCTAATGAGGTCATTTTTCAGCCATCAGAATTTATGATAGAGAAAGTAGCCCCTTTATTTTCAATGCAAGAAAATAAACTATCCGCACTTTCAGAACCCGTGATTAATGAGAATGATAAATTCTCAATTCAAATAAAAATAAATAAAGGGAAAAAATCCAAGTTAGATAAATTACTGAAAAAAGAACGTGGATTTTTTGATTTGGAAAAAGTAGTTATTGATTTATCCTCATTTCAAAAAGATCACCCTATTCACAACTTTGAGTATTATACTTTAAAAAGTACGCTCTCTGTTAATAATGTAAAAATTGTCGCAGATAAATTAGAAAAAGACAGTGATATTATCTATGTCTCCATCACTCCTGATGAAATCAATTTATTAGAACCGACTAAAAGCGAACAAGAAATTTTTAATGTAAATAATACCACGACTGAAGTAACACCTGATCTTTCTTCTTACCAAAAATATCTTGATGAGCCTCATGGTATGAATGTGCGAAATGCTTGGGCTAGAGGAAATACAGGTCAATTAGCAGTAATTCGACATATTGATTTTGGTGTTAACAGTTTTCATGAAGATCTTCAAAATAAAAATATTACTATTGTTACCAATAAGGGTACAACCAAAGAAGAAATTCTTAAAAATTCACATGGTACAGGTTCTATTGGTGTTATATCAGCCGAAGATAATGGTTTTGGAATGACGGGCATTGCTCATTCTGCAAAATTGTATTCTTATTATATTCACCAAATGAGTACTGTTTTAAGTGATTCCAGACCTGGGGATATTGTTAGTTATGAATACTGTGCATCGAATCATGAAAAAAAAATGGTTCCAGCATCCATGTATAAATCATTCTGGGATACCATTTATAACCTCACTCAAAAAGGTGTTATTGTTCTCAATACCGCGGGGAATGCAAATGTTAACTTATCTGATCCCTCGCAATTTATAGATTATGGTGATAATGGTGGCATATTAGTGGGCGCTTGTATGCCTAATGATGGAAGCAAAGCTGGTTTCTCAAATTATGGTCACTCCACCTCATTAGTGAATTCATGGGGTTATGAGATCGCAACTACTGGAAGTGGCACTTTATATATAAGAAATAATGACAAGAGCACAGCTTATAGTGCTAAATTTAATGGTACTTCTGGTGCCGCACCTTTATGTGCTGCGGCTCTTGGATTACTACAATCTCATGCAAAAAGTATGGGTGTTATGTTAACACCAGAGAGTATGAGAACATTATTAAAAAAATCCAGTTATACTGAAGGAGTAAAAGATGGTATTGGTGTTAGGCCTAATGTTGCTCAATTAATGCGTGAATTAGATAAAGAAATTCTGGCACCACTCGTAAATATAAATCCCTTTTCATATTCATCGAATTATTTAAATCTTAATTCTTCATTTAAAATTGATGAATATAAAATAGAGAATCTTCCATTTTATTACCAATATACTGATCTTAAGCATAATGGTATTATTGCTCATTATCCACAACAAGCTCCATCGGAATTAGAATGGTGGAATCAAGTTATAACAGTAAGTGAAGTTAAAATTCCAATATCTGATAGTGATGGGAATGTGTCTGTATTATATTTAGCAGCTCATAAATGGAATGATGCAGGGCGATTCACTTTAAATACAGCTACAGCACCAGGTAATGATACTGGCGGAAACTTTAGAATACAGTTAAGATATGATCCTGAAAAAAATACACATTTAAATAAAACAAAATACAGTGGAATTTTCCCTGTCTATATTCAATGTTGGGAACATCGAGAATATAAATTGCCTGTTAGAATTAATATTCATATAGAATAAGATTAATACCCTACTAATTTAGTTAATAAAAAGGTGCTTAATTTAGCACCTTTTATTATATTTATGGCTAAAACCATCATAAAAAATCTCACTCAATAATAAAGTGAGGTTTAAATCAAAAATTTAAAATCTAAATATCTGTGATAACTTCACTTTGTGGTAATCTTGATTTTGGTAAATTGTAGTTGAAATCATCTTCTTCTCTATAACCTAATGCAACAATTGTCACAGCATGAAGTCCTTTATCATTTAAAGAAAATGTTGAATCTATTTTGGATAAATCAAAGCCTTCCATTGGAAGAGCATCTATTCCTAACGTTGCGGCGCCTAGTAATAGTGAGCCCATATTTAAATAAACCTGCTTCTCTATCCAATGAGATAAATCACCAAGTTGTTTTTCATGTAGATTAACAAAAAATGATCTTGCGAGGTTATTTTGTTCTTTGAATTCGGCTGCTGGATATCGTCCAGCTTGATCTTCTAATTCAAGCAAATGAGAGAGATATTCTTCAGTTAATGTATTTCTTGCACACATAACCACAACATGTGAAGCACTTAATATTTTCTCTTTATTAAACTCATATCCACCCTCTGTTGAGCTGGCAATTTTCTGCTTAGCATCATCAGTTTTCGCGATGATAAAATGCCACGGTTGAGTATTCACACTTGATGGGCTTAGTTGTAATAATGCTTTTATTTGTTCTAATTCTTGCTCAGGGATCACTTTGTTTTTATCAAAATGTTTTGTCGCATAACGTGTTTTCAATATCTTTAATAAATTCATTTATTACACCTATTCCAAATAAGACTCTTATATCAGGCACATTTTAATTATAATTTACCATCTGGCAAGTATGTACAATTTATGTATATAGGATAAAAATGGATACTGCCAAAAAGAATAGATATAACGACTACACCTATGATGGATGCCCTGTTGAAGCGTCTTTAGAGCTGATGGGAGGCAAGGGAAAAGGTATGATGCTTTACCATTTACAGGGAAAAATACTACGATTTAATGAGCTAAAAAGAAAATTTATTTCGATAACGCCTCGAATGCTAACTAAACAGTTACGTGAACTTGAATCTGACGGGCTTATCGAACGCAAAGTGTATGCTGAAATTCCGCCCAAAGTTGAATATAAACTCAGCGAGGATGGAGAATCACTCTCTTACGTTTTAGCGGCACTACAAAGCTGGGGAGAAGAAAGAGCAATACCCCTATTAGAAAGATCTGCCAATAGAAAATGATAACGCTTTCCTTAATTAGAATATTAATTTCTGAGAAAAAATATTTAACATCATTTATAAAATTTAATTTAGAAAAATAATACCCATTAAATGGGTAATTTAAATATAAAATAAAATAAAAATAAGTCTTATAATGATGTTATTTAGATAAATATATTGCATAAAAAACGAATCTGTCTTATTTCTCTATCTTATTATGATAATAACTTTATTTATATAAAATAAAAACATAATCTATTGATTTTTAATTATTTAATAATAATTACTCTCTTATAGAAATTCACTATCATTAAGTTGATTTATATAGAAAAAACCAATTTCATTTATTTTAAGATGATATATATATTAGTAAAATCACGTAGTAAATCTGTTATAAAACTATATTCTAATATTTTTATATAAAAACATGGCTACTACTTTTATTTATTAATTACTATTTTAGAGAGTTTGTATGAAGAAAACTTTTTTGAGTACATCATTCGCTATCGCATTGAGCTTAACAGTAGGTACGGTATTTGCTGACGATAATACGGGTACCATCAATTTTAATGGTCTATTAACAACAACAACTTGTAAAGTTGATATAGAAGGACAAGGACCTAATGCAACCATTACTTTACCTACAGTAAGTACAAATGCATTAACTCAAGCTGGTCAAGTAACTGGACGGACTGCATTTAATATGAATCTACACGATTGCGAAAATGTAATTCCTACTATTACTATTTGGAGAATGAATTCAGATTCAAGCGATGTTACTCACAGTCTTGTCTCAGCATTTTTTGAAGCAGGGGTCACCGTTGATCCAGTGACTGGACGACTTAAAAATATGGATACCAGTGCTACAGGTGCTACTTTTGTTAATTTACAATTACTAGATGGTAGTAATAATTTTGCTCCAATTAAAGTTGGTAGCACCTCACAAGTCACTAATACATCTTATGTAGATATTGATTCTGATACATTTTCAGCAACATTACCTTATGCTGTTGAATACTACGCAACAGGTACAACAACTGCTGGTAAAGTTAATAGTAGTGTTGTTTATACTCTGCAATATAAATAATTAGATATTTATTTTCATTAAAGAAAAAAGGTGCTGTATTACCAGCACCCTTAAAGGCTTTAATTTAATATTTAATCTTACTTATTCCATCCACTCTGTATGGAATACGCCATCTTTATCAGTACGTTTATAAGTATGCGCACCAAAATAGTCACGTTGAGCTTGGATTAAGTTTGCTGGTAACACTTCTGCACGATAGCTATCGTAGTAAGAAATAGCTGCAGAGAATGTTGGAGTAGGAATACCAGCTTGTACACCATAACAAACAACATCACGTAAAGCTTGTTGGTAATCATCAGCGATTTGTTTGAAGTATGGTGCTAACAGCAGATTTGCAATACTTGCATCTTCATTATAGGCATCTGTAATTTTTTGCAGGAATTGAGCACGAATGATACAACCCGCACGGAAAATCTTCGCGATTTCACCGTAGTTTAAATCCCAGTTATATTCGTCTGATGCTGCTTTCAGTTGTTGGAAACCTTGAGCATAAGAAACGATTTTACCTAAATACAGTGCACGACGAACATTTTCAATAAAGGCTTTTTTGTCGCCAGAGAATGCTTTAGGTGTTGGCCCTGATAATACTTTAGATGCTGCAACACGTTGATCTTTTAATGAAGAGATATAACGAGCAAACACAGACTCAGTGATAAGAGTAACGGGTACACCTAAGTCTAAAGAGCTTTGGCTAGTCCATTTACCTGTACCTTTATTTGCCGCTTCATCAAGAATAACATCAACAAGGTATTTACCTTCGTCATCTTTTTTACGGAAGATATCAGCCGTGATTTCAATCAGGTAGCTACTTAATTCACCTTTATTCCACTCTGTAAAGGTTTCTGCGAGTTCTTCGTTAGTTAAACCTAAAGAGTGTTTTAATACTGAATACGCTTCTGCAATCAGTTGCATATCGCCATATTCGATACCGTTGTGAACCATTTTCACATAATGGCCCGCACCATCAGCACCGATATAAGTCACACAAGGTTCGCCTTCAGCAACAGCCGCAATTTTTTCAAGGATTGGCGCGACTAATTCGTAAGCTTCTTTTTGTCCACCCGGCATGATTGAAGGTCCTTTTAATGCGCCTTCTTCACCACCAGAAACACCAGTACCAATAAAGTTAAAACCTTGTGCTGATAATTCACGGTTACGACGAATAGTATCTTTAAAGAAAGTATTTCCGCCATCGATAAGGATATCACCTTTATCTAAATGCGGTGTCAATGCAGCAATTGTTTTATCCGTTGCTTCACCCGCTTTTACCATTAATAAAATACGGCGCGGTTTTTCTAACGAATCAACAAACTCTTCAATAGAATAATTCGGAACCAGTTTTTTACCTGGATTTTCAGCGATAACTTCGTTGGTTTTATCGCTTGAGCGGTTGTAAATGGATACAGAATAACCACGGCTTTCAATATTTAGCGCAAGGTTACGTCCCATAACTGCCATACCAACCACGCCGATTTGCTGTTTTGACATGAAAATAACTCCCGTCTGAAAATAAACCTGCCAGTATCAATGTACTGACAATTTGTTAACCTGATCACATAGTAACTCACTCTCTCACTTGGTGGTAGTTATTGATGTAATTGGTATCACAATCTTTTAGACAAAATGAAATTATTCCTCTGCGATCGATAATAATTTATTGAAAATTTCCTTCAAATTGCTCATTATTCCCAAGTCGGCATATGCCGTCTTTATAGAAGGTAAAACAAACTGTATGGAATGGATCTTGGATCCGACGATCTGGGTAGGGCTCTCCACCCTAATTGTTCTCGAAATCGTACTTGGTATTGATAACCTTGTTTTCATTGCTATTCTGGCAGATAAACTTCCAGCAAAACTAAGAGATAAAGCACGTATAACAGGTTTATTGTGTGCCCTTGTTATGCGAGTTGTGTTGTTATTTAGTCTCTCTTGGCTTATCACTCTGACAAAACCTCTTATTACACTGTTTGATCATCCTTTCAGTGCGAGAGATTTAATTATGCTTCTCGGAGGGATATTCTTGCTGTTTAAAGCCACTATGGAGCTTAATGAACGGCTAGAAGGTAAAGATCACAGCGAGGGAAAACAACGCAAAACAACCAGCTTTTGGTCTGTTGTTGCACAAATTATCGTGCTAGATGCGGTATTCTCGCTTGACTCCGTGATAACCGCTGTGGGTATGGTTGATCATTTAGGCGTTATGATTGCGGCTGTCACTATTGCAATGTTCTTGATGATCCTTGCAAGTAAGCCTCTAACCAATTTCGTCAATAATCACCCAACCATTGTTATCTTGTGTTTAAGCTTCTTGCTGATGATTGGTTTTGCATTAGTTGCCGAAGGCTTTGGTTACGCTATTCCAAAAGGTTACCTATATGCGGCGATTGGCTTCTCTATCATGATAGAAGTCTTTAATCAGCTAGCACAATTTAACCGTCGCCGTTTCTTATCTGCTTCTCGCTCTTTACGTGAGCGCACAGCAGAAGCGGTGCTACGTATTATTAATGGTAAACCTGAATCTTCTGAATTAGATCCTCACACATCTGATTTAGTCTCCAGCTCAGAAGAAGTGTTTGATCCCCAAGAACGCCAAATGATTGTGCGTGTGCTTGGTTTAAGCCAACGTAATGTTAACAGTATCATGACATCTCGCCATGATGTTGAATACGTAGACTTAAGTGCAACACAAGATGATATCCGCCAATTGTTGGAAAAGGATCCTCACTCTCGCTTAGTGGTCACTGATGAGCAATATGGTGATGAGCCTGTTGGTGTTGTTAATGTTATTCAGCTACTGAATCAACAATTACGTAATGAATCGTTAAACTTACGATTGTTAGTAACACAACCGTTGATCTTCCCTGAAGGTTTATCCTTACTGCAAGCATTAGAACAATTCCGAAGTGCACATACCCACTTCGCTTTTGTTGTAGATGAATTCGGTTCAGTAGAGGGTATCGTCACGTTAACTGACGTAATGGAAACCATTGCGGGTAACTTGCCAGTCAGTTCTGAAGAGAACGATTCACGTCACGACTTGGTTCAAAATGAAGACGGTTCATGGACTGTAAATGGTTTTACACCACTTGAAGACTTAGTGCTTTATATTCCAATCAAATTGGATGAAAAACGTGAGTATGAAACCTTAGCAGGCTTATTAATGGAACATTTACAACGTGTTCCAACTGTTGGTGAAAAGATCCTTATTGATGGCATTGAATTTGAGCCGTTAGAAGTGAACAACCATCGAATTAATAAAGTTCGAATTGTAGAACCAACACCTGAAGACGAAGAAAACGTTGACGAAGCGTAATCCCTGTCAAATAGCAAAATATCCGCCTTTAAGGCGGATATTTTTTATCTGAAGATTGTATCTACTGGAAAATAATATGCATACCAATGTCAGCGTTAAAATCGTCTGGTTAACCCCTGTTGAAGGGGGAAGACGATCACCACCGCCTTTAGCTGGTTTTTATTATCCAACTACTCAACTGCCTTACAAACCAAATAATTGGAGCCTTGCGATTGAAATCACTCACACACAGAAAGAGTCAGAACATTGGGTAAGTGAGGGTAATATGCAGTTTTTAGTTGAACATGCCCCTCATCATTTCTTAAAAGAATTAGAAAAATTTGAAATTTATGAAGGTCCTAAAAAAGTCGCAAATGCCTTTATTCAGTTTAAATAGTTATATTCTATACAACTTTTCTTAAGCCAATAAAAAACGGGCTTTGTTTATCACAAAGCCCATCCATAAAATTTAAAACAATAATCTTAGATTAATTCAATACAATAAAAATTAACCCAATGTACTTGGTACAAGAATTTCAGTAGCAACAATAACAATAACAAGACCTACTAAAACAGGTACAGAAACACGTTTCATCACTTCGAAAGGTGAAATTTTTGCCATACCCGATACCGCAACCACAACACCAGAAACAGGTGATAATGTACGGCCTAAGTTTGAAGCTTGTAACATTGGAATAGTTAAATAAGCGGGGTTAACACCCATATTGCTTGCTAAACGAGGAATTAATTCAACAAAAGCATAGAATGGTGCGTTACCAGAGCCAGTGGTCATTGCCGCTAACATGGTAATTAATACCAGTGCAATCATCATCACAATCGCACCTGAACCTAATGACTGAGCACCTTCAATTAAGGCATTAATAAAGCCAACCGTTGTTAAACCTTGAGCAAATACCCCTGCTGCGACTAATAACATAACAACTTGAGCAAATGCATCTGCCATACCGCGGTAAGCAACTTCTAAACCTTCAAAAACTTGTTTTGCACTAAAGCTGCGAATAAATTCGATAATAGCCGCTAAAATCATACAGATGATAATAATGGCAACGATATGAAGCTCTGGTAGCCATTTACCATCAAAAACGAGAACACCAATGATTGGCGTAAAAGGTAAAATCGCATAGAAACTTGGTGCGTGAGTTTTGATTTCATTCACGTCTAACATTTCAGTTTCAATGTGCTCTTTGCGGTCAAGGTAACGTTGCCAGAAGAAGTGCGCAATGCACATACCAATAATTGCAGCAATAGAGATAGGCAATGTGGTTTTAAATGCGAAATCAATCAACGGCATTTGAGACGCTTCAGCGGCTAAAATAACATCACCTGATGTTGGCGCTAAAATAATAGAGGCTGGAGACGCACAAATTGCAGCAGCAGCACCACGACTAATTCCCATATTCACCATAACAGGGAATAAAGTTGCCATTAATAACACACCTAAACCTGTTGCTGATGAAACAGCCAGTGACATCAAGCACGCAACAATGTAAGCCGCGACCATCAGAAGATATGGTGAGTTAATCATTTTTAGTGGGCGTGATGCTAATTTAACAACAACATCATTAGCACCGATGTGTGTCATATAAGAAGCAAAACCACAAAGTATCATGATCATCATCCCTAAATCGCCACCTCGGCTCATTAGTAGATTTTTCACATACTCAACAATATCGATTAAACCATAACCTGTCGCAGTTGCACTTGCAGGTAAAACAGCTCTTCCCATAATAACGCTGATGATCAGTAATAACAGACCACCCGTCATTAAAACACCGGTTGGTGAATAGCCTTTTACAATATAACGCCCAACACCTACAGCAACGAAGGCGCCGATAAGAATTTCAATCATTTATTTATCCTGTCTAAAGTAGTCATTTATAAAATGAAGTTTTTTATTTTTATCATCATTTTTGCGTTTAGTGCGATTGACACACTCTGCCCAAAGGCAACGTTGCAGTGTATGACATATATCAAAAAAAACGACTATTTTTTTACATATACATAGCACGAATGCTTACTTTTCATTCAAAACATAAATTAAATGATAGATATAAAGCAAAAAGCACACAATTATCAAAATAGTGTGCTTTTATTAAGAATGTGATGAAGTTAAAAATCGCGAAATTAGATTTTCTTCAATAACTGATTAAGTGCTTTTACTTCTGGGCTTTCAGCATCTTGTTTATTTAACCAATTATCGATAGCTTGCTTGGCTTTTTGCTGTAATTGATCACGCAGTAATTTTTCAATATTAAGTTCATATTGAATCGCATTCCAATCACCGTAAAGCCTTAATGGTATTTCAATTTTAGCTAATTGACGAATAAACTCGTTTTCTTTACCCCAACCTTTTTTGATATTAACAAGTAACATTACATCAAGATCATGGCGTTGAAGATCCACTTTGCCCTGCCCTTTAATTTGATAAGCCTCTGCTTGAGCATCAAGTGAATTAACCGTTACTTTCCCTTTTGGCGCTAATTTAAATTGGGCAATCACATTATCTGCTTGGGTGTAACTTTCGATATCTTCAGGGTAAATCACTTTATCCGTTGCTTGAGCGACCGATTGCTGAATAACCTGTGGTACATTTAATCCCTGCATTTTAAATTGGGTAACAGAGGTATTAAGCGTACCTTGCCAATAATTATAAAAGGCTTTTCGGTTATATCCCGCACCTTCTAAATTCCCTTTTGCCGAAATTAATCCACTAAAATTTTCAGGCTGATTAAATACACGCAATAGCGGCTGTAATGGGATATTGTTCATTGTGACATCCATGCTGATATGTGCTGGCACAATGCTTGTAGAGATCACCGTCGGAAGTGAAAAATCACCTTGAAGAATTTGTCCTGTTAAGGTTTGAATATTCAGCGAATTAGGATTATTTAGCGCATCAAGTTTAAAATTATTAATCTCTAAATCTTTATAAAGAAGCTTATTCAGTGCTAATTTCAGCGTAAACTCAATATCGCCCCAATGCGTTAAATCATATTCTTTATTTTCAATAGTAACTGAAGTAATAACCGGCTTTGCCATAATTGTGGCATTTGGCGCTGGCGCTGCATGTGCAATATTAAATAATGAGAACGATGATGGCGTCTGATTATCTTTAGGGGACAATAATGCGGTTTCCGTTGTTTTAGCCGCGGCTAACTCTGGTAACAACGTATTTAAATTTAATTGTTCACCTTTTAAATCAACTTGATAACGTGTTTTACCTGCAAATTCCGCACTGATATTACCTTGCAGTTGGCTGTCATTCGCAGTGAGATTTAAGTTATCAAGTGAAATTTTTCTCACACCTTCATTTTGGATCGTAAAATCTGACGTTAAACTTCCTGCTATACCATTTTCAGGGATCCCTATTCCTGATAAAGCATAATCTAACTGTGTGATATTACCTGCAATTTGGTAAGGATAACTGTTCATATCCGCATTAGCGGCAACATTTAGCGTAATCTCACGACGGTCACGATTCACTTTCGTGCTCATCTCAAGACTAACTTGTTTTTTCTCGTCTGTTTTCAACGATAAATTAATATCGCGTAAATTAAGCTGCTCACCGTCTTTCATTTGCCAAATAATTAAGCTGTCTGAAATTTTTACTTTGGCGATATTCAATTGCCAATTATTGGCTCTGGGTTCGATTACTGGGCGAGAAATATCTCGAGGAGTAGAAGGCGGTGATATTTTAGGAATAGCTTTGCTTTCTGGTGTTTGGCGAACAACGGCACCTTTAAGCATGACTTCTTTTACTTCAAGTTGATGCGAAAGTAGCGGTAATAACTCAACATCCAGACGCATATTATCGGCGGTAACTAAAGGCATTTCAGCACCGGGTGCTGTCAATGACATTTTACCACTAATAATGCTTAATTTTGGCCATACATGCCAACGCATATCATCTTGTAATGTCAGTTTATAACCGCTTTGTTTTTCGACCCTTTCAACAAGGTATCCGCGGAAATCATTGGGGTTGATGAGTAAAACTAACGCTGTTAAGCCTGCCAAAATAACCACAAGCAAAATAGCCAGTGTTGTCAAAAACCTTTTCATACAATTACCCGCTTAGTGAAATATGATAATAATGATTATAAAGATAGTTAATCTTCACTAATCCGACTACCAACTGCACCTTGTTGATTTTTATATTTTGCATCTTGACGACGATTATAAGGTCTATCAGCAGAACCAGACATTGGTTCAAAGCTTAATGCACCAATAACCATACCCGGTCTTAATGCAAGTGGGAGTTTACCTGAGTTAAAAAACTCTAATACGATTTGTCCATGCCAACCGGGATCAATACGATGAGCAGTAACATGCACCATTAAACCCAAACGAGCTAATGATGAGCGTCCATCTAACCATCCAACAACATTATCAGGCAAGGTGACTGATTCAAGCGTCACAGCTAACGCTAATTCACCGGGGTGTAAGTAAAAGGCTTCACCTTCAGGTAAAACAATTTCATCACTCATTACACGCTCTAGCGCTGCATTCACTTCTGCCTTAGGTCCACTTAAATCAATATAAGCAGCAGTATGACCTTGGAAAACACGGAACTGGTTCCCTAAGCAAACATCTGCTGTTGCGCCGTTAATTCGCTCGACGGGCGGGCGGGGTTCAATGACTAATTTACCTTCATCCAGCCACTGAATAATATCACGGTCGCATAATCGCATTTTATTTCCTTCTTCAAATTAAACAGGCAGTTTCATCATGCATGAAAGCTGCCCATAAATGAACCCATTATTCGCAGAATTGCCCAATTTTTGCTTTCAGAATATCAATCGCAACGCGGTTTTTACCCCCTCTTGGTACAATAATATCGGCATATTGTTTAGAAGGTTCAATAAACTGGAAGAACATAGGACGAACGGTTTTATTATATTGTTCAATGACTGAGTCTAAGCTACGTCCACGTTCATTTACATCGCGTTTAATTCTGCGCATTAAGCAAATATCTAATGGCGTATCAACAAAGATAGAGAAATCCATCTCTTCACGCAGGCGTTTATCTGTTAATAACAAGATGCCTTCTATGATAATAACTTTTTTAGGTTGAAAAGGAATGGATTCTGCTTTGCGAGTGTGAGCAACGTAGTCGTATTGAGGAAGTTCGATGGTTTTTCCTGCTTTTAGTTCACACAAATGCTGATATAAAAGTGCGTGATCCATCGAATTTGGGTGGTCATAATTGACCTTATATCGTTCTTCCATCGTTAAATCACTTTGGTCACGATAATAACAATCTTCTGGTATCACTCCGATATTATGATCACCTACTTGTGCTCTTAATTCACGGTAAAGTGTACTTGCAATAAGACTTTTACCCGAAGCAGAGGCTCCAGCGATACCTACAATTGTGCACTGATGTGCTGTGTCAGCCATAATCAAAAACCTGGTTTGAAATAAAAAGAGGGATAACGTAATAATATGTAAATATTACGCTAGCGCAGATTATAGTTTTGAAATCACTCTGGTTCCAGCGTAAAACCAGAAATCTATTTGTTTTTTATCAAAAACAGTCGGAAATCACATGTAAAAAATGGAAAGCCAAATGGCTCTCCATTTTAATCAGTAAATAATTCAACGTATTATTTTACTGCAATTACACTGCGCGGAAAGAAATTTCCGTTGGGATTGCATCACCATCCCAATACATTTGAGCAGAAACTGTTGATGCGATTTCGCGATAAATATCAGCAAACTCGCCTTCCGGATCACGCATCACTGTTGGTTGTCCGCGGTCTAAGTCTTCACGTAAAGAGATATGAAGAGGAACTTGACCTAATAATTCGCAATGATACTTCTCAGCCAATTTCGCCGCACCACCAGTACCAAAGATAGGTTCAAGGTGACCACAGTTGCTACAAATATGTGCGCTCATGTTTTCAATAATACCTAATACAGGCACATTGACTTTCTTAAACATGACGATCCCTTTCATCGCATCCACCAGCGCAATATCTTGTGGTGTTGTTACCACAACCGCTGCGGTTACAGGGATGTTTTGAGATAAGGTTAATTGGATATCACCGGTTCCCGGTGGCATATCGATAACCAGATAATCCAAATCAGGCCACAGCGTATCTTGGAGCATTTGCATTAATGCTTTGCTCGCCATAGGACCACGCCATACCATCGCATTATCATCAGTGACTAAATAACCGATAGAGTTAGACGCTAAACCATAAGCCATAATCGGCGCCATATGTTGTCCATCAGGAGACGTTGGACGCTCCATTGTGGTACCCAACATATTAGGAATAGATGGACCATAAATATCAGCGTCAAGAATACCTACTTTAGCGCCTTCTTGTGCAAGGGCTAATGCAAGGTTAACGGCTGTACTTGATTTACCTACACCACCTTTACCAGAGCTCACGGCAAGAATATTACGCACACCATTAACGCCAGGCAGATCATTTGCACGACGTAAAGTTGAAATATTATGCTTGAGTTTCCATTCAATGGCTTTAGCACCAGTGATGTTGCGAAGTTCAGCAGTTTTTTCTTCGATTAGGACTTGGAAAGTTTTTTTCCAAACAAATGGCATCACTAATTCGATATGAAGAACATCGTCAATCATCGCACATTGATGTAATGCTTTTAGAGAAAGCAGATTACGTTTCAATGTCGGGTGTTCAAAAGTAGACAGGACACCTGAAACTTTTTCGTTCAGAATCTCAGGGGTGGTCTGCTCGGGGGATTTATCACTCATCCCGGCTCCTCTCGTTTTCATTATTTATTAAATATATGAGTGCATCTATCATATCAGATAGTAGATGACTACGATAATGCCTTACCTCAATTTGCCAACTGAAATTTCTCTTGCAAAAACTCGCTTATTGCCCTAGCGACATCATGACGGATCGGTTAACATCGAAGTCCCTTTTATTAATTTTATGGAAGTAAGATCCTTACTATGTCTCACGTCGCGAATAAATTACTGGTAACCTGCGCGTTACCTTATGCTAACGGTTCAATTCATCTCGGTCATATCCTTGAGCACATTCAGGCAGATATCTGGGTCCGTTATCAACGAATGCGCGGCAAAGAAGTTCATTTCATCTGCGCTGACGATGCTCACGGCACCCCTATTATGCTGAAAGCTCAGCAGCTGGGTATTACGCCAGAAGCAATGATTGAAGAAATGAGCAAAGAGCATCAGCAGGATTTTGCTGGCTTCAATATCAGTTATGACAATTATCACTCTACACACAGTGAAGAGAGTCGCCAATTATCGACTAAAATTTATCTTGCACTGAAAAAGAATGGTCACATCAAAAGCAAAACTATTTCTCAGCTTTATGATG
This sequence comes from Proteus sp. ZN5, assembly GCF_011046025.1. Lineage (GTDB taxonomy): Bacteria > Pseudomonadota > Gammaproteobacteria > Enterobacterales > Enterobacteriaceae > Proteus. The sequence continues at coordinate 3,433,703 of NZ_CP047639.1, forward strand.
AAGAAAAAGGCATGTTCTTGCCTGATCGCTTTGTAAAAGGCACTTGCCCTAAATGTAAAGCGCAAGACCAATATGGTGATAACTGTGAAGTTTGTGGCTCAACTTACAGCCCAACAGAATTAATTAATCCACGCTCTGTCGTATCAGGCTCAACACCTGTTATGCGTGAAACTGAACACTACTTCTTCGACTTACCTGCATTTAGCAACATGTTGCAAGAATGGATCCGCTCTGGTGCACTACAAGAGCAAGTTGCGAATAAAATGCAAGAGTGGTTCGACAGCGGTTTACAACAGTGGGATATCACTCGTGATGCGCCTTATTTCGGTTTCGAAATTCCAGATGCGCCGGGTAAATATTTCTATGTATGGCTAGATGCACCAATTGGCTACATGAGTTCTTTCTTAAACTTATGTGAAAAACGTGGTGATTTAAGTTTTGATGAGTTCTGGAATAAAGACAGCAAAGCTGAGCTTTATCACTTTATTGGTAAAGATATCGTCTATTTCCACAGCTTATTCTGGCCTGCAATGTTAGAAGGTAGCGAATATCGCAAACCAACAAACTTGTTTGTTCATGGTTATGTCACAGTAAATGGTGCGAAGATGTCAAAATCTCGTGGCACCTTTATTACTGCTCGCGCTTATCTTGACCATTTTGATGCAGATTGCCTACGCTATTACTATGCAGCAAAACTTTCATCACGCATTGATGATATTGACCTAAACTTAGAAGACTTTGTACAACGTGTAAACAGCGACATTGTTAATAAGGTGGTTAACCTTGCATCACGCACAGCAGGTTTTATCAGCAAGCGTTTTGATGGCAAATTAGCTGATTCCTTAGATGATGCTAAGCTTTATCAACACTTTGTTGAGATGAAAGAAACCATCGCACAATCATTTGAAAATCGTGAGTTTGGTAAAGCTGTTCGTGAAATTATGGCATTAGCAGACGAAGCTAACCGTTATATCGACGAAAAAGCGCCTTGGGTAGTAGCAAAACAAGAAGGTCAAGATGCTCAGTTACAAGCAATCTGTACTATGGGAATCAACTTGTTCCGCGTACTAATGACTTATCTGAAACCAGTATTACCTTCACTGACAGAGCGCTCAGAAGCCTTTTTACAAACCCAATTAACATGGGATGCACTTGAAGAGCCACTGTTAGGCCAAGAGATCACTAAATTCAAAGCGTTGTTTAACCGCATTGAAATGGATAAAGCCAATGCAATGGTTGAAGCATCAAAAAGTACCATTGCACCTGTAAAAGAAGTGACAGGTCCATTAGCAGATTCACCAATTCAAGAAACCATCAAGTTTGATGATTTTGCGAAAATCGATATGCGTATCGCTGAAATTAAACAAGCCGATTTTGTTGAAGGCTCAGACAAACTGCTGAAACTAATTTTGGACTTAGGAGGCGAAACTCGCCAAGTATTCTCAGGTATTCGTACGGCATACCCAGATCCTAAAGTGTTAGAAGGTCGCTTAACGGTAATGGTGGCAAACTTAGCACCTCGTAAAATGCGTTTTGGTATTTCAGAAGGCATGGTAATGGCAGCAGGCCCTGGCGATAAAGATATCTTCTTACTCAGCCCAGATTCTGGTGCAAAACCGGGTCAACAAGTGAAATAACAACCAAGATTCATTTGCCAAGTAAATAAATGGCGGGGTTCTATTAGAACCCCGCTCTTTTTTTATTGTGATCCATAGCACACTTTCAAAATCGGTGTATGATAATTCTGTTAGTTGATTTGGGACACTTATTTATGAAATCTAAACGGGCACGATTACAGATTACACTTTGGCATTATCTACGATCTTTTTTGGTACTTTATCTTTGTCTTTTTGCTGGTAATCTTATTTCAGCCCTTCTACCCTTTGCCGTTCCTGGCAGTATCGTTGGCTTACTGATCCTTTTTGGTTTACTTGCTTTCCAGCTTATCCCTTTGCGTTGGGTTAAACCTGGTGCCAATATCCTGTTAAAAAATATGTCATTACTCTTTATCCCTATCGGTGTTGGTGTAATGAACTATTATGATTTGTTAAGTCAGCAACTTTTTCCTATCGTTTTAGCCTGCGTCGTGAGTACTTTTGGTGTTATGGCACTCGTTGCATATTGCTCACACTACGTTCATCGTGAGCGCGTTATCGTGGGGTCGAAACCAGACCAAGTTGAAGATGTTGTGAATACAAAAGAGAAAGACGACGATAAAGCGTTAAGTGAGAAGAAAAAATGTTAGCCATGTTGATGAATATTTGGTGGTCACTTCCTTTAAGTATTTTTATTTTTTACTTAGCTCGCAAGCTTGCAGCTCGATTTAAATTACCTATTTTAAATCCGCTTTTAATTGCGATTGTGGTGATTATCCCTATTTTATTAATAGCAAAAGTACCTTACGAAAATTATTTTGCAGGTAGTCGTATTTTAAATGACTTACTGCAACCTGCCGTTGTCGCTTTAGCTATACCGCTTTATCAGCAATTACACCAAATTCGCGCACAGTGGAAATCATTAATTAGTATTTGCTTTATTGGTAGTATTGCTGCGATGGTCAGTGGCACAGCCATTGCGTTATGGGCAGGAGCAACACCTGAAATTGCCGCATCAATCTTACCAAAATCAGTGACAACACCAATTGCAATGGCTGTTGCGGACTCTATCGGAGGTATTCCTGCAATCAGTGCAGCATGTGTTATTGCCGTAGGTATTTTAGGGGCTATTTTTGGTCACTCGTTATTTAAAATACTACGTATTCCTACCCATGCCTCTCGTGGTTTAGCAATGGGTACGGTTTCTCACGCAGTCGGAACAGCAAGAGCCGCAGAAGTGGATTATATCGAAGGTGCTTACAGTTCATTGGCATTAATGACATGCGGGATTATTACATCTCTTACCGCGCCATTTATCTTCCCTATTATTTTGCATCTTTATAGTTGATATCTTTCTTACTCTCCATTCTTAAATCCCCGATTTAATTAAATTTATTTCGGGGATTTTTACTATAAATTTGAGATGCATCTCTCAATTAATGAATTTGTTGCAATTGTTTCATTGAAAATATGATTTTCATCACATATAAGAATGAGTAAAGATGCCTAGAATCTTATAATACAGAAAGATTAATGGGAGACTCATGTATGCATACTCGTTTTCAGGCAGTTTGGTCAGATTTATCCCCTCAGTTACAACAAGCACTTGCTCCTTATCTTGAGCAGGATGAATTTCCTGCAATGTTTACGGCAGAGCAGGTCAACGCCATAAAAACACAGTTACAATGTAATGATGATGCCTTAGCCCTAGCACTTTTACCGGTTGCTGCTGCTTGTGCTGTTGCACCCATCTCTAATTTTAAAGTCGGTGCAGTTGCGCGTGGTGAAAGTGGTAATCTCTACTTCGGTGCCAATATGGAATTCGCTGGCGCTCCGCTACAACAAACCGTTCACGCTGAACAAAGTGCTGTGACTCATGCATGGTTACGTGGTGAATCTCGCTTAATCTCCGTCACCGTCAACTATACACCTTGTGGTCATTGTCGCCAGTTTATGAACGAATTGAACAGTGGTACCCATATTCAAATTCAGTTACCAGGTAGAAAAATGGCAACATTAGGTGATTATTTACCTGATAGCTTTGGTCCGAAAGATCTCAATATCACCTCTTTACTAATGGACAAAGTTAATCACGGTTACAAAATTGATAACCCTAGTGAATTAGCACAACAGGCGCTACAAGCCGCTAACCGTAGCCATGCTCCTTATAGTGAGTCGCACAGTGGTATTGCCGTTCAAATGAAAAATGGCAAAATTTTCCAAGGTAGTTACGCAGAAAATGCTGCATTCAATCCAAGTTTACCGCCATTACAAGCCGCTTTAATTTTGTTAAATATGGCAGGTGAGAGTGTGATGGATATTGAATCGGCTGTCTTAATCGAAAAAGCAGAGACAATTTTAACGCAATGGGATGCAACACAAGCAACATTAACTGCTTTAGGTTGTCGCCAAATGCAACGCATCACTTTGTAAAAAGTTTTAACTTATTCCTCTAAAAATCTCTCTTAAAAAAGCATCAGCATGTAAATTTTGCTGATGCTTACCAGAAAAAGTTGTAACAACCGTATCTATCTCTCATTTCTAAGCATAAAAATCATAAAAAAATAACATAAGCTGTACATATTTTTATTATTTTGTAGGATCTACAATTGTCATGTGACTAACTGCCTTACAAGAGTATTTTTCATGGAACTGGAACACGAAAGTAAACGCCCTCTCTACATCCCGTATGCAGGTCCAATCCTGCTTGAATTTCCCCTGTTAAATAAAGGTAGTGCTTTCAGCGAAGAAGAACGCAGCACCTTTAACTTACATGGTTTACTGCCTGAAGCAGTTGAAACCATCGAAGAGCAGGTTGAACGCGCTTATCGCCAATATCTTGATTTCAAAAACGATAACGATAAACATATTTACCTACGAAATATCCAAGATACCAATGAAACCCTGTTTTACCGTCTATTGGAATCTCACCTAACTGAAATGATGCCAATCATTTACACACCAACAGTGGGTGAAGCTTGTGAACATTTCTCTGATATTTATCGTCGTGCTCGTGGTTTATTTATCTCTTACCCTAACCGCGCCAATATCGATGATATGCTGCAAAACGCCACCAAACAGAACGTAAAAGTCATTGTTGTAACTGATGGCGAACGTATTCTTGGTCTAGGTGACCAAGGTATCGGTGGTATGGGTATTCCTATCGGTAAACTCTCTTTATATACCGCGTGTGGTGGTATTAGCCCAGCGTACACACTGCCTGTTGTACTTGATGTTGGTACTAATAACCCACAACGTCTAAACGATCCTCTGTATATGGGATGGCGTCATCCTCGAATTACAGGTGATGAATATAACGAGTTTGTTGATGAGTTTATTCAAGCTGTTAAACGTCGCTGGCCAAATGTTTTACTGCAATTCGAAGACTTCGCACAAAAAAATGCGATGCCTTTATTAAACCGTTATCGTGATGAGCTATGCTGCTTTAACGATGATATTCAAGGTACAGCATCTGTTACTTTAGGTAGCCTAATTGCAGCAAGTCGTGCTGCAGGTCGCCAATTAAAAGACCAAACGGTCACTTTCTTAGGCGCAGGCTCTGCGGGTTGTGGTATTGCTGAGCAAATCATTGCCCAAATGAAATCTGAAGGTTTAAGTGATGAGCAAGCGCGTGAACGTATCTTTATGGTTGACCGTTTTGGCTTATTAACAGACAAACTACCTAATCTTCTTGATTTCCAAAGCAAACTTATCCAAAAAAGCGAAGCAATTGCTGATTGGGAAACGGGAAGTGATGCGATTTCACTGTTAGAAGTCGTTAAAAATGCAAAACCAACGATTCTAATTGGTGTTTCAGGGCAAGCAGGTTTATTCACTGAAGAAATTATTCGTGAAATGCACAAACATTGTGAACGCCCTATCGTAATGCCATTATCTAACCCGACTTCTCGTGTAGAAGCACGTCCTGAAGATATTATCAATTGGACTGATGGACAAGCTTTAGTCGCAACGGGTAGCCCATTTGCACCGGTTAAATACAAAGATAAAGAGTATCCAATTGCACAATGCAACAACTCTTATATCTTCCCTGGTATTGGATTAGGTGTTATCGCATGTGGTGCAAAACGTGTGACTGATGCCATGTTAATGGTTGCAAGCCGTGCATTAGCAGATTGCTCACCAATGGCAAAAGGGGGTGATGGCTCTCTGTTACCTTTACTAGCTGATATTCAACAAGTTTCGCGTTATATCGCAAAACAAGTTGCAAAAGAAGCACAGGTACAAGGTGTTGCTACTGTCACTTCTGATTCAGCATTAGAAGAAGCAATTGAACGTAACTATTGGTCACCAGAGTACCGTATTTACAAAAGAACTTCGTTCTAAGTAGCTTGAAACACTAAGTACCATTCTGAAAAGCGCGTCATTACTTAATATGAGGCGCTTTTTTCTTGCTTCCCTATCTCCGCTCAAGTAGCCTTAAGCATTATGAAAGTCATTCATTATTTGCGTCATTAAGGCAAGGAAATGCTAAAACGCCTCATTTATCTCTTTCTCACACTTTTTACTCTGCTTGCTGTCACCTTGATTGCCTGTGATCGCTGGATCGGGTGGAAAACCAATCCTTATATCTTTGAAGATGTGGATACGTTACCCGCTAAAAAAGTGGGCATGGTATTAGGTACATCGAAGTACTATACCAGCGGTTATATAAATCAGTTTTATCAATACCGCATCCAAGGCGCTGTTAATGCTTATAATAGTGGCAAAATTCAGTATTTATTACTCAGCGGTGATAATGCCAAGCATAGCTATAATGAACCGAATACCATGCGTAAAGATCTCATTAAAGCGGGAATTCCTGCCTCTCGTATTGTGATGGATTTTGCAGGCTTCAGAACACTTGATTCAGTAGTAAGAACAAAAGAGGTATTTGGTACAGATGGGTTTACCATTATCACTCAGCGTTTTCACTGTGAACGAGCCGTTTTTATCGCATTAGAAAAAGGAATTGACGCACAATGCTTTGCGGTTGCATCCCCTAAAAGCATGTTTAAAGTACGTGTACGCGAAGTATTTGCCAGAGCAGGCGCAATGATTGATGTGTATATTCTAAACCGTGAACCACGCTTTTTAGGGCCACCAGAAACTATTCCGGCAATACAATCTATTCCTGAAGGCATTAAAGGTTATCCCGCGGTTTCACCAGAGGAAGTCGAATCACTTCCTCTGAACGAAAATAATCATGAAAAAACCTAAAAAAATTGCGCTAATTTTGAAGCTGATTTACGCCAGATCCACTCTATTGGCCCTTGTGGGAAATAACGTAACCAAATCACAGCAAAAGTAATATTGATTGCCCAAATGACAGCAACAAAAGGCATCAATTCCGGTAGAGTAAATTGATTAAATAGCCCCATACGCTGAAATAAATAAATACCGATAAGGCTTTGCATTAAATAGGTTGTTAACGCCATTTTGCCAACACAACGTAAAGCATAGGCAAAATAAGAGTGTTGAATACTATCCCAACTCCAATAAAACAGCGCAATATACCCCAAACTTTGCATCACTTGGATCAACATAGTTAAAGGTTGTGCCAAAATAGCCGCCCAACGGTAATCCCAATCAAGATAATAATCCACCAGCACAATAACTGTTTGTAAGCTTAAACTGATTGCGAGGAAATAAAGCGCTACATAGCCATAATGAGTACGGCTAAATTTCTGCTGTAACCAACCTGATGCCATTAACGCAGAGCCCATCAACATCGCACCAAACAAAAACCAACTGTATTGACGTACTAAGTTAAAAACAAAAAGACTTAGCTCATTCAAACGATAATAAACACTATTTAAATAAGGCCCTGTTTTCCAATCTGATTCAGCCAATTGAGAATATGGAGTGCTGTACCAAACGGTATCAATAAAGTCACGATAATAGTAAAACAACGTACCTAAAATAAGAGCGCCACAAAAATAGAGTATTGCTCCCAATATAAACTGGTATTTTGTCGCTATTGATTTAATAAACGCAAAAACAAATAAACCACACACACTATATGGAAATAAAATATCACCTTCCCAAATAAATAGTGTGTGAATAAGGCCAATCAGTGCCAGTATAACTAACCGCGATATATTAAAACGCGTTCCTTTATATAAAAGGAGATAAAGCGTACCACCAAATAGCAACGCAAAAATAAAGAGGAATTTTCCTTGAGCAAACAGATTTAATGCCATCCATGTTATACGATCACCAAAAGAAGCTTCTCCCGAATGTAATGGGTTAAATGAAGCCACTCTTAATAATGCAAAACCTGAAATATTGAGCAATAAAATGCCAAGGATCGCCATTCCTCTCAACGCATCGAGAGCTTCGATACGTTGATGAGACGATTCATTCATTTTTATTTAAAATCTCAAAGATGACGAACAGCGCGCAAAAATTCCTGACGCGTATTTTGACTCGATTTAAATAACCCACCTAACGAAGTTGTTGTTGTTGCACTCGTTGCATCACGAATACCACGAGCTTTAACACAGTAGTGAACCGCATCAATAGAAACAGCCACATTTTTAGTACCTAGTAACGTTTGTAATGCGATAAGAATTTGCTGTGTTAAGCGTTCTTGAACTTGAGGGCGTTGAGCAAAGAATTGCACAATACGATTAATTTTAGATAACCCAATCACTTTATCTTTCGGGATATAAGCCACAATCGCTTTACCATCAATAGTGACAAAGTGATGTTCACAAGTACTTGTTAATGTGATATCTCGTACTGTCACCATTTCATCAACTTGCATTTTATTTTCAATTAGCGTGATTTTTGGGAAGTTGTGGTAATCCAGCCCTGAGAAAATTTCATCAACATACATTTTAGCGATACGACGAGGTGTTTCAGCTAAACTATCGTCGCTTAAATCCAGATTTAACAGCTTCATCACTTCTGTCATATGATGTTCAATTTGCTGTTTACTCTCACTTGGAGAGAGTTTTGGTTCACGAAGAGGCGTTTCCAAACCGCGTTCAACTAACGCAGTATGCACCCATTGCGCCTCTTTACTTAATGATGACATTGGACTCTCCGATAAACACATTAATTAAGTAGCTGTTATCACACTTAGCAACAACAGCCTACACTTTAGATGACCTCAATCACATTATCCAGCGATACCGCATTTTTCGTTATGAAATTATTGCATTTTTGTATGAGCTATTTTTAGTTTACGGATGCTCTTTTTCTTTTAAACACACCAGAAAACCACCGATCATCAACACAATAAAAGCAACATAAAGTGCAGGTTCTAATTTTCCTGTTAATGCGGTTGAAAGTGAAGAAATTACGGGGCCAACTAATTGTCCGATGGCATAAAAAGTGGTGAGTAAACCCGCCATATAACGCCCATGGTCAGGAGCTAGTTCTCTGCCTCGTAAAAAAGCAAGTTGTACAGCGCACATAAGACCGCCACCAATTAAGAATGCGCCAATCGCAAGCCCTGTTATCGTCGGGATCCACTCTGCAATCAAAATACCTAATGCTTGTAACCAAAGCGTAATGGCTAGGCGTAACTGTGTATTTAGTATATTACGCGTTAAAATAGCGATCCCGATACACAATGCAGCTGAAGCACCAAAAACAGGCCAAACAAATTGCGCGATCAAGCTACCTGGAAAGCGCTCTGCCGCCATTTGAGAAAGAAATGTGGCAGGTAAAATATAGCCAAATCCGGCAAAGGTATAACCCCAAATCAGCTTTTTCATCGCTGGAGTGAGCGTTAAAGGGGCAACTTTTACTTCTTCTCTGCTCATTTTCCAAGGTTTTGGAAGATGGTAGCTCACATATATGGCACAAATAAAAGCAAGAGAACCATAAATTAACCACCCTGCCGTCGCACTCATTTGCCATTTCATAATTAGCACAGCAAGAATACCGCTAATAAATATACCAGCACCCGTTCCTGCATAAACAGCCACACTTAATGCAGGCCGATTGAGACGAGCTAGTAACTCGTTAGCCCATGAAGCCACCAGCACTAACGTCCAACCACTTGCCCAGCCAATAAAAAAGCGCGCAATACTATGTGTAAAAGCATCATTTAAAAAAGCAGACAATAGAGTAATTATCACCGCGCCCCAAAGACCTGCCCACAAACGATATCCCGCACCTTTAACGGCTTTCATCGCATCATAAGAGCCAGCGAGATAACCAAGATAATTAAATGCAGCAACAATACCCGCACTTGTTAGCGTCAATTGATATTCTGCAATCATCAATGGCACTTGAGGTGTAAATGTAAAGCGCCCTATCCCCATTGCAACCACTAAAGCAAGAAACCCACTAAAAGCGATATGAAAAGCTTGTGCTGAATGACTTTGGTGATTTGAAGTATTCATGGATATCCATTATTTTGTTTTATCATTTTAATGTGCCGCCCATTAATAACAGAACAAGCAACACATTAACCCCAGACAGTTAACATTTTTGCAATAAGAAGTTTCATTTCTTTCTATTCACAAGATGATCTCTGACATGATGATGTTCATCGTGATAGATTAGTATCATGAAATAAAACAGAACATTTCGATAGATCTTGGAGTATATGATGAGTCAATGTCACGTTAGCGGTTTATTATCTCTTGATGAAGCGCTAGAAAAACTACTTGAAAAACCGCTGGCAATTACCAATACCCTTAACATTCCATTAAATAACGCCGCAGATTATATTCTAAGTGAAGATATTACATCTCCACTGAATGTTCCGCCTTTTGATAATTCGGCAATGGATGGTTACGGACTTCGTTACGCTGACTTAGAAGCTCAAACTCCACTTCCTGTTGCAGGTAAATCGTTCGCTGGTATTCCTTTTGAGGGAGAACTTCCTGCTGGGCAATGTGTACGCATTATGACAGGGGCAATGGTTCCTGCGGGTGTTGATACTGTCATAATGCAAGAAGAAGCTGAAGTGACTGAAAATGGTGTTCTTTTTTCACACCCTGCTAAAAAAGGCCAAAATATTCGCCGTATTGGTGAAGATATTAAAGAAAACGACATTGTATTACCGGCTGGCACTAAGCTTTCAACAGCGCAATTACCTTTAATAGCCTCTTTAGGTGTGGCAACCGTACAAGTTTATCGTCGTTTAAAAGTGGCTGTTTTCTCAACGGGCGATGAATTACAAACCATTGGCCAGCCATTAAAAGCGGGTCAAATTTATGATACCAACCGTTTTGCGGTACGTTTAATGCTTGAAAAACTAGGATGTGAGGTCTTAGATTTAGGCGTTATTCCTGATTCACCGGAAAAACTGCGTGAAACCTTTAAAAAGGCTGATCAAGAAGCAGATTTGGTGATCAGCAGTGGTGGTGTTTCTGTGGGTGAAGCCGATTACACCAAACAAATTCTTGATGAAATTGGTGAAATTGGTTTTTGGAAACTTGCCATAAAACCGGGAAAACCTTTTGCCTTTGGTCGATTACATAATGCATGGTTCTGCGGTTTACCAGGTAACCCAGTGTCAGCGACCGTGACATTCTATCAATTGGTTCAGCCTTTAATTGCACGTCTATCAGGCTTTAGCCATTGGAAAGCTCCGCAACGTTTCCAAGCCATTGCACAATCACCATTGAAAAAATCAGTTGGTCGCCTTGATTTTCAACGTGGTATTGCAAGTATTAATGCAGAAGGTGTATGGCAAGTAGATACCTCTGGTCATCAAGGCTCACACGTTTATAGCTCCTTTAGTGTCGCTAATTGCTTTATCGTTTTAGAGCGTGAACGCGGTAAAGTTGCAGCTGGTGAAACTGTTACTATTGAGCTATTTAATTCTCTATTAAAAAGTGAATAGCCTTTATGAGTATTGAATTAACCGATGAAGAAACGCTGCGCTACAATCGCCAGATTGTATTAAGGGGTTTTGACTTTGACGGGCAAGAGGCGCTGAAAGGTGCCTCTGTATTGATTGTTGGTGCGGGTGGCTTAGGATGTAGCGCCTCACAATATCTTACAGCCGCAGGTGTAGGAAAACTCACATTATTAGATTTTGATACGGTTTCCCTTTCTAATCTTCAGCGCCAAATTCTTCATCGCGACGCCACGATTGGTCAACCTAAAGTGCTATCTGCAAAAGCGACTTTAGAAGCTATTAATCCTAATGTCACGATAGAAACTGTTGATGCATTACTTGAAGATGAGGCTTTAGCAGAGCTTATTAGCCAACATAATATTGTTATGGATTGTACTGATAATGTGACAGTACGCGAGCAACTTAATCGTCTCTGCTTTCATCAGAAAAAGCCCCTTGTTTCTGGTGCAGCCATTCGAATGGAAGGCCAAATCAGTGTATTCACCTACCAAGATGACGAGCCTTGCTACCGCTGTTTAAGTCATCTTTTTGGTGATAATGCGTTAAGTTGTGTTGAAGCTGGTATAATGGCGCCTGTTGTGGGTACCATTGGCACATTACAAGCAGTTGAAGCCATTAAATTACTTACCGGTTATGGTGAAAACTTACATGGTAAGGTATTGATGTTTGATGCCATGCGAATGCAATTTCGTGAATTCAGATTACCTAAAAATCCGCATTGTGAAGTGTGTTCTGCCAAATCACCCGATAACTAACCACTTTCTATCCTAGATAGGGTAAGTCTAACTTCTTTAAACTTACCTTATCACCTTTCGAAGAGAGAGGTATTCACTCTAATGTAATTATCTTAAGCATAAACTCATCTAAATTACTCAAGAAAGTATCTAATCTTGAAAAGATAAATTCAGAGTGTTCATCACTTAGTTTCACATTCCCAGAACAACGTACATTAAAGTTTATTTGTAGGCATTTAGCTTCATTGGCAAGATAATCAACGGCACTGACAAATTTCTCAACATATAAAATATCTAGATTTGTCTCTTCTTTTATTTCGCGTTTAAGTGCTTGAAGCATGGATTCTCCCTCTTCAATACCACCTGAAGGTATTTCCCAAACATTAGGCATAAACTCATGCTGAGAACGTTTTAGAAAAAGTACTTTATCGTTTATGTCATCAACTTTAATGATGCCGCCAACTACGATACGATCATATTTATCCAAAGAATTTAATATGTTATAAGGAACTAAAGGCTCAATCATTTTTTATATAACTCCGCAACAGTTCTAATAATGGATAAATAGTTATCAATAAAATTGTAGCGTTCTTCACCATACCAAACATCTAATTTGAACATACTATTATGAAATTTAATGGCATTCTCGAAATGACATTTTTGAATGCGTACTTTTTTACAATAACTTTGAGATATCTTCTGTGGAGAGTGAAATAAAAAATAATTATTAAGTGGGCAAGTTGTTCCCGGAATATCAGCCTCTACAGCACCAAGTTCATTTAATTTTTTAACAAAATCATGGAGCTCAATTGTAAATTGAGTTTTATCAAATATGATAGGTAATGCGTACCAAGCAGGATTAGCTTTGTCAGGAATACGGACTATTTTTAAGCCATTAATAGACTCAATGCCTTTTTTCATTAACATTGCCGTTTCTCGCTTTTCCTCCATTATTTGCCCAAAGTGAGCCATTTGAGGCATAACAATGGCTGCTCCTAATGGGTGCATTCGCAAATTCAACCCAGTACCAGTAATAGCAAAATCTTTTAAATCCTCATTATGAACTTCTTTTTTTGCACGTTTATTAAAATGCCCAATTAGGATAGCTCTCTCATATATTCTGCGATGTTTAGTTGCGAAAAAACCACCTTCACCAGAAGTCAGGATCTTCTTACCTTGAAAACTCCATGCCGAACCATCAGAAAAGCTACCAATTATCTTGTCGTCCCACATTGCACCATGTGCATGTGAACTATCTTCCAGAAGAAGCAAACTGTTGCGTTTGCAAATATCTATAAGCTCATCCATATCACATGGAATACCCCACATATGGGTTATCACTACAGCTTTTGTCTTACTAGTAATTAAAGCTTCTACAGCCTTAGGATCAACATTGCCATTATCTCCACAATCAGCAAATTTCAATTCTGCTCCCAGTTGATGAAGGGGCGCACAAGTTGCAAAAAAAGTATAACTAGGAACAATAACTTCATCACCATGAGTAATTCCAGCACCGTAGAACATAGAAAATAGAGCTGTTGTTCCAGAATTAACTGCAACAGCATTTTCTACATTAAATTTTCTTTTGAACTCATTTTCAACTCGTTCATAAATACCACCGTTATCATAAATGGAGATATCCTCAATAAGCTGGTTTTGCACACTCTCTTTTATTTCATCAGAAATTTTGGGATGTAAGAATTTAGAATAATTTGAATTCATAGTTAGATATCTCATTTATATAGTTCTATTAAAATTACTTTTTTTTACTGCTTGTTCTAAAACATGCATTATAGATATTGAATTATTTAAATTTTTTTCAAAACCGGCCTCACCACCATCAAAAAGAAAACTTTGATACATCCTTATAAAGGGTGATATTGGTTCTGCTTTATAAAAATTAATTACTTTTTGTTTTTTATTTTTAATAGTGACACCTTCTTTATTGGCATGAAATATTCTATTTCTCCCATAGGCAGTAATATCTTCATTTTTTTCCATTCCTACACATGAAATATTGGCGAAAATAGTTACCCCAGCACATTCAAATTCAACAAAAGCAATATCATCAACGTTATATTCTCCTTCTGATGAGTTTATTAATTTTGCATAATTAATAGTAATCTTCTCACCATTGAATAAATAATTTATAATATCAACAACATAATATCCCATATCTAACCAGACGCCACCGCCAGAGGTTAAAAATTCTCCTCTCCAATTTGCATTAGGATTTTTACTTGAAATGATATAATTAATCATTATTTGAGAAATTTTATCGCCTGATTTATCCATTTCTTTTTTAAGTAATTCATAAGATGGTGTATATCTTTTTTGACAAACCGTAAATATTTTAAAATTCTTTCCACGAGAAAAATCACTAAATAATTTCGCTTGCGTTAAATTAAGCGCGAATGGTTTTTCTTTTATTATTTTCAAAGAATAATTACTACAATACTTTAATATTTCACAATATAAATCATGAGGCAAAGCAATAATCAACGTATCAGGTTGAATATTATCTATTAGCATCTTATAGCAAGAATAGATTGGAATTTCATAATTAAGAATTTCTTTAGCTTGATTAATATTATCTGAAGATATATCACACAAAGCATGAATTTTAACACCTAATAAAATCATTGCAGGTAAGTGTTCTTTTAATACAATGCTCCCACAACCAATTACTGCCACTTTCATTACAAACTCCTTTCTTGTAAAAATTAAATATATTTAAACTATTTAATTTTAAAATTATTAGATGGTAATAAAAATCTCATTCACACAATAAAAACCCTATAAAAACCACTATACAAATAAATTACTTAAACAAGTAAGAATATAATTTAAAACTACCATGTTAAATTATAAAGCAATTTTAATTTGATGTTTTTATATAAAATAACTTACATAAAAATACAAATAACAAACTCATAATTAATTATAAAATCATTGTATTTATTTCATTTCAATTAAAATATTTTTAACATTACTTTATAAGTCTAAATTATTTTAGCTTATTAAAATAAATTAAATAATAAAATTAGAAACATTAATAAAAGTAGGTTGTACTCTTATACATACCTGTTTTATATTGATTAATTATTTACGGCATATTTTCAAAACATTATCGCCCGCGTCAAAACGCAACAGGATGCCCTATAAGCAGAATCATCATTTAAGCACGCGTTTTATGTGCTAAAAAAGCAATACAAGGTAGAAGAATGACATTTCAAATTGCAGACACTCTCTATTACAACGGGCTTATTTATACCGCTGATCATAATAACAATATTGTTGATGCTATCGCGATCAGCCAAGGTGTAATTATTGCTTCTGGTAAAAAAGAGAGGTTACTTTCTTACTGTAATGAAAATACTGAGCAGATTGATTTACAGGGAAGAATGGTCATGCCGGGCATTATTGATGCACATATGCACCCATTCTGGGGAGGTGCAACGTTAGCAGGTTGCCATCTTGATTATCAATCACTCTCTATCGATGACATTTTATTGCGTATTCAGAAATACCTTGATGAAAACTTTATTGATGGTGATACCGAATGGTTAAAAGTCTCCGCATGGTATCGTGAAGGTATGCAACCTGAAGGCGTGCAAATGACACGTTATCACCTTGATACCTTAAATACGACTCGCCCTATTTTGCTCTTTTCTAGCGATTGTCATAGTGTGCTTGCCAATTCTCGTGCCTTAGAGTTGTTAAATATCACCGCTGAAACACCCGATCCACCAGATGGAAATATTGAACGTGATGGTGACAGAACCCCTATTGGTATTCTTGAAGATGCACCAGCAATGCAAGCCATTGACAGGTTACCGCCACTAACTGAAGCACAAAACCTGCAAATAGCCCGTCATGTTCAAAAATTATTAAATAAACAAGGTGTGACCACCATAATGGATGCGCGTGTAGGTGAGCCTCAATTACGCGCCTTTAATGCATTAAGAGAAGCAGGTGAGCTGACTCTTCGCGTAGAGAATGCCGTTGAAATCACGCCGGATGATGTACCTTGTATTGAAGATATTCCAAACGCTGTACACCATGCTGCCACTCGTTTTTCACAATGGCATCAAATCAGCGAAAATGCTCAACCTAGTGTTGCGATCCGCCATATCAAGCTTTTCCTTGATGGTGTATTGCAAGCGCCAATTATGACAGCACGCTTACACTCACCTTATCGTATTAATGTTGGCACCGATGACACGCCACACTGGCAAGATTCTGAACATATTGGCGATCTCTATTTCCCTCCTGAAATTTTAACGCCACTAGTCACCGAAATTGCCCGTGCGGGTTATCACCCTCATATTCATACTGTTGCTGAAGGTGCAATTAGCACGGCACTTGATGCCATTAGTGCGATGCGTGAAGTCCTACCTGAAAAAGATATAAGACCAGGGCTTGCACATAATGAATTGATGTGTGAAAAAGATTACGCCCGTTTTACACAACTAAAAACCTACCCTTTTCTCTCCTTCCAATGGGCAGCAGCAGAACAAAACAATATCGAAAAAGATATTGAAATGCTGGGTAAATCTCGCTGTGACTATTTAGAGACTGCTGGCAAGTTTATTGATGCTGGCGTTACTGTTGCTTTTGGTAGTGATTGGCCGATTGATCCACTTAATGAATGGTACGATTTTAAAGTCGCAATGACTCGTCAAAAAGATGCAGCAAGTCCTCGTCTTGATAATGATCGTAACCTAACGTTAATTGAAGTCCTACGCGCAGCCACTATTAATGCTGCTCAAGCATTGGATATGGATAGACAAATTGGATCATTAGAAGCCGAAAAATTTGCCGATTTTATTGTATTAGATCGAAACCTGTTTGAAATATCGGCAGAAGATGTTGAAAATGTCAGGGTATTGTGTACGATCATTGCGGGGAAACCCACAATTTAGCTGAATAATATAATTAATAAACCCGCTTTAAGCGGGTTTATTTTTATTTATGCACTTAATCTTATGAGAACTAATGTAAATTTAGTCTGCTATAAAGCAATGGCCATTACAGTACTCACTTCTTTTAATCCTTCACGCTCGTAAAAACGTTTAGCCGCACCATTTTCAGCTAACACCGATAACTCAAGATGCGTCATTCTTTCTGATTTAGCCCACTCTTTCATCGCTGTTAATAATAAACTGCCTGTGCCTTGGCTACGTACAGAAGGATCGACAACAATATCGTAAATATAAGCATATTTACGCTGAACTAAGCAGTTAAACATCGGTGTTTCTTGAATTTGCGCCATGCTAAACCCAACCACTTTACCGTCTAAATCTGCCACTAAAAGATGAAACTTATCATTTTTTACTCCATTAATAATAAATGCTTCATCTTGCTTACCCGGTTTCAATCGATCGGGTTGTAAATTAGCCATTTCATTAAATAAATAAGTGTAAAGCGTATTAATTTCTTCTACATCAGACAAAATTGCTTTTCTTATTATTATCATTTTTTACCTTTATTTGTTGTAGGTTTTTACAGGAGGCGCTGTATACGTTTCAAATTTATCTAAAAGTTGAATCGGGCATTGTTCTACAATCGCCATATTCCGATATTTTTCATGTAAGAATTGTTCATCCGCCATTTTATCAATCATCATTAATAATGGAGAATAGAACTGATTGATATTAAGTAAGCCTAACGGTTTTTGATGCAACCCAATTTGGCTCCATGTAAAGACTTCACTAAACTCCTCTAATGTACCAAAGCCACCGGGTAAAGCGACAAAACCTTCAGCTAATTCAATCATTTTACTTTTACGCTGATGCATTGTTTCAACAACATGTAGCTCAGTCAGATTTTTATGTGAAATTTCACGCCCTTCTAACAACGTAGGAATAACACCAATTACCTTTCCGCCTTCGGCTAATACAGTATCAGCAAGAGTGCCCATAATACCAACACTGGCACCACCATAAATTAAAGTAATATTACGTTTAACCAGCTCTTTGGCAAAAATAATTGCTTGTTCTTTATAAATAGGTGAAGCCCCTAAACTAGAACCACAATACACTGCGATAGATTTTATTTTACTCATTTTTTATTCTCTTTTAGCTAGTTAAAACGAGCTTCGAATTATACTGAAGGTACATTTAATAAAAAAGGTTAAAAAAAATGTTTTTACACTTTTTATCGTATATATATATTTAATTATTATTAATACTTATATTTATAAGAGGCTATTTTTTATTTATTAAAAATAAATTAATTTTTAATAAATCCAATTTAACTTAACCAATTTGAAATAAAAAATATTTATTAATGAATAACTATATTAAAACAGATGGTTTTAATTTATATTATGCGATCCTTTGTCATCTGCTGACAAAGATACATACGATTGATTATTGATGAGGTTTTATAGGATGTTGTCAGCCAGACACTCAGCTAAATTACAGGTGTTTTACCCTGTGCTTCTTTTGCTTCTCTCCATGCTTTCAATTCAAAGTGGCGCATCCCTTGCTAAAAGCCTATTTCCTGTTATTGGTGCCCCCGCTGTAACGGCGTTACGTCTGTTATTGGGTACTTTGATCCTCTTTTTTATTTTTAAACCGTGGCGACTTAAGTTTACTCGAGAATCAATTATGCCACTGTTTTTATATGGTTTATCATTAGGGATGATGAATTACCTTTTCTACCTCGCCCTTGAAACCATTCCTTTAGGTATTGCGGTTGCCCTTGAATTTACAGGCCCTTTAGCGGTTGCTATGTTTTCATCGCGCAGAGCCATCGACTTCCTATGGATAATTTTAGTCATTGCTGGCTTGGGATTATTACTGCCTATTGGCGATAATATTCATGGATTAGATCCGCTAGGTATTCTTTATGCACTGGGTGCCGGTGTAGGTTGGGCGTTATATATTGTATTCGGACAACGTGCAGGTAAAGGTTACGGCGCGGCAACGGTTTCTATTGGCTCGTTAGTTGCGGCTTTTATTTTCGTTCCTATTGGTATGTTACAAAGTAGCCCAGATATTATGTTCAGTTGGTCGATTTTACCTGTTGCACTAGCTATTGCGATTTTATCAACCGCATTTCCCTATACTTTAGAAATGATTGCTCTTACACGTCTACCCGCTAAAACGTTCGGAACTTTAATGAGCTTAGAGCCTTGTATGGGAGCTTTTATTGGTATTATCTTCTTGCATGAACATTTGACGTTAATACAATGGGTTGCCTTAGCCTTTATTGTTTTGGCCTCTATTGGTTCAACAACGACAATGAAAAGTAAAACCAAAATTGAGGAAGTAAAATAGATATTTAACTCTTTTTACTCAGTAAGAAATAAATACTTATTTTAAAAGGATCTTATGATCCTTTTTACTTATTAAATAATAACTTTACTGGCCTATCATTGCTATTTTGCACATATTGTCTTACCCTAAATAAGTTATTTCGATAGATTAGATTTTTTTAATAGATGACCTATCAATTTAATAGTATCAATCGATAAGACTAACCATTAATAATTTACTATCATAATTAACAGAAATTAAGATATTGAGTTATTAATTATTTAGGGAGAACGATTATGAGTACTGCTAAATTAGTCAAATCCACACCTTCAACTCTGCTTTATACCCGTAATAATCTTGATGACAGTGTAAAACTACACGCTATCGAATTATTGCAACAGATGGTGACGCAGTTTATCGACCTATCTCTCATCACAAAACAAGCGCACTGGAATATGCGTGGCAGAAACTTTATTTCTGTCCATGAGATGGTTGACGGTTTCCGCGATACCATTAATCAGCATACCGATGAGTTTGCAGAGCGTGTTGTTCAATTAGGTGGCACTGTATTAGGTACTGCACAAGTGGTGAGTAAGAAAACACCATTAAAAGCTTATCCTCTGGATATTCATGATGTACAAGATCACTTAAAAGCACTTGCTGATCGTTATGCTGTCGTTGCAAATGATATTCGTAAAGCTATTGACGAAGTTGAAGACGAAGATACCGCAGATATGTTTACCGCAGCATCACGTGATCTTGATAAATTCTTATGGTTTATTGAAGCCAATATTGAGAATTAATCTGCACATAAAAATACATTATTAAT
Organism: Proteus sp. ZN5; assembly: GCF_011046025.1. GTDB lineage: Bacteria > Pseudomonadota > Gammaproteobacteria > Enterobacterales > Enterobacteriaceae > Proteus. The sequence continues at coordinate 3,453,952 of NZ_CP047639.1, forward strand.
AACATAATTAATAATGAAAAAGGCTGTCATTTAAGGCAGCCTTTGTCTTTTTTACTATAGAGTTAAAATTTATAGACGACACCCGCATTAACGCCAAAACCATTTCCTGGAAACAGTAAGGCATCGTTTTTATTCACAGTTGGATTCGCTAGTGTACTTGCTGCGTAACGTTTATTTGTAATATTGTCTAAATTTAGGTAAGTAGACCACTGATTATCATATTGATAATGTGCATTAAATCCTAACAATGCGTATGGTTTACTTTTTTGAATATTAAGGTGATTGCCATGATCAACAGCAACACTGGTTGGTGACCAATATACTGTGGGGCCAAATTTTAATCCATTTACTTGGTAATAAACTTCACCTGAAATAAGATTCCTAGGAACACCTGCAATATATTTCCGGTTATATTCCCCACCCATAAAACGAAAATCATTGTAAGTCCATGTTGCTCGATAAATAATATCGCCCATTGGAAGTGGTTGAATTGCATTTAAACCTAGCTCTACACCTTGGTGACGTGTTTTTGCTGGATAATTATAAACATCAACAATATTCCCATCTGCATCATGCGAGGTGATATATTCATCTTTAATTAGGCTACGATAAATTACCGCACTCCAGCTGATATTGTCAGTTAATTCCATATCACTACCTATCTCAAAACTGGTTGCTTTTTGAGGTGATAGCTTTAAAAGATTCACTTTATTTAATGGTGCTTTAGGATTAATAATATCATTAAAAGAAGCGGGCTCATGACTCATACTAACATTGGCAAATAAGCGAGTTTGGTAATTAGGATACCAAATAAGCCCAACCTTCGGCGTTATAAAATTGAATGACTGATCAAGCTGATTATGACTAGAAAACAGATCTCTTTTTGCATGAGTCCCTTTTAAATCAAGGTTAACCAATACACTATTTGTAATATGTATTCCCGCTCCTAAAGATGCATAAATATTTTCAGCTCGACCATCGAATCGTCCTAACCAACCTTTAGGATTTTTTTCGATATCATCTTTCATTACCGAATGATCCCAAGCCAATGCGGTACGATAGCTAATAAGCTCTGTCTCTAATTTATAATTAAGCTGAGCCCCTTTAGTGTAATAATTTACAAATTGATAATGGCTAGGCGTTTTAAAATTATCGTGTGTTTGTGAATACCACCAGCCAAATTGGATATCGTGCGCACCACTGTTCCATGTCGATTTATTGGCTATACGTAATTGCTCAACATTTCTATGAGGATCTTTTTTCTTAATTGCAGGTAATACTGATTTAGGATCATCCTCAAGCATTTGTGAGGTTGCTGGGCCTGAAACATCAAAATGCAAATCTGTCCAATTAATCCATGTTCTGTTTTCAAAATTATCTAATGTATAACCCAATGTTGAGCGCATTGCTTTACGCTGAGAAGCTGAATGCTCACGATAACCATCATAATGGTCGTAGCTTAGGCTTATTCTGGCATCAATCAGATGATTTTCACTATCACCGCCTAATGCCATTTGCATACCTTGGCGTCCAAAAGAGCCCTTCTCATAACGTAATTGATTATGGCTATCTTTTCCTGTGTAAGTAATAAAGTCGAGCTCCCCCCCTAAATTATTACTTTGTAATTGAGTACTGTTAGCTCCCCGACGAATACTCACAAATTGCACATCGCGCACATCAATCAGACTGGAATGAAAACTGCCATCCGCTTCATTAAGCGGTAAGCCGTCTTGTAATAATAATACTCCTCTGGAAAGCGGTGCACTTTGAACACCTGATCCCCTAATACTTAAACGAGGTTGATCTAATCCACCAAATAAACTTTGTATAACAACGCCGGGTTGGTTTTTTAATGAGTCATTAAGTGTTAATAAACGATTTTCCTTATCTACGGTAATTAAATTTGTTCCGCCGGCAATATTACTTATTTTTTCAGCTTCAACATTATAAGTATGATTAGAGATATTCTCTGCTTTTAAACCACTCACAATTATACGTTCAGGTTTACTCTCATTCGATTGAGCATAATTAAATATTGTTGTTATCGAAAGCAAAGAAGATGAAATAAACCATAAGGTCTTTTTTAAAATAGGCATATTTATAGTTCTACTTATCGTTAATAAAAATGCCCAACATTGAATTGGGCATTTAATACGTTAATGATTGGCTTCATCATGTTCGATAATACGGAAATTCTCACAGATAAATAAATATGCAAGAACACCCATCGCAACAAGACCAATAGTGATAGTTAATTCTGGTAATGATGGCCAATAAGATACACCCGTTGATGTAACCATACCTGTCACCACAACGTTATAGCGATTTAAAATAACGCCAGAAGCCACTAGTGCACCAAATGTAACCAACCAACGACGACGTTTTATTAATGGAGAAAAGCAGATAATCAGTGGAACAATAACGCCAAAACCGACTTCAATCCAAAAGAATAAAGATTCAAAACTGCCTTCAAAAAGGTAACTCACTTTACCTTCAGCAATAATACTGCCAAATTTTAGAGCCAAATAAACAAGCATTGCATAACCTGAAATTCGAATTAATCCTCTTAATACAGACATAGGAACTTTATGATTAAATGCTCTACCTGCTAATGCAGTTTCAACCGCTATCATTGCGGGGCCAACAAAAAATGACGATATTAAAAATTGAAAGAAGATAATTGGCGACCACCACAATGGATGTAATTTATCTACCATTAATAAATAAAGCGCCCCGAGTGATGATTGATGCATCGATGGAATAGCAATACCAATCACCAATAATACAGGTAATATTTTGCGGAAAAATTGATGGTATTTACGCCCGATACGCTCAGTTGCGACTTCGCCAAACTCAATTAATTGCACACTGGTATAAACAGAAACACAAATAAAGACTTCAAAAAGCACTGAACTATGCCCTTGAGAAACTAATGGACGCCAAAAATTCCACCACTGCCCAATATCAAGGAAAAGCCCTACCATCACCAATAAATAGCCAATTAATGAGGTTAATGCAGCACTGCGCGCAATACTTGAAAATTGTTCTTGTTTAAAAACATAAACAATCAATGCAGTACCATATCCCCCACCCGCCAACGCCACACCACACATCACGTCAAACGAGATCCAAAGACCCCAAGGCCACTCATCATTAAGATTGGTTACTAATCCCAATCCAGTGACTAAACGAAATATAATAAGTCCGACTGCAATCAAACTAATGACAACAAGTACCCAGCGTACAGGTGTCATAGGAAAACGCCACTTACCAAAGCTGGTCGTATTATCGATAACACTCATTCTGATCTCCTTGTTTCATCATCCTTGCCATTTTTCTTCTGTTCTTGATGTAATTGCTCATCGTGACTGACTCTATCTTTTCGGTGATTAAACATCGCGATACCGCCGAGGATCACCGCCCAAGTTGCTCCCGCAATTGGTGTATATTTCATAAAATCAGAAGTGTAAGAAGAGAGTGGTTTTTCAGTTAATCCTGTTTTAAATCCAAGATCTTTAAATGGCACATCAGAAATGTAGAGCCATTCCGTTCCTCCAACTTCCTTTTCACCATAAATGTGCTGAACATAATTAGGATTATTCGAAATAGTTTCTTTCGCTTTTTCTAATAAGGTTTGTCTATCACCGAAGACTAAAGCTTGTGTTGGACACACAGCAACACAAGCTGGAGATTGTCCTTCTTCCACACGAGAAGAACACATCATGCATTTGGTGACATAAGGAAGTGATTTTTCCCATTCATATTTAGGAATATCAAATGGACATGCCACCATACAATAACGGCATCCCACACAGAGATCCGGATAATAAACCACAGGCCCAGCAGGTGTTTTTTGAAATGCTTTTGCAAAACACGCCGAAGCACACGCAGGATCAATACAGTGAAAACATTGCTCTTTGACGTAACGCCAAACCGCTTTATCTTCTTTTTCAACAGTAACCGTTTTTATAATTGTCCAGTTTTCATCTGCTAATTTGGCATTTTCGCCACTGGTAGGTTGTCTATCTTCTATCCATTTGTTTTCGTTGTACATTTTACATGCAACCGTACAACTACCGCAGCCGATACACTTAGTAAGATCGACTAATACACCTTTAGACATAATGTGTTTCCTCAATCTTTAAGCTTTCTTTTTATTAAAATGAATACTGCGATCTTGATAATGCGTATGAAGCAATTGGTGAGCACGTTCACCACAAGGTTCGCCTAAAAATTGTTTATAAATACTTTGAATTTCACTGTTTTCATAACTCAAGCGGATTGTGGCGCGTTCATCTTTGCTATACAGCGCTTTCATACGTAATGCTCGAATTTCATCGGAAGGCGGTAATGCCGAGCGAGGTTGGCCGCCACCCGCAATACATCCTCCAGGACATCCCATAAACTCAACGAAATGCCATGATTTTTCCCCATTTTGAATGGCTTCTAAAACGGGGCGAGCATTTCCCATACCAGAACAGACTGCGACACGAATTTCACCTACACCCGGTATACTCACAGCCGCTTCTTTAATGCCTTCTAATCCGCGCACTGGTTGTAAATTAAATAGAGGTTCTGGTGGTCTTTCACCTGTAATAAAGTAGTAACTGGTTCTAACCGCAGCTTCCATAACACCGCCGGTTACACCGAAAATGGCACCAGCACCACTATATTCAGACATAAGACGGTCATAGTTTGCAGGTTGAAGTGAAGTTAAATCGATATTGTGGCTTTTGATTAATCTTGCGAGTTCTCTTGTTGTTAGAACGATATCGACATCACGAAGATCTGGTTTTTCCCATAACACACTTGCGCCATTCATTTCAGGGCGAGCTGCTTCTGATTTTTTAGCTGTACACGGCATAATGGCAACAGAAACAATTTTACTAGGATCGATATCTTGTTCTTTGGCGTAATACGTTTTTATCATCGAACCCAGCATTGTCATCGGGGATTTTGCAGAGGAGAGATTAGGAATTAATTCAGGGTAAAACATTTCACAAAATTTAACCCAACCTGGTGAACAAGAAGTAAATTGAGGCAATACACCATTATTTTGAATTCGTTGCAGTAATTCGGTGGCTTCTTCCATAATGGTTAAATCAGCGGAGAAGTTAGTATCAAAAACTTTATCAAAACCTAGTTTTCTAAGTGCCGCCACTTGAAGTAATTCAATGTCTTCACCGGGTTGCATACCAAACTCTTCACCTAATGCAACTCTTGTTGCTGGCGCTGTTTGTACAACAACATGCAAGGTTGGATCTAATAACGCTCGAATAACCTTATCTGTGTCATCAACTTCTGTTATTGCTCCTGTTGGGCACCAAAGAGTACATTGACCACAATCGATACAAGGAACGCTATCAATTAACGGTAAATCATAGTTTCCCATTACGGTTTGTACTTTTTCACATACTTCAACGCATTGGCCACATAAAATACATTTTTTGTCATCACGACAAATGGCAACGTTGTTAGGATCAATAGGAATGCGACCTCTTACTTGAACCGGAAAAGTACCTTTCGCATTATATTGCTCAGGAACCCAACCTGTACCGCCAGAAATATTACCATCACATCCCGCTGTGACAGCGGTTACCCCAGCGGCAAGGCTTACCTTTCCAGCAAATGAAAAGAAAGAGCGCCGAGATAATAATTTCTCGTCACTTTCTTCTTTTGTAGGAAGAATAGATTTCATTTTTTACAATGCTCCTGCTTTAATATATAAATAAAATTACCGTTTAAAGGTAATAATATATAAAGAGTTGAAACTTATTTTTTGTTAAAAATATTTGTATTATTTCATTAATAAAAAAACCAATACTTAAGATAAGCATCGATTTAATGTGAAATGAATTTTTTATGTAAAAACACCCTATCAGCAATCATCGTTTCATTTAAGAAAATCAGGAGAGATTTTTTTAATTCAATAAGTGATAGGGTGTTTATGAGAGATATTGTACTGAAGAGAAATTAAAAAAAAACAGCTTACAACCTTATTAATTAAATATAATTAATTTTATTGATACATATCAAAATAAAAATAATTCCATAAAAACATCCCTATGAAGAAATGATAAAAAACCAAACAAATTAGAATAAAAAATGATTAAAAATCAACTAACTACAAGCTTTGTTATTTTTTATAAATTTATTGAGCATTTATCTTAACTAAATAAAAAAAGGATTATTGCGTAATGTTTAATAAAAAATATATAATTAGAAAAATATCAAATGAATAATATCTAAATAAAATATGCACTTTTTCTAAATTAATAAAAATAAGTATATTATTATACAAATATTTATTTTGTTATAATTATATTAATTTATGTGAATTAATTATTATATTTTAAATATGATATATTTTTATTTCCTAAATATTAATAAGATTCATAAAAAATACAAGTTAATAATATTAGATACATTAACACCTAAAAATAACAAGAAAATGATTAAATATATTTAACCATAAGATGGTCAGTATTATTTTAAACAAAAGATATAATTTTTCTTCTATTAAAAATAAAAAAATATAGTAAATAGTTTCTATTTATTAATAACGATTTAATAAATATACAAAAATAAGTTAGAACAGCGTAAATAGCTAACAAAAGTACAATTTCCATAAAATAATAAAAATTTATTTCTCTTTAGGCATCTCAGGTTGATAAATAGGGAAAATAGGTAACGCGGTTAATAAACGCGAACCATAATTTTTTGTTAGCAAGCGTCTGTCATAAATCACTATTTCACCGTGACAATGATGACTACGAATAAGACGTCCAACTTGCTGAATTAAATTAAATGATGCGCTTGGCAAGCTTTGTACTTCAAAAGGATAGCGTTTTAGCGATTTAAGCCACTCGCCCTCTGTCACAATCACCGGATCTGTCACAGGTGGAAAAGCAATTTTATGAATATGCACCTGCGTTAAATAATCGCCTTTTAAATCGAGCCCTTCAGCAAAAGATTGCAAACCTATCAACACACTATTATCACCAGCATCAATACGCTTACAATGTGTTTCGACTAATCGATAGCGTGGCTGATCGCCCTGCACTAATAAACACAAACGCAAATCTTTCACTTCTTCTAAAAAACCTTCCATTGCCCGTTGGCTACTAAATAAAACCAATTGGCCTCTGTGGTTATTCTCTTCCATGCAGTGTCGAAAATAACGCGCCATCTCTTTTAAATGTTCACGTTCATGGCTCATGGTCGGTTCATAACGCATTTTAGGAATAACTAATCTACCCTGCTCTTTATGTTCAAAAGGCGAAGATAACGTAATAAAGCGATCATCAAAATGCTCACTTAGACCGGTTAATTCTTGAATACGAGAATAGCTATTTAATGAGCGTAATGTCGCAGAAGTAATAACCACATGTGGGATATTTTTCCATAACAATTGCGTCAGTTGTTCGCTAACACGAATGCCAGCACAATGAAAATAGAGATGAGACTGCTTTTTATCGTAACGACGCGTTAACCATTTGGATACTGGCGCTTTTGAGGTTTGATCTAATGTGGCTAAGCGCCACAGTTTTGCCATGTTTTCTAAATATCCCACCATCCTACTAGTAGTTAAAATAGCACGATGTAAACGCACAACATCTTCTTTCGCTGTGCGCTCTGTTAAATCATTTAAAATGGCTTCGCCCAACATTTTTAAAGCATCTGTTAGCTTAAATAATGTCTGGCAACTTAACAGAAGTTGTTCAGGCAATTCACCTAACGGGAAAAGGTATTCATCTTGCTCACTACGTTCTGGCAATAGTGCGCGTGTAAATGTATCAACCTCTTGATAAGCTTCACGTAACTTAGCGATATGGGCATCAAAACGAATAGGATCAGCCAATTTAGGTGGTCTTACCGGAATAAATTGCGCTAGATACTGGCTAACATGGCGAGTGATATTATCAAGCTGATTATTGAGAGCAACTAAGGTTATTTCCCCTTCAACTTCAAGGGCATCTCGCGCAACATCAGGAATATGGTGCCCTTCATCAAGTACTAAAAGCAAATTTTTAGCATCAGGCAACACAGATTCACTTTCCATTGCCGCCATCACTAAAGCGTGATTGGTAATAACCACATCCACTTCATCAATTTCACGGCGAGCAATAAAAAAAGGACAACGATGATAATATTGGCAATTGCGCCCTAAACAGTTCATTTTATCTGTGCTGATTTTACGCCATAAGCTATCTGTTAATGCGCGTTTATGATGATCACGCAAACCATCCCAACCAAAACTAGTGAAATCATTTTTCAGCTCTAGGCAAATTTCTCTTTCTGCACTTGTCGCCACATCAACTTTATCTTCAAGCAAAAACATAAGGTCAATTTGCTCACCTTCTGTTGCACAAATCGCATCTAAATTACGAGGGCATAAGTAACGTCCACGACCAAAAGCGCCAGTAAACGTGAGATCAGGAATGATTTTTTTAAGTAATGGCAGATCTTTGCTATAAATTTGATCTTGTAATGCCACATTGGCTGTACTGATTATCAGTGGTTTTTTCTCATCACGGCTAATAGCAATACCCGGAATAAGGTAAGAGAGTGTTTTACCCACGCCAGTTGGGGCTTCTATCACTAAATGACGTCCCATCTCATCAGAAAAAGTCTTAGCCACCTCAGCTATCATTTCACGCTGTGGCGCACGCGGAATAAACCCTTCGATATGCTCAGGTAGGGCTTTATACCACTGACTTATTTGATTTTTAACTGATTGAGAAAGGGACATAACCACTCTGTAACTGATTTTAAGAAAGGCGCTATTGTCTCATAACACTGTATAAAAATCAGTAGTTACCTTCATTTGCTCTCCTTTTTCATCAAAGAATGGATAACATCTCGAAATTATTGAGCTTTGTTATAGATTATTAATTCAACTCTTCATAGTATGAGTATTCATTACGTAACATCTAAAATAGTCTTATAAAAAATATGATTTATTGGTTTTATTAAACACAACACCAGTTAAGAGATACCTATAATGACTTCTGCAAAGCGCCCTATTTTTAACTTAGAACTTGATTTGCTTCGAACCTTTGTTGCTGTTGTCGATGGAAATACCTTTGCAGCGGCGGCTGAGTCTGTTTGTCGTACACAATCTGCCGTAAGCCAGCAAATGCAACGACTTGAATCGCTAATAGGCAAAGAGCTGTTTGCTCGCCAAGGGCGAAACAAAACACTGACAGAAGCAGGTACACAACTGCTTAATTATGCTCGCCGTATTTTGCGTTTGAATGATGAAGCCTGTCTTTCATTGATGCATGAAGAAATTGATGGGATCTTAAAAATTGGCTCTCCAGATGATACGGCAAACACGATTTTACCTGATCTTCTCGCGCGTTTTTCTGGAGCCTATCCTCGCCTTATCATGGAAATTATTGTTAAACGTAGCCCATTTTTAATGTCTATGTTAGAAAACAACGAGCTGGATTTGGCCATTTCCACTGAAGAACATGTGGGTTATCCCAAAATTGTATTACGAGTTTCGCCCTCTTTATGGTATTGCGGAAAACACTTCCGATTTGATCTTGATGAACCCTTACCGTTAGTTGTATTAGATGAACCCAGCACATACCGCGATATGATGATAAATCACCTTGATCAACAAGGTATTCGTTGGCGAATCGCTTATATTGCTACAACGCTTTCGGGTGCTAGAGCTGCAGTACGTGCAGGCTTAGGTATTATGGCGCGCTCAATTGAGCTTTCAGGTGATGATTTGCGCATTTTAGGCGAAAAAGAAGGCTTACCGGCTTTACCTGCTATCAGTTATAACTTGTATCTCAATGCCAACAGCCCTGGAAAAGCAGCCCAAATACTGTTTGATTCATTAAAAAATGAACAAAATGAAGTGATTAATCATGCTGATATTACACTTCAACAAGAGTAGCGATCCTAAAACCCTTAAATCGTGTTGATAACCAAAGTAATAAAAGATTAAAACCCTAAAACAGGACACCGATTATGACCCAATTTCATGGCATTTTTCCTTACCTTGTTTCCCCTGTTGATCAAACAAAAGGTACCATCCTCGAAGCTTCATTGCGTCGATTAGTCGAACATTTGATCTCGTGTGGCGTTCATGGTTTGAGTCCATTAGGTAGCACGGGTGAATACGCTTATCTCTCTCAAGCACAACGCAATGAAATAGTGCGTATTACAGTTGATCAAACCGCAGGCCGAATTCCCGTTATTGCGGGTGTTGCAGGCTTTTCAACCGCAGATGCCTGTCATCAAGCTGAACAATACGCTCAATTAGGTGTAGATGGCATGGTATTGATTTCACAAAAAATGTACCCGTTAAGCGAAACCGCACAAGCTGGTTATTTCCGAACTATCGCCGAAGCTTTTCCTGAAAAATCCATGACAATTTATACCAACCCGGGACTTCTGGGCGATGTTCTTCCTATTTCTTTATTCAATGAGCTTAGCTATATCCCTAATATTGAATATATTAAAGATGCCTCAAGCAATACAGGTCGCTTACTCACCATGATCAATACGTTTGGTGAGCGCGTTAAGATCTTTAGTGCTTCAGCTCATATTCCATTGTTGGTGTTAAAACTTGGCGGTGTAGGTTGGATGGCGGGGCCTGCTTGTGTGTTGCCAAAGCAATGTGTTGAACTGTATGAGTTAGCAACAAAAGGCGATTTTGATACAGCACTAGCAATACAAAAAGAGATGTGGCAAATCAATGAAGCGTTTACAAAGTACTCGCTCGCATCATGTATTAAAGCATCCCTAAATATTCAAGGTTTTGAAGTCGGCTCTCCTATTTTACCGCAAGAGCCTCTAAATGAAGCAGCAATGAACGATCTACGCCAAATTATTGCTCGCCTTGATTAATAAACTATTCTTATTCAGAAATAACAAAGGCTAGATTTTTCCTATTCTGGTCTTTGTTATCTGTTTAACTCAATTTTCTCATCTAAAATACAGGTCAATGCTGTACCATATTGAATAAGAATGAAATAATAACCACCATTGTTGTAAAACTGAGTTTGCCCTATCACCATAACGAGGAGAAAATATATGCCCATTTCCGTCAGTGAAATAATGGAAATATTGCCTCATCGTTATCCATTCTTATTAATTGATCGCGTTATTTCTGAGCCTACTGAACTTGCCAATGGCAAATTAACAGCCATTAAAAATATCACAACCAATGATACGGTTGTTTTTGGTGAGTTCTACCCACCTTTATTACTACTTGAAAGTATGGCTCAAGCTTCAGGCGTTCTTGCCCATTACTACCTTTCACCAATGGGCGAAGATCAGCAATGTTATTTTGCCAGTATAAAAAATGCGCGTTTTTATGATGTGGTCAAAGCGGGCGATCAACTATATATTGAGATCCAATTTCGCCGACAACGACGCACAATTGTTAGCTTTTCAGGTACGGTGAAAATTGGTGAGAAGGTAGTTTGTACATCTGAATTTATGTGTGCAAGACAATAAAAAAGGATTGGTAGATAGAACCAATCCCTCACTTCATCATCTTATTTTCTTTATTTTTAATCAATCACTTCTTTAATACGCAATAACTGTGTTATTTCTGCAATAGTGACATTGTCGAAATGCAGCACTTTTTCAACTAATTGTGCTGCTTGTTCTGCTTCTATCGCCAAAGATACATTATCGTAAAACTTACTGATCACATCTTTATCTGTCATTGGATTTTTCGGATTACCATATTGAATGTCTAATCTCTCCGTGATCTTTTCGCCATTTTTTAATGTCACGAAAATTAACCCAGGAAAATAGGTAGGAAATGGGATCTCCCCTTTTTCGGGATAACGATAACTTACACGCTTTGCTAATGATTGAATATCTTCCCGTTGTAGGTTTTCAGGTAATAATGAAGAGAGCGTTAAAGCGTTATCTAGAAAGCCCGCAGCAAATAACCACGGCAAACTAAATTTAGCGCCATACGCGGTTTGAGGTGCCCATTTTGTTTCAGGTGGCTCGCAAATCAAAGCTGCTGCTACCGGATCGACAACGCACTCAACACTATCGATATCATCAGCAGTGATCCCTTTTTTCAGTAAATTACGTCCACAATCGACAGTTGCATGAGCAAAATGACATACCGGATAAGGCTTAATAGAAACATTTAAAAATTCCCACACATCACCTAATCCTAATGCCACTTGTTCCGGTTGTGCTTGCTCTTTAATACCATGTGTTTGATAAAGGCTATAACGACCTTCAAATATTGTGTCTGGGCCTGTCATTCCGCCTTTTGCTAATGATACTGCGATAATACCTGATTGTGCAGCCCATCCCGCATGAAAGCATTTAGAAGATGAACTGTTAGTAAGATATTCTGCCACACCTCCTGCTTGGCTTCCTGTTAGGCCTATTGCATTCACAGTTTGTTCTGGCGTTAACTTTAATAGTGAAGCGGCACAAGCTGTTGCGCCAAAAATTCCCGCAATTGCTGTGGCGTGAAAACCTCGCTGATGAAATCCACTATGGCTTGCTAAGCCTACTCTTGCTGCCACTTCCCAGCCAATCACCCATGCCGTTAAAATATCTTTTGATGACGCACCAATAGACTCACCCAATGCAAAAGCAATCGGCGTTAATACCGCGCTACCATGTGCAATCGAATCAGTATGTGTATCATCAAAATCTAAGGCATGTGATGCAATACCATTTGTCAGTGCCGCCACCGTAGTACTTGCTGTTAGCGAACTTCCCCAAATCGGAATGTTGCCTTGGGTATCAGGTAAAAAAGCTACACCTTGACGACTTTGAATGGCACTTTGTTGCACACTTCCAGCAAGCGCGACACCTAATGTATCTAATAAATGAATTTTAGCTCGGCTAACAACTTGAGCAGGTAAATCAGAGAAAGTGGTTGTAGTAATAAATTGGGCTAACTGCTGACTCAATGTCATAAACACCTCGAAATAGATAAGAAAAAGCCAGCAATATCACCGGCTTTTAGATAATAAGAAGGTTGGATGTAATTAAGTCACTTAGTCATTTAACCAGCCAGAGGCTTTAGTTTGTGCGACAACACGATCAACTTGGGCTGGTGCATTACCGACATATGTCGTTGGATCTAAAAGCGCATCAAGCTCTTCTTGAGTAATATGATCACGAATACGAGTATCGCGATTAATCGCTTCAACGAAGGTTATTCCTTCTTCTTGCCCAGACATTGATGCTTCATACACAATTTCATGCGCGGTTTGTTTACCGGCTTTATCAGATAGTGCAAACATCACACGCTCTGCCAGCATAAAGCCACCAAGAATATCCATATTTTCACGCATTTTCTCAACATGCACATTCAGTCCGCCTATTACTGTTTTCATATTATCGAAAATAACAGACAGCATCAGGCACATTTCAGGCATGATCTTCCATTCCATTTTCCAGATTGCACCATCACGCTCATGTTGGTGTTTCATCATATCCGTTAAAACAGAAAGATTCGCTTTTAGGGTGTTACTCACACAGGCCGCATTTTCCACAATGGCAGGGTTACGTTTATGTGGCATGGTCGAAGAGCCTACTTGTCCTTTGCTGAAAGGCTCGGATAACTCATCAATTTCGTTATGTGCTAATAGTAGGATTTCATTAGCAATTTTACCTAAAGTTCCGCTAATTAATCCCATTAGCATGCCATATTCACTGAATCTATCACGCGCGGGTTGCCATGAAATTTCAGGTACACCTAAACCTAAGCGTTTTAATACACGGGCTTCTAATTCATCAGCTTTATCGCTTAAAGAAGCCTTTGTACCCACCGCACCAACAACACTACCTACAAATAAGCGAGGTTCGATCTCTTTAAGACGTTGATAATGACGCGCTAACTCAGTTAACCAAATTGCGGTTTTATGGCCAAATGTAATTGGCAGAGCTTGTAATGCTAATGTACGCCCAACCATTGGTGTGTTGCGATGTTGTTCACTTAATGAAAGTAATGCGCGACCTAATACTTTGATATCACGTAAAAAAGTATGATGAGCATCTTTTAGTTGTAGAACAAGACCTGTATCAATAACATCTTGTGTTGTTGGACCAAAGTGAACATATTCCCCATAATGTTCTGGGCAGGCATGTTCTAAACCACGAATTGTTGGCACTAATGGATGGCGAGTAAGACGCACTTGTTCTAATACATAATCCATATCGAGCTTTTCAAGTTTCGCGGTATCTGCAATCACTTTTGCGGCGTCTTTTGGGATCAATCCTAATTCAGCTTGTTCAATCGCTAATGCAGCTTCGTAATCAAGCCAATTTTGCATTCTGGTTTTATCAGAAAAAATAGTTCTCATTTCTTCTGTTGACCATAAATTCTTTAATAAAACCGAATCAAAAACGCTGGTTCCCATAATTATTTCCCCTGTTAAAAGAATAATAAAAAAATCGTTTTTTTAATCAAACGACTTGTTAGATTGTTATTTTATTTATGCAATATAATCTCAATAAAAACACTTTGATAATTTTAATCTAATTTCAAATATTTCTAATCAATTAAAAAATAACACTAATTCAATAAGTTATAAATAACTCTTTATTTATTACTTATAACTTTTGAATCTTAAATGTTATTTAAGATTTAATTAGAATAATTAATGCTAAAAAGTTAGAGGAAGATCATCATTTTTAGAAAATAGCTATTTTAAAAATAAATAAGTTTGTTATAAATAATAGAAACAAAATAAGCGTAAACAGTAATTAATCCTTTTATTTAATTACCGGGGAACTCTATTTCTATATTTGGAGATATTAATAATGAAACAAAATAAACAAACAAAACTGATACACAGTGGACGCCAAGAAATCAAAACTTCAGGTCCCATTAATCCACCCGTAATGAGGGCTAGTACCATCGTTTTTGACTCAATAAAGAGTTGGCGTGATGTTCGTGATCGTCGTGCAACAGAGCGTGTTTTAAGCTACGGCGCGCGTGGTACAGAAACCGCATTTGCCCTTGAGGCTTTAGTAACCGAATTAGAAGGCGGCTATCGAGCTCAGTTATTCCCTACCGGGTTAGCCGCTATTGCCGTCACAATTATGGGATATGCCCGTAGTGGTGGACATGTTTTATTTGCGGATTCTGTTTATGAGCCTGTTCGTAAAATTGCATCAGCTTTTCTTGAGCCTAATAATATCGCTTATAGTTTCTTTAAAACAGATGGTTCTGATTTTGAACAAAAAATTCAACAAAATACACAGCTTATTTTTGTCGAATCACCAGGCTCATTACTTTATGAAATGCTCGACCTGCCTGAAATTTGCCGTATTGCTCATGAGAGAGATATTCCTGTCGGTGTTGATAATACTTGGGGCTCTGCATGGCTCTATAACCCGCTGGAATTAGGCGCAGATGTCTCTGTTATCGCGGCAACCAAATATTTATGCGGTCACTCTGATGTGATGATGGGCATTATGGTTGCGAATGAAAAAGCATGGAAAAAAATTGGTGCATTACCTGAAGCATTAGGACAAGCCAGTAGCCCAGATGATGCAGCATTAGTTCTTCGTGGTATGAGGACATTAGGTCAACGTATTGCCGCTCATGGTAAATCAGCACTCACCATTGCACAGTGGTTAGAGACTCGCCCTGAAGTTGAAAAAGTCTGGTTCCCTGAATTACCTAATCATCCTCGTCATGATTTATGGAAACGTGATTGCAAAGGCAGTAACGGTCTATTAACCATTGAATTTAAACAAGAATATACCGCTAAACAATCAGAGCAATTTATTGATGCGCTTGAGCTTTTTGGTATTGGTGCTTCTTGGGGAGGATTTGAAAGCCTCGCTTTACCTGCCAATGTTGTCGGTGCGAGAACAGCATCTGATTGGCGTGAAGGCCATGGTCCTTTTGTCCGTTTACATGTTGGCCTTGAAGCAACGGATGATCTTATTGCAGATATTACACAAGCTTTTTCAGCATTAAACCAATAACAAAAAATATTGCATCATTACCGGGGAATTCACTATGACAGGTTTAATCATTGCCGCGCTGGTAACAGCGTTGGTGGTTTATTTACTGGCGCGAGGTTATAAACCTCAGCCAGTATTATTACTCGGCGGGTTATTGCTATTGCTCTTAACTGCATCTCTCGACCTTAATCCGTTATTACCAGAAAATAAATCTACTCAATTTAAATATTTTGATGTTTTCCAAATCTTTACGGATATTATGAGTTCTCGCCTAGCGGGTCTTGGTTTAACACTAATGGCAATTGCGGGTTTCTCTCGTTATATGGAACACGTTGGTGCAAGTCGTGCTTTATTCGCCATTTTTGAAAGACCATTAAAAGCGATAAAATCGCCTTACTTATTATTAGTGATTTCATTTCTAGTTACTCAAATCTTGGTTATTTTTATTCCTAGCCATGCAGGTTTAGGTATGCTGTTAATGGTCACCATGTATCCGATATTAATTCGTTCTGGTATTAGTCCACTTTCCGCTTTAGCCGTAATTGGATGCTGCCAATTTATCGACCATGGCCCCGGCTCTGGTAACGTGATTATGGCGGCAAAAACAGCGGATATTGAACCAGCCGTCTATTTTGTTCAGCACCAGTTACCGATCACAATTCCTATTATAATTGCCGTTGCGATCACTCATTTCTTTATTCAACGCTGGTGGGATAAACGTGAAGGATTTGTTTTTGACCCAACAACCATTGATGCAGTAAAAGAAGAAGGCAATAAAATTCCACTGTCTTATGCCTTATTACCGGTGATCCCTTTAATTCTGATTATCGGCTTCAGCCCTTTGCTACACCCATATATAAAATTAGAAGTCACCACAGCGATGATTATTAGTACCGTGATTGCACTTCTTTTTGAATATGTTCGCTTACGCGATGCAAAAGCCGTAATGAATAGCTTTATGTTGTTCTTTGAAGGAATGGGTAAGCAATTTGTCTTAGTGGTATCGTTAATTGTATCTGGTGAGTTCTTTGCCAATGGTTTACTTAAAAGTGGTGCCGTCGATACGCTAATTAGCTCCGCTCAAGATGCTGGTTTTGGTATTGCAGCCATGATCATTGTAATGAGTGCCATTCTTGCATTAGCGGCCTTTTTAATGGGTTCAGGTAATGCGGCATTCTTCTCATTTGCAGCCTTAACACCCAAAATTGCCGCTTTCTTGAAAGTCGATGTCATTACCTTAATTTTACCAATGCAAATAATGACCAGCTTTGGCCGTACTGTTTCACCCATTACTGCCGCCATTGTCGCCATTGCAGGTATTGCGAATGTCTCACCTTTCCAAATAGTTAAACGTACTGCCATTCCTATGGCTGTCGCAGCTATTGTGAACTTAACAATGACATTCTGGTTTTTATATTCCTAATTAAGTTGCGTTACCCTTGCCCTTAAACTCATTTACTCCTGAGTTTAAGGGATTTTTTCTTATCATTGACTGTAACCTTTGATTGAAATAATTAACGTCAACATTAACTCTACTCAGGCTATTTATAAAAAATAAATAGCCTGTTTATTTATCTATCCCCCCCTTTTTTTGCCTAAAAATAAGACGTTTTAGCCACTATCATTTGTTGATTAAACCGACTTAGTACTTGTTTCAACTTCATATCTCGATATACTTTTGCGCAACATTCATCTGCAAATGAACATTATGAAAAAAATAATTATTGTGATTATCGCGCTACTTGCTTTTGGTTCTATCGGTGGTGTTTTCCTTGCCGGCTTAAATATCTATACGCGCTCCACAACACCAATAGAAACAGAGCAGACTCAACCTGAAACATCACCTACACAGCAATTTCCAGCTATCCCTGACAGCTCACATTCTGCTAAATAAATGAGGTCGCACCGTGGAATACGATTATTTTGTTACTCCCCAATGGTTATTTGAACATCAAAATGATGCTGATCTTGTGATCCTTGATGTCAGCGCACCAATGCCAACTCAACAGATTGACTATCAAGCGCTTTACCTTAAGCGTCATATTCCACATGCCCATTTTTTTGATCTTGATGAAGTCGCAGATAAAACTACATCACTGCCACATATGTTGCCTTCTGATACCCTATTTTCAGAAACATTGACACAATTAGGTATCTCTAATACCACGACCGTTATTATTTACGATCAAGGTAACTTATTTTCTGCACCAAGAGGTTGGTGGACATTAACAACACTAGGTTGTCGTAATGTGCGTATTCTTGCTGGTGGTTTACAAGCATGGATTGAGGCTGGGTTTGCAACAGAACAAGGTGAGGCAATAAAAGTACCAGCACAGTCTCCTTTTGTGGTTGAACGTCATGCACAACGTTATGCCAATAAACAACAACTTCTTGATAATTTAGAGACTAAGCAAAAACAGATGATCGATGCTCGCTCAGCTGATCGTTTTTATGGTAGAGCACCAGAGCCTCGTCCGGGCTTGCGCAGTGGACATATTCCTGGCAGTAAAAACGTTCCGTGGAATGAGTTAGTTATTAATGGGCAATTAAAACAGAAAGCTGAGTTAAAGCTGATATTTGAACAAGCTGGTGTTGATTTATCACAGCCTATTATTGTTACTTGTGGCTCAGGTATGACTGCGGCAATTTTATTTTTAGCGTTAACCGTATTAGGTTGCCAATCTATTGCACTCTATGATGGCTCTTGGGCGCAATGGGGTGCTGAAAGTGCCCTTCCTTGTGAATGCTAACTAATCCGTTGATGGTTTAAAAAAGTAAACCCGCATTATGCGGGTTTATTATCAATATCTATTGGGTGTGAAGGTATTAACTTGCGAAGATTTTTGCCAGATAAAGCACGACAATGGCGCCGATGACAGCAACGACAAAGCTACCAAAGTTAAACCCATCAACTTTACCTTTGCCAAAAAAATTACTAATCGCACCACCAACAACAGCACCCACAATACCCAGAATACAAGTCCATATCAGACCAATATCATAAGAGCCCGGCATTAAGAATTTCGCCAAAATACCTGCGATCAGACCAAAGATGATCCAAGCAATAATTCCCATATTTCCCCCTGAAAATAGTCATGATATAAACAACATATCCAAAAATGTCACTTATTGAGTGTAAATCGAAAAAGTGATTTTTTCCAATTATTGGAGATAATTAACACTATATTTAAGATAAGTTGAGAAATTATTATTTAATAAACAAAAAAAATAGCACTGATTAATTAGCGCTATTTTTATCGAATAAGATTATTTTTAAAACTACAGAGTCTCTATTGCAACTGCAATTTCTGGCGACGTTTTTAATGTTCTGATTTGCCTAAATAACTCGTCTGCCTCTGGATATTCTTTGCGTAAATAGCTAAACCACTGCTTAATACGTGACGCATGATAAATCGTCGTATCTCCACGCTTTTCTAATCGAACATAGCGTTTTAATAATTCAATCACCTCTTGCCAAGGCATTCTCGCTTCTATGCCTTTTACAACACGGCTTAAATTAGGAGTATTCATTGCACCGCGACCAATCATTATCGCATCGCAACCTGTTGTGGCTAAGCAGGCTAAGGCATCTTCACGGTTCCAAATTTCACCATTAGCAATTACAGGGATTGAAAGCCTTTGGCGAATATCACCGATCGCCTGCCAATTAATTTTTTCGGCATTATAGCCATCTTCTTTTGTTCTGCCATGTATGGTGATTTCTGTAGCGCCACCTTGCACCACAGCATCTGCAATTTCATGGCTATACGCAGAAGAATCCCAGCCAAGCCTCACTTTAACAGATACAGGCAACTCTGAAGGCACTGCATCACGTATTGCTTTTGTTGCTTGATAAATCGTTTCTGGCTGTTTTAAAAGTGAAGCGCCACCACCACTACCATTGACTGTTTTTGAAGGGCATCCGCAGTTTAAATCAACCCCCCAAGAGCCTAAAGAAACGGCTCTAAAGGCATTTTCAGCCAACCATTGCGGGTATTGTCCTAATAATTGCACCCGTACAAGCGTGCCACTTTTAGTACGGCTTTCTGTCTGCAATTCAGGGCATAAGCGGTAAAACGCTTTCGTTGGCAGTAATGAATCTACAACTCGTACAAACTCTGTAATACAGAGATCGTAATCGTTAATCGAGGTGAGTAACTCTCTCACAAGGGGGTCTAAAACCCCCTCCATTGGCGCTAATAAAACTCGCACTTTTTAACCTCAAAACTCTTTTCTAGCTTTTGACCAAGGGCTTTGATTATCACTACCTTCATCACTTTTACGTGAACGACGAGGCCCTAATTTTCCAGTACGAGAGCCATCTTTATTACGGTAGTTTTCTTTGCTTTTATTACGTCCAGACTCTTTGCCTTCACTATCACCATCTTTACGACTATTGTTACGATTGTCTTTACCTCGAATATCTGCACGACCACCACTTCTACGTGGTGCATTATTCTTTGGTTTTTTATGCAAAGGTGCTGCTTTAATTGAAGGATCTGGATCGTAACCTTCCAATGCTAAACGTGGAATTTCGCGTTTTAATAAACGTTCAATATCGGCTAATAAACCATGTTCATCAACACAAACCAATGAAATAGCCTTGCCCGTTGCGGCTGCGCGACCTGTTCTACCAATACGGTGAACATAATCTTCTGCAACTTGCGGTAATTCAAAATTGACGACATATGGCAGTTGGTCGATATCAAGACCACGAGCAGCAATATCTGTTGCAACTAATGCTTTTAATTTGCCATCTTTAAAATCAGCTAATGCGCGAGTTCTTGCACCTTGGCTTTTATTGCCGTGAATAGCGGCTGATTTAATACCATCTGCATTTAAATGTTCAGCAAGTTTATTCGCACCATGTTTAGTACGGGTAAAAATCAGCACTTGAGACCAATTTTCCAAACCAATTAAATGTGATAACAGCTCAGTTTTACGTTTTTTATCAACTAAATGTACATATTGGTCAACAGATTCTGCGGCTGAGTTTCTTGGTGCAACAGAAATACTCACCGGATCATTTAATAGCGAATTGGCAAGGCCAGTGATCTCTTTAGAGAATGTCGCTGAAAATAGTAAATTTTGACGTTTTTTCGGTAATTTATTAATTACACGGCGAATATCGTGGATAAAGCCCATATCTAACATACGGTCAGCTTCATCAAGCACTAAAACTTCAACGCGAGAAAGATCAACCGCATTTTGATGTTCAAGATCGAGTAAACGTCCCGGTGTTGCAATCAGTACATCAACACCACCGCGTAATTTCATCATTTGTGGGTTAATGCTTACTCCACCAAAAACGACTAACGAACGAATTGGAATATAACGGCTATACGCTTTTACGTTTTCAGCAATTTGAGCCGCTAGCTCACGCGTTGGTGTCAAAATCAGCGCTTTAACGGGTTGACGGCCTTTTATTTTTTCTGCTGATTGAGACAGTTTTTCCAAGATTGGTAATGTAAAAGCTGCTGTTTTACCTGTACCCGTTTGAGCACTCGCTAATACGTCTTTACCCGCCAAAATCGGCTCAATCGCCTGCTGTTGAATAGGGGTTGGGGTTTTATACCCTTGTTCATCAATAGCGCGGAGAAGCGCCTCACTTAAACCAAGCGATGTAAAATCGGTCAAAACAGTAGTCTCCTACAACCAGAACGTATAACACGGTGATTGAAATTAAAATGACGGGCTTTCATACTGTCAATCTATAGGTAATATTACTCTATAGGTGGTATCATTTCTCGATATAGACAGCAATGAAAGAGAATGAATCTTGTTAGGTTAACCTAATAACCCCTATTCTAACAGTTTTTGCTGTATTCAGAATACAAAAATAATTTTCAATAATAGATTGCACTTTTTTTATTACACATCACCTTTACTCGATTATTTATCACAAATTTTCCCTATTGTTCAATATCATCTAATATAATACGCCTTGTTATCGCTGTTTTTAATATCATTGGTTTTGTTACATTTTACTTAAGTAAGGTATCTTCTATTATGTCAGACACCCAACAGA
This sequence comes from Proteus sp. ZN5, assembly GCF_011046025.1. Classification (GTDB taxonomy): domain Bacteria; phylum Pseudomonadota; class Gammaproteobacteria; order Enterobacterales; family Enterobacteriaceae; genus Proteus. The sequence goes on from NZ_CP047639.1 coordinate 3,475,913, forward strand.
AGACGACGCGTGGTGAACTAGCAAAACGACAATTATTGGAAGCGGCATGTGAGATCTTTGGTAAAAATGGGCCTGATGCCGCCACAACACGCCAAATTGCACAAGCTGCTCAACAAAATATTGCCGCTATCGCTTATTATTTTGGTTCCAAAGAAGGGTTATATCTCGCCGTCGCACAACATATTGCTGATCTTATTCGCCTTGATTTTGAGCCTACCGTTGCCATTCTTGACGAATTTCTTGAGAGACCTAATCCAGCAGAACATCTCCCATTACTGCAAACGCTTATTACAGATAGCTTTTTACAATATGCTCAACTGGTGCTTGATAAAGCCAATATTCATCTTAGCCGCATTATGGCAAGAGAGCAGCTTGTTCCAACCGAAGCATATTCCTTGATCCACCAGCAAGCGCTATCCCCTCTTTTAACGCGTGTAAACAAGCTATTAGCTATCTATATTGGCTTAGATGCAACACTGCCTACAACGATGTTACATACTCACGCTATATTGGGAGAAGTGTTATCATTTCGTTTAGTTAGGGAAACTATCCTAAGACAAACTGGATGGGATAGAATTGGTAAAAATGAGTATCAGATTATCTCCAACACCTTAAAAACTCATATTACTTTGTTACTCAACGGATTAAGAGAGATTTACACTAACACCCATCACGTATAAATAGAGTTATTATGAAAACTAAAAAAGTCAGTTTCTTTATTATCTTAATGATTATTATCGGTATTGTTGCAGGTATCTATTATTACGAAGAAAACAAAGAGTCTGAATTAGTACTCTATGGCAATGTCGATATACGTACAGTCAACCTTAGTTTTCGTGTTGCTGGAAGATTAGACACATTACAAGTTGATGAAGGTGCTCCTGTCCAAAAAGGGCAATTATTAGGCAAGCTTGATGATGCGCCCTATCGCAATGCACTCAATAAAGCTTATGGTGAGCGTGATAGTGCAATTGCTTCGCTCGCTTTAATGGAAGCGGGCTATCGCACTGAAGAAATCGCACAAGCGCAATCTGATGTGTCATTAAAGCAAGCAGCTTGGCAATATGCAGATAATTTTTATAAACGCCAGCAAGATCTTGCTAACCGAAAAGTCATTTCAGCCAATGATTTAGATAGTGCAAGAAATAATCGCAATCAAGCAGCAGCGGCATTGAAGGCGGCACAAGATAAGCTAAATCAGTATCAAAATGGTTATCGGAAAGAAGACATTGATGCAGCGAAAGGCCAAGTTATGCAAGCTAAAGCCGCCGTTGCTCAAGCTGAATTAAACCTCCAAGACACACAATTAATTTCGCCATCACAAGGTACGGTATTAACTCGCGCTGTAGAACCCGGCACCATGTTATCCGCTGGAAGCCCTGTATTTACGGTGTCATTAACTAACCCTGTTTGGGTCAGAGCTTATATCAGCGAAACTCATTTAAGCGAAGCCGTTCCTAATCGAGAAGTTTATCTATACACCGATGGGCGTAAAGATAAGCCTTATCACGGTACGATTGGATTTGTTTCACCAACAGCCGAATTTACCCCAAAAAGTGTTGAAACACCGGAGTTAAGAACGGATTTAGTTTATCGTCTCAGAGTGGTAGTAACGGATGCTGATGACGCATTGCGCCAAGGTATGCCTGTCACCTTAAAATTTGCCTCCTCTCATTAAGTGGGGAGGAAAAATGGAACACACTGATTACACTATCCAACTTCAAGGTGTTGAGAAATGCTTTACAGGGCTAGAAAGCCCTGCGGTTTCGTCATTAACAGCCACCATTACAGGTGGCTCTGTAACAGGTTTAGTTGGCCCAGATGGTGCAGGCAAAACAACCTTAATCCGTATGCTTGCAGGTTTATTAAAGCCTGATGCGGGTGATATTCATATTTTAGGAATGGATCCGCAAAAGCAGAGTGTTGATGTCAGAGCTATTCTTGGCTATATGCCACAAAAATTTGGTCTTTATGAAGATTTAACGGTATTAGAAAACCTCAATCTTTATGCTGACTTAAAAAATGTTGTCGGCGATGAGCGCAAAAAAGTGTATCACCAACTGCTCACCTTTACCGATCTCACTCGTTTTACATCTCGCCTAGCAGGCAATCTTTCAGGGGGGATGAAACAAAAGCTGGGTCTTGCTTGTACTTTATTGGGTAACCCTAAAGTTCTACTTCTTGACGAGCCAGGCGTGGGAGTCGATCCCATTGCACGCCGTGAACTGTGGCAAATGGTACATGCTTTGGCCAGCGATGGTATGTTGATACTATGGAGCACCTCTTATCTTGATGAAGCTGAGCAATGTAAAAACATTCTCTTACTTAACAAAGGAGAGCTGCTTTACAGTGGCATTCCTCAAGATCTAACAGCAAAAATGGCAGGTCGCTCTTTTCTACTCAATGTTGAAGGTCATCAGCGTAGAAAAGTATTGCAACAAGCAATTATTCAACCTCAAGTCACTGATGGCGTTATTCAAGGACAATCCGTTCGTTTGATCTTGAAAAAACAGAGTAATCAAACTGAATTACTGAACGCTTTGGGTAAACCTGATGCGAAGCTTATTCCTGCAACACCGCGCTTTGAAGATGCTTTTATAGATTTATTAGGTGGAGGTCCTTTTCATAAATCTGAATTAGCTGAAATTATGCCGCAGATCCCTCCTGCACCTAATGAAACGGTAATTGAAGCACAACAGTTAACCAAAATGTTCGGTCAATTTGCAGCGACCGATCACGTTGATTTCCAAGTTAAACGAGGTGAAATTTTTGGTTTATTGGGTCCTAATGGTGCTGGTAAGTCAACAACCTTCAAAATGATGTGTGGTTTATTAGTCCCCACTAACGGTAAAGCGCTTGTGTTAGGTATGGATTTAAAAGAAAGCTCAGGTAAAGCACGCCAACATTTAGGTTATATGGCACAAAAATTCTCACTTTATGGCAATTTAAAAGTGGGACAAAATTTGAAATTCTTCTCTGGTGTCTATGGCTTACATGGCAAACAACAGCGAGATAAAATCAACGATATGATAACAGCCTTTGGCTTAGAGCCGATGGTAAATCAAATCACTGAAACCTTACCTTTAGGTTATAAACAGCGCCTTGCTCTTGCGTGCTCATTAATGCACGAACCTGATATTCTCTTTTTAGATGAGCCCACATCAGGCGTTGATCCACTAACGCGACGAGAATTTTGGCTACATATTAATGGCATGGTTGATAAAGGAGTGACCGTGATGGTTACCACTCACTTTATGGATGAAGCAGAATATTGTGATCGTATTGGTTTGGTTTATCGCGGGAAAATCATTGCTGCTGGCGAGCCTGATTCACTCAAAAAAATGGTTGCCAGTGACGATAATCCAACCCCTTCAATGGAAGATGCCTTTATTGGTTTAGTGCTAGATTACGATAAAAAACTTGAAAGTGAAAATGATAAAGGGAGCGAAAAACATGCGTAATTCAGCTCAATCATCTCATGCCCGCTTTTCTTGGCGACGTTTATACGCACTGTGCTTAAAAGAAACCAAGCAAATTACTCGTGATCCCAGTAGTGCCTTAATTGCTATTGTTATCCCACTTACTTTGCTGTTTATCTTTGGTTATGGCATCAATTTAGACTCAAGCAAATTAAATATTGGTATTTTAACTAATCAACAAAGCCAACCAGCGCAAGAGTTAGTTTATACCTTCACAAATTCACCGTATATCAATGCAACTATTAGCGATAATCGACAATTATTAATTGATAAAATGCAAGCAGGGCAAATTCGAGGCATTGTGGTTATTCCCGTTAATTTTGCCGAATTACTCGCTCGACAAGATACTAAAGCCCCTATTCAAGTGATCACCGATGGCAGTGAGCCCAATACCGCAAACTTTGTGCAAGCTTATACCAAAGGGGTTTGGCAAATTTGGTTGCAACAACAAGCTATCAGTAAAGGGATTGATACTACGCCATTAATTGAAATAGAGCCTCGCTATTGGTTTAACCCCGCAGCAATTAGCCAGTACTATATTATTCCGGGTGCTGTCACTATTATTATTACCGTAGTGGGAGCTATTCTTACCTCGTTAGTGATTGCTCGCGAATGGGAAAGAGGCACTATGGAAGCCCTACTTTCCACTCAAATAACACGCACAGAACTCTTACTTTCAAAGCTTATTCCTTACCAAGTGTTAGGCAGTTTTGTCATGGTGTTATGTATGGTAGTCACCGTGTTTGTCCTTGGCGTACCTTATCGAGGATCGTTGTGGATTTTAGGCGGGATCACCTCGCTCTTTTTAGCTACCGCTTTAGGTATGGGATTGCTTATTTCCACGCTAACGCGTAATCAATTTAATGCTGCGATGATTTCACTGAATGCCGCGTTTTTACCCGCAATTATGTTATCAGGCTTTGTTTTTGAAATTGATAGTATGCCCATCTTTATTCAAGTGGTGACCTATTTTATTCCTGCGCGTTATTTTGTGAGTAGTTTGCAAACGCTATTTTTAGCTGGCGATATTCCGTTGATATTGATGCTAGATATGTGGCTATTAATTGTATCGGCGATATTTTTTATTGGATTAACGGCGTTAGCAACACGTCGTCGATTAGATTAAAGGGAGAGCTTTTATGTTTTATCGCCTTCTCACCCTGATAATGAAAGAGTTACAGTCATTATTACAAGAGCCTCAAACGCGTATTATTTTAATAATGCCGGTTATCTTTCAGATGATCTTATTCCCTTTTGCCGCGACGTTAGATGTTACCAATGCCTCTATTGCCATTTTTGATGAGGACAATGGTAAACAATCTATTGAGTTAACCCAACGTATCGCCAAAGCGAGTGCATTCTCTCAAACTCTTTTGCTTAAAAATGAACATGAAATAAAAGAGACTATTGATAATCGTAAAGCGCTTTTATTAGTTCGTTTTCCGCAGAATTTTAGTGCTGATCTAGAAAGCCATATTCCTGTTAAATTGCAAATAATCCTAGATGGTCGAAATTCTAATAGTGCGCAAATTGCCGCTAATTATGTGCAACAAATCGTACAAAATTATCAAACTGAATTAGCAGGTAATACACCTTCTTTACTGAATAAAACAGAACTTGTTGTTCGCAATTGGTATAACCCGAATTTAAATTACAAATGGTTTATTGTGCCTTCTTTAGTGGCGTTGATTATTACCATTGGCGTGATGATAGTTACTTCACTTTCTGTTGCTAGAGAGCGCGAACAAGGCACATTAGATCAACTGTTAGTTTCGCCACTATCAACATGGCAAATTTTTGTCGGTAAAGCGGTTCCAGCAATGATTGTGGCTGCTGTTCAAGGCACCATCGTATTAATTATTGGGATATTCGGTTATCAAATTCCATTTTCAGGTTCACTAGTCCTGTTTTACTTTACCATGCTTATTTATGGCTTATCACTGGTGGGTTTTGGCTTATTAATATCGGCATTAAGTTCGACCCAACAGCAAGCTTTTATTGGTGTCTTCGTATTCATGATGCCTGCGGTTTTATTATCGGGTTATATTTCACCTGTAGAAAATATGCCCGTTTGGCTACAACATGCCACATGGATAAACCCAATTCGTCATTTCACCGATATCACAAAACAGATTTACCTTAAAAATGCCGATATCACCGTTATATGGCACAGTTTATGGCCTTTATTGGTGATTGCCGCAGGCACAGGTACTTTTGCATATTATCTTTTTCAAAGGAAGATTGCTTAAAGTAATAGCAATTACTCTAGAGGAACTATTATGACTCCTTTTATTTCTGGTATTAACATTCTCTTTGTTGCTGGCTTTGGTCCAATTACACATGATAATGCACAAAGTCAGCTATTTTATAAAGATACGCTTAATTTGCCGTTAAAACCCATGGAAGGTAATAGTGATTATTTATCAACATCAGAAGGTGAATTAAAAGGTGTTAAACATTTTGCTCTGTGGCCTTTAGAGCAAGCAGCAATGTCTTGCTTCGGTAATAATCAATGGGCTGACTCTCTGCCTGTGCCACAATATTGGGTTGAGTTTGAAGTGGAAGATATTAATAGTGCGACTGAGACTCTAAAACAAAAAGGCTATCAACTGCTGGTTGATAATCGCGTTGAACCTTGGGGACAAACAGTTACTCGATTATTGAGTCCTGAAGGCACTTTAGTCGGTTTAACTATTACACCTTGGTTGAGAGATAGTTAAACTTCCCTCTAGTCCGAGTTTGATTATGTTTAGCCACAAAATTAAGTATAAAAAAATCCCACAACTTATAAAGTTATGGGATTTATTTTTTATGCTGTTTTTAAACTACGTTTATCCGTAAATATCGTTAAAATTAACGACGGTCGCCTAAAATACGCAGTAACATTAAGAACAGGTTGATGAAATCTAAATAAAGCGTTAATGCACCCATAATTGAGTAACGGCGCATATTTTCTTTATCTTCTTGGTTAATCTCATTACCCATATCTTTTAATTTTTGTGTGTCATAAGCAGTTAAACCTGCAAAAATTAACACACCAGCGTAAGAGATAACCATGCTCATCATTGAGCTTTGCATAAAGATATTAACGATAGAAGCGATAATGATACCGATAAGTCCCATAAACAGGAAGCTACCCATACCCGTTAAGCTACGCTTAGTGGTGTAACCATAAACACTTAATGCACCGAACATTGCCGCACAAATAAAGAAGGTGCTCGCAATTGAAGATGCGGTATAAACCAGTAATACGCTTGAGATAGTCACACCTGTTAACACGGAATAGAGCATAAATAATGAGGTTGCCATTGCACCACTCATCTTATGAACCATACCTGATAACACGAAAACTAACCCTAATTGAGCAATGATCAGACCAAAAAAGACGACCTTGCTAGAAAAAATCATTTCTTGTAATGCATAGCTTGATGCAACGTAGTATGCAACAAACGCAGTTAATAACAGACCTACAGTCATCCAACCATAAACCTGAGCCATAAAGGTTTGTAGGCCTGAACCTGTGCGCTGTACGATTGAATCATTTGAACGTGAAAATCGATCCATGATGATTACCCTTTAATCATAGTGATAACGTTAGGTTTAACGATAACGTTTATTTCAGTAAAGAGTCCATTATGGACTCATTAGAATTTAATTTTATCACACTGATTTTACATTTCCATGAAATAAACTGTATGAAATGTCATCATAAAATAAATTGAGGTAAAGTTTTGTAGCATTAAATTGAGTGTAATGATTTATTCCCAGCGCTCGGCTGAGTCATAATCACTTTGACGGGCATCAACCCATCTATCGTTATTTTCAGAAAGTCCTTCTTTTTTCCAAAATGGTGCGCGTGTTTTTAAGAAATCCATAATAAATTCGGCGGATTCAAAAGCGCTATTACGATGAGAACTGGTTACACCGACAAACACTATCTCTTCACCAATATGCAAAGTTCCTACGCGGTGAATAACACTTACACGCTGTAGAGGCCAGCGAGAACGGGCTTCGTTTACAATATCTGTCAGTGCTTTTTCAGTCATTCCCGGATAATGTTCAAGCGTGAGCGTACTCACTTCATCACCGAGATTATGATTGCGAACTTTACCAGTAAATGTCACGACAGCACCATCACTGTCGCACTCTGAAAGCCATTGGTATTCATCACCAACGCTAAAATTTTCAGTTTGTACTGAAATACGAGTTGATGCACTCATCTTATCCTCCTGTAACAGGCGGGAAAAAGGCGATTTCATCACCATCATTAATAACGTGAGATCCTTGAACAAAGGATTGGTTTACCGCAGAGAGTAACTTGCCGTCTTCTAAGGCGAGTGACCAACGTTCACCTTTGGTGATTAATGCTTTACGTAAATCGTCTACCGTGTGGTATTCACAATCTAATTCAAGAGAATCAACGCCGACTAATTCACGCACTTGAGCAAAAAAGAGAACTTTAATCATGCTTCCACCTTAAAGTGACCAGATTTGCCACCTGTTTTTTCTAATAAACGTACAGGCCCAATCACCATATCTTTTTGAACAGCTTTGCACATATCATAGATGGTCAATGCTGCTACTGATGCCGCAGTTAATGCTTCCATTTCAACGCCTGTTTTACCCGTTAAACGGCAAACAGATTCAATGCGTACACGGTTAGATTCAGTCAGTGCTTCTAAACGCACTTCAACTTTAGTTAATAACAGTGGATGGCATAACGGAATTAATTCCCATGTTCTTTTTGCTGCTTGAATTCCTGCAATTCTTGCCGTCGCAAATACATCACCTTTATGATGTTTGCCTTCGGTGATCATGCTTAATGTTTCTGCTGACATTTCAACAAAGGCTTCAGCACGCGCTTCTCGCACTGTTTCAGCTTTAGCGCTAACATCCACCATGTGAGCTTCACCGGCAGCATTAATATGAGTTAGTTGAGACATGCACAACTCCTGAAATTAACGAAATAACAGAGCGAAAAACTACCCACCAATAACAGATAAGTTCGGTGTAATACCGCTATCGCCTTGATGAAGAAAATGGGTTTCTCGTTTATGAAGAAGACCACCCTGAATACGCTGTTGTAATGCTTCTTGTTGACTATCATCAGCAAGTAAGTCGCGTAGAGGAATACCATTTTCACCAAATAGGCAAAGATGGAGATTACCAATAGCGGAAACGCGTAAACGGTTACAAGTTAAACAAAAGTCTTTCTCATAAGGCATGATCAGACCAATTTCACCTTGATAATCAGGATGGGTAAATACTTGAGCAGGCCCGTCACTACGAGCGCGAGGAATTTGTAACCAACCTTCATTGAGTAAGCGTTGGCGAATAACTTCACCAGATAAATGAAAGCGGTTGAAAATATCACTACCGTCACCAGTTTCCATTAATTCAATAAAGCGCAGTTGGATAGGTCTGTCTTTGATCCAATTAAGAAAATCAGGGAGGTTTTTATCATTCACATTGCGCATTAGCACAACGTTAACTTTGACTTTTTCGAAACCCGCAGTAAATGCAGCATCAATACCTTCCATCACTTGGCTAAATTTATCTTGTCCAGTAATAGCGTGAAATTGACGAGGATCGAGGCTATCAACACTCACATTAATTGCACTTAAACCCGCATCACGCCATTGTGCAACATCTCGGGATAATCGATAGCCATTGGTTGTTACTGCGATTTTTTTAATAGCCGAATTTTCTTTAATGGTTGCGATAATATCAGTAAAATCGCGACGCATTGTAGGCTCGCCACCTGTTAGACGAATTTTTTCTGTCCCTAACGCGGCAAAAGATTGTGTCAATCTGCTGATTTCATTTAATGAAAGAAATGATTTATGACCGTTAGGCTTATAACCATTAGGCAGGCAATAAGTACAACGGAAATTACACACGTCTGTAATTGAAAGACGTAAATAGAAAAATTTGCGGGAAAACGCATCAATGAGTTGTTGCATAGTAACACCTTTCCAAATCGGGAGATGCGGGCATTTCTACCTTGCACCCTGGTGACTTGTTTCGTCACGGCCAGAACATCATATCTTGTAAACACACGACTTAGACGTTAAGGCTAGGAGTTAATCTTTACCTGTTTTTCACAGGTTTCTAATACCTATATATTTATTGTGGATTCTACCTGCTAATTTTGTAAAAAGCGAATAATGTTTTCGCTATATAATTTATAATACAACGACTTACGACACTTTAGTCACTCTAATAACATAAGTAAAAACACTTTCATTGATTAAATATTAAGCTATCAAAAGTAAAATTAAACTAAGAATGTGATGAAATCACGTCGTGATCATAGGCTTAAAATTTAATTGTGATAAATTAGCGGCAAATTTTTAAAGATGAGTAGAACAAATATGCGAAATCGCACGCTAAGTGATTTAGATCGTGTTGTTGCCCTTGGTGGTGGTCATGGCCTTGGACGTGTGCTTTCAGCACTCTCCTACTTAGGCTCTCGTCTTACTGGTATTGTTACAACAACAGACAATGGCGGTTCTACTGGCCGTATTCGCCAAGAAGAAGGAGGGATTGCGTGGGGAGATATGCGCAATTGTATTAATCAGTTAATTACTGAGCCTTCTGTTGCTTCTGCGATGTTTGAATACCGTTTTTCTGGTACAGGTGAACTAGCAGGACATAATTTAGGTAATCTAATGCTTAAAGCACTCGATAACTTAAGTGTTCGTCCTTTAGAAGCTATTAATCTTATTCGTGGATTATTAAGAGTGAATGCTCACCTTATTCCTATGTCTGAACAAGCCGTTGATCTTATGGCGATAGATGACCAAGGAAATGAGATTTATGGTGAAGTCAATGTTGATATTTTGCCTAAGATCCCCCAAAAGCTTGATCTCTACCCTAAAGTCCCAACTACACGAGAAGCCATTGAAGCAATTGAACAAGCAGATTTGATCTTAATTGGTCCGGGTAGCTTTTTTACCAGTTTAATGCCTCTGTTATTACTGCCAGAACTTGCGCAAGCATTACGCCGCAGCAGTGCAACAACGATTTACATTGGTAATTTAGGTAAAGAGCTAAGCCCTGCTGCTGCCAGTATGACGATGTCTGATAAAATCGCCATGATGGAGAATTATATTGGTTTACAAACAATAGACGCGGTGATTATTAGCCCTGAAACTCAATATGAATCGATGAAAGGGCGATTAATTGTACAAGCGCAATTAGAAGCCAAAGATATTCCTTATCGTCACGACCGCCATCTATTAGGCAAAGCTATTGAGTTAACGTTGCAGCAATTAGGACAACGTAATGCATCACCTCAAGCTGTTAAATAGGATTTAATTACCTACTTTCATAAAAAAACCGCATCTGCAATAAACAGCAAGTGCGGTTTTTTTGTCGATAAAAAGCAATGTCGCTATTGGCTTTCAGCGCGTTATTAGCTATTAAGCTGCTTTAATGTAATACGCTGGCTAATTGCTTCTTCAATTTCATCAAGTGTCATTGGTACATCATTTTTCATCAGACCAAGGCCTGCAACAGTACGAGAAAACGACATTAAATCTAATGGCGGTAAATCCATGATCCAATTTTCTTCTGTTGCCAGTGTATCTTCAGCATTTAGAATATTTTGTATAACATCCGTAAAAGCTTGATGAGAAGATACCCAATCTTGATCACCACTTGCCCAAAACCAACGAGCGGCAATAAAGTTTCTCCACATATCTTCCCAACCATCATAAATTCGACGCAACATTGATGCGCTCATTAATGACCATGTTTGGGCTTCTTGTTGAGTAATATAACCTTGTTGGCAACCTTCTAAACAGAGCTTGTTAAAACGGCAGAGATCCCAAATAAGATATTTCACATTCTGGATATTCATGCGATTTGTGCTCATCATATCGATTTGCCATAAACGCTCGTTTTTATCGTGTTCAGTTAACTCAGAAAGCAAAATATCATTTTTTAATGACTGAACATCGTCTTCTTTGCCATCTAAAATTTGGTCGCGTAGCTGATAAAAATCATTAGTGTGGCCTTGAGTGAGCAACCAAAATAGTTGATAAACTAAATCCCAACGGTCGTTAATTCCCCAACCAGCTGATAATCCACCATCATCTTTACCTTGATTGTATTCGTTATATGCCCATTCATTCATTACCGCATAAGGCGCTGCAACATATAACCCCCATTCATTGGGCAACAACTGAGCTGACGTATTTTCTGCTTCAGATAAAATGGGCTCCTGCCCTGCTGTTGATGGTTTTTGCAACTCACTATCTTGTACAGCAAATTTACGTAGCCATTTAAAAAGCATAATAAGAAGAATAACACCAAGAATTACCCCTACAGAGCTGGGAAACCCTGCATAAACATAACCACTCATTCACTGTCCTTAATGTCTTTTTTATCTTTGTAAATAATTGACGCTTTGTTTGTTGTGGTATTTAAACAGTTGAACGCCATTAAGGGAATATCAAACAAGGCAAAAAATGGAAGATAGAAGATAAAAAGGGATAATCCCTGTAAAATACGGATATCCCTTTATCAATTTGTGAGCTTAATTTCTCTGATCAAGAGTTAGCAATAAATTGAGCGCGTAATGCTTGCAACTTATCACGAGTGCTCGCTGCTTTCTCAAATTCAAGATCTTTTGCATATTGATACATTTCAGCTTCTAAACGTTGGATCTCTTTTTCCAATTCAGCCGTCGACAACAATGGATAATTTTCATGAATATCCGTTGCTTTATGCCCCTTCTTATTACGTCCTTGAGAAGGCTGACCAATCTTAAGGATATCACCCACTTTCTTATTTAACCCTTTAGGCACAATGCCATGTTCAAGGTTAAATTGTTGTTGTTTCTCACGACGGCGTTCTGTTTCACTTATAGCTCTCGCCATTGAATCAGTAATTTTATCGCCATATAAAATCGCTTTACCTTCTAGGTTACGAGCGGCACGACCAATTGTCTGAATCAAGGAACGCTCTGAACGTAAGAAGCCCTCTTTGTCAGCGTCCAAAATCGCCACCAAAGAGACTTCCGGCATATCCAAACCTTCTCGAAGTAAGTTGATACCTACTAAGACATCAAACTCACCTAGGCGCAAATCACGAATAATTTCGACACGTTCAACAGTATCAATATCAGAGTGTAAATAGCGAACACGTTCGCCATGCTCTTCAAGATATTCCGTTAAGTCTTCAGCCATTCGTTTTGTCAGAGTTGTCACCAATACACGTTCGTTTTTTGCTGCACGAATACGAATTTCAGAAAGTAAATCATCAACTTGCGTGCCAACTGGCCGCACTTCGACAATAGGATCAAGTAAGCCTGTTGGCCTTACAACTTGCTCAACAATTTCATCACCCGATTTTTCAAGCTCATATTTACCCGGCGTTGCTGAAACATAAATTGTTTGTGGTGCTAATGCCTCAAACTCTTCAAAACGTAATGGGCGGTTATCAAGCGCGGAAGGTAAACGGAAGCCATATTCAACTAAGGTTTCTTTACGTGAACGGTCGCCTTTATACATTCCACCAATTTGAGGAATAGTAACGTGTGATTCATCAATCACTAATAAACCGTTAGCAGGAAGGTAATCAAACAAAGTTGGAGGTGGCTCACCGGGACCTCTACCTGACAAATAACGGGAATAGTTTTCGATACCGGAGCAATATCCCAGCTCGTTCATCATTTCGAGATCAAATTGAGTACGCTGTGTCACGCGTTGCTCTTCTACCAGTTTATCGTTAGCTAAAAGCACTTTGCGTCTTTCTGCGAGTTCTTTTTTGATTTCTTCCATCGCTTCAAGAATACGTTCACGCGGGGTGACATAGTGCGTTTTAGGATAAACGGTAAAACGGGGCACATTGTAGTGAATTTGCCCCGTTAAAGGGTCAAACAGTGAAAGACGTTCAACTTCTTCATCAAATAGCTCAACACGTAATGCATAATCATCAGATTCAGCAGGAAAGATGTCTATCACTTCACCACGAACACGAAATGTACCGCGCTGGAAGGCTTGATCGTTGCGAGTATATTGTAAATCAGCAAGGCGACGTAAAATGGCACGTTGGTCGATTATCATGCCATTCGTTAAATGAAGCATCATTTTTAAATAGCTATCAGGATCACCCAAACCGTAGATAGCAGAAACCGATGACACAACAATAACGTCTTTACGTTCTAGCAAGGCTTTAGTGGCTGATAGACGCATTTGTTCGATATGTTCGTTAACAGAAGCATCTTTTTCAATAAAGGTATCAGAGCTTGGAACATACGCTTCAGGCTGATAATAATCATAATAAGAAACAAAGTATTCCACTGCATTTTCAGGGAAGAATTCTTTCATTTCACTATAAAGCTGTGCTGCCAATGTTTTATTTGGCGCTAACACCATAGTCGGGCGATTTAGATTGGCTATCACATTGGCAATCGTAAAGGTTTTTCCTGAGCCAGTTACCCCTAAAAGAGTTTGATGAGCAAGACCATCATCTAATCCTTCACAAAGTGAGGCAATAGCAGCAGGTTGATCACCACCCGGTTTAAATTCAGAATGCAGTTTAAAATCTTTGCTCATATTTTCTTCTCCTCGCTGACACTCCTTATGATACTGGATAAAAATCCAGCTTCAATCTCTATCTCATAAAATTTGTCTGAATAATTAGCATAAGTTATCCCCAGTTTTGGAACTGGAATTTTTTCAAAAAGCAACCCCCTTTTTTGTGAATTATTCAAAGAGACACACTGACACCATTCGCTCTATTGATTTTATTTAATTAATTGATATATAAGAATTAAAAATAAAAGTTGAGAATAACGCCAATCTTTAGCAATGCCTTGTATTCTCTCTATTCAGAGTATTTTTATAATGGTAATACACAAGGTTATCCACAGGAATAGTGGATAACTACACAAAGTTGTTATCTCTCGGTAGGTTACGTCTTTTTTTCTACCTTAAAATATCCCTCAAAATTGGCGAAATTTATTTTTTTTATTTTTTTATTGGTATAAAAAATAGACTTTTATAATTTACTTAATAACGGCCTATCAACTTAGTTTTAAACAAGAAAGATCGAGGTAAGGAGTAAAATCATGCTCTTTTACTTCGTTTAAATAGGGTATTTTGCCTAAGAATGGCGCTTTAATATGCTGTTTTAATGTTGCTAGATACTCTTTCTGATATCGCCCTGCTGGCTCAACTTCATTCGCAACCCAACCCGACAATGTTAAACCAGACTGAATAATTGCCTGTTGCGTTAATAACGCATGATTAATGCAACCCAATTTAACACCTACAGTCAAAATAACAGGTAACTTTTCATTGATAACCCAATCAGAGAAAAATTGGTTTTCTGATAATGGTGTAAACCAACCACCAGCCCCTTCGACTAAAACCCATTCAGCTTGCTGCTTTAAGTAAGACAACCCTTCTGACATCACCTCAAAATCAATAGGCTGGCTCATTTTTTGACTGACAATATGTGGTGATGTAGGCGTTTCAAAACAGTAAGGATTAACACGCTGATAATCTAACTTTACTGTACTGAATTTTTGTAGTGTAAGTGCATCTGAATTACGTAAGCCTTCATTTAGCCACTCACTTCCTGATGCAACAGGTTTATAGCCCGCAGTTTGATACCCTTGATGCGCCGCACATTGTAATAGAGCACTACTTACCACGGTTTTACCTACTTCTGTATCTGTACCTGTTAAAAACCATGTCTTAGCCATGTGATATTTTTCCTATAACAATTTGATAGGTAAGTAAATATTTACCTGATTCTGTTTTCCACACATTTTCTAGTGCACGGAATTTTTGTCTTGTCATTAACCCTTTTTGTCGATCACCTTGCACAAAATTAGCGCCAACGCCCTTCAAAGAAGCAAAAAGTGCATGTAATGAGTCGTATTGTTCTGTGACTGTTTCAGTAGAAAATTGACAATGAAAACCACGACACGCTTTCTCAATATCTTGAAGCGATAAAAAAGGATTTACATGAGGGTGTTTATCAAGAGATTGCCAAGCATCTCTAACTTCTTGCAATGTCAACGTAGTAAGTGTTGAGAAATAAAGTGCACCTTTTACATTGACTGTATTCATTAATGTTTTAATCGCGCCAGATAAATCCTCACACCATTGCATCGCTAAATTACTAAATACAATATCCACACTTTGTGGTGCAATCGCGCAATGCTCGATATCACTTTGTAAGTAACCATCAGCTCGCTGTTGTTGTTTTGCCACTTGTAGCATGGAGTGAGACAAATCCAGTGCAATAACAAACTTGCCTTGCTGTTTCCATTTTTGGCTGAAATATCCTGTTCCACATCCAGCATCTAACACAATATTGCCACTATCATGACGTGCTAAATCCATTAATTTATTGCCACTATAGCGCTGAATATTGGCGTGATTATCGTAATGAACAGCGGCTTTACCAAAGGTTTGAGCTATACGTTGTTTATCTGTTTTGACTGAAGAAAGCATGAAGCGTCTCGATTAACAGCTTAATATCTGAAAGATGATGGCGAGTAGTTAACGTTATTCGTAAACGTGCACTTTGAGGAGGTACTGTGGGTGGGAAAATTGCTTTTACCCAAAGTCCTTTAGATTGCAGATAATCTGAAAGTGTTTGGCACAATTGTTCATCACCAATAATTAATGGCTGAATCGCCGTCTTTGAAGGTAATAATTTAACCGGAAGTGAAACGACACCTTGGCGAAAAGTATTTATTAATTGTTGAAGATATTCTCGCTCATTATCCGCTTGCTTAATAACATTCAGAGCAGAGTTTAAGGCTATAGCTTGCGCTGGTGGCATTGATGTACTGTAAATAAGATGACGAGCATATTGTTCAAAAAACTCAGCGGTTGGCTTATTACAAAGCACAGCCGCCCCACTAACACCAAACGCTTTACCAAAAGTGACTACTAATATTTCCGGTTTAATCCCTGCTTCATCACAACTGCCTCGGCCTTCTTTACCTAAAACACCAATACCATGCGCATCATCAACCATTAACCATGCATGATGTTTTTGGCTTATTGTTGCTATTTCTCTTAATGGTGCTTTATCTCCATCCATACTAAATACCCCTTCTGTTACCACAAAGGTTTTATTAGCTGACGTTTTATTTAGTCGTTGAGATAAAGAGTCAGGAGAATTATGTAAAAATCGCCATAATGTCGCGGGTGATAATACTGCGGCTTCCATTAGTGAAGCATGGCAAAGTTTATCTGCAATAATCGCATCATCTTTTTCAAGTAATGCCGAAATGACACCTTGATTAGCACTGTAACCGGATGAAAATAACAGCGCATTGTCGTAGCCTAACCAATCTGCAAGGTGCTGTTCTAACTGCGAATGAGCTTGTGTAAATCCTGTGATATGCCCTGATCCACCGCTACCTACACCATATTCATCAGCACCTTGTTGCCATGCTTTAATAACGTCTGCATGCTGGCTGATGCCTAAATAATCATTGCCTGAAAAATTAAGGTATTTTTTATCTGAAATGGTGATCAAAAAACGCCCATCCGCTTGTTTGATCACTTTGCGTTTTCGCCATAATGGCGTATTTCTACGCGCATTAAGTTGTTCATCTAAATAGGTTTGCCAGCTCATTACAGTGCCGCGTTATAAAATTGTTCTGTGTCTTTATTGGCAACAGCTTGCATCAAAGCTTCTTCTTGCTGATTGTCCCCCATAGATACTGCTAATCGTTCAGGGTTTAAGCCTAATTTACGGAATAACTGGTGATCTTTGTCTTCGGTTGGATTCGTTGTCGTTAATAATTTACAACCATAGAAAATAGAGTTAGCGCCAGCCATAAAGCAGAATGCTTGTGTTTGTTCACTCATTTGCTCACGTCCAGCAGAAAGACGCACATAAGAGCGTGGCATCATGATACGGGCAACGGCGATAGTGCGAATAAAATCAAAAGGATCGACATCTTCGTTATCTGCAAGTGGTGTCCCTTTTATTTTGGCAAGCATATTGATTGGCACACTTTCAGGAGGCTGTGGCAAATTGGCTAATTGCACTAACATTGCAGCCCTATCTTTAACTTCCTCACCTAATCCTAAAATCCCGCCAGAGCATACTTTAATGCCAGCATTACGTACTTTATCAAGCGTATCTAAGCGATCTTGATAGGTACGCGTTGTCACAATACTGCCGTAAAATTCAGGTGAGGTATCAAGGTTATGGTTATAAAAATCTAGCCCCGCATCTGCTAAGCGGTTGGCTTGTGAATCATCTAACTTGCCGAGTGTCATACAGGTTTCCATACCCAGCGCTTTAACTTCTTTTACCATTTGCTCAAGGTAAGGCATATCGCGTTCATGTGGGTTTTTCCATGCTGCCCCCATACAAAAACGAGTTGAACCAGCAGCTTTAGCTTTCTTTGCAGATTCAATTACTTGCTGCACTTCCATTAAGCGCTCTTTTTCTAATCCCGTTTTATACCGCGCGCTTTGGGCACAATACTTACAATCTTCAGGACAAGCCCCCGTTTTAATGGAAAGCAAAGTACTCACTTGGATTTGTGAAGGGTCAAAATGTTGACGGTGAACTTGTTGTGCCTGAAAAACCAAATCTAAAAATGGCATATCAAACAGTGCTCTGGCTTCTTTTAGTGTCCAACGTTTTAGTGCGCTCACAATGCAATCTCCTTTTTAAAAGTGATTGCCAGTTTAAATAATAGGGTTATCATGTCAACTAAAATTGATCACCTTTGGTTTACATGATTAAGTGAAAAATATAATGACACCTGAAGATATCGCTTTTGATTTACGCCATATTTGGCATCCATACACTTCGATGAGTAATCCGTTACCTGCTTACCCTATCGTCAGTGCAAAAGGCATTGAGTTGGTCTTGGCTGATGGTAGAAAATTGATTGATGGAATGTCTTCATGGTGGGCTGCAATTCATGGATATAATCACCCTGAACTTAATGATGCGGTTACCACACAACTAAACAATATGTCTCATGTTATGTTTGGTGGCATTACTCATCCCCCTGCAGTATCACTTTGTCGTAAATTATTGACGATAACACCAGAGCCTCTTGAGTGCATATTTCTGGCAGATTCAGGTTCGGTTGCTGTTGAAGTCGCGCTGAAAATGGCATTGCAATATTGGCAGGCTAAAGGTGAAAAACGTCAGCGTATTGTGGCGCTAAAACAGGGCTATCATGGTGATACCTTTGGCGCGATGTCAGTGTGTGATCCGGATAATTCCATGCACAGTCTGTACAAAGGTTACTTGCCTAATCATCTCTTTGTGGATGCACCAAAAACAGGTTTTTATGAAGAGTGGGATCCAGCTGACATCCACTCATTACGTACAACGTTAGAGCAACATCATCAAGAAATTGCTGCCGTAATGCTTGAACCGATTGTTCAAGGTGCGGGTGGAATGCGAATTTATCATCCTGAATATTTAAAACACGCAAGAGCCCTGTGTAATGAATTTGATGTGTTATTAATTGCAGATGAAATAGCCACTGGTTTTGGCCGAACAGGTAAGCTTTTTGCCTGTGAACACGCTGGAATTTCTCCTGATATTATGTGTGTAGGTAAAGCATTAACAGGTGGATATATGACCTTATCTGCCACCTTAACTACGCGTCATATTGCCGAAACCATCAGCCAAGGTGATGCAGGATGCTTTATGCATGGCCCTACTTATATGGGGAATCCTCTGGCTTGTGCCGTTGCTGATGCCAGTTTATCTCTATTAGCTAAAGGTGATTGGATAAACCAAGTTGCAGAAATTGAAAAACAACTAAAACGCGAGCTATTACCGTTAAAACAGGCTAAAAGTGTCAAAGATGTACGGATTTTAGGTGCGATTGGTGTGGTCGAAATGAACGAACCCGTCAATATGGCAAAATTACAAAAAATCTTTGTTGATGAAGGAGTTTGGATCAGGCCTTTTGGCAAGCTTATTTATATTATGCCACCGTTTATTATGCCACCAGTAAGCCTCACTAAACTCACTCAAGCTATTGAAAAAGTAGTTAGTCTCTCATAAATCTTTCATAAAAAATAAACCTCTAGCAAGGCAATATTCTGCTAGAGGTTCACAGTAATTTTTATACTGTGACAGTTATTTCGTCACGACGGTAACCCACATTGCGCCTTTTCCTACTGGATAACACGCTAATTTAGTTAATGCGCCAGTGTGTTTATCAATACGAGAAACAGAAGCAAAATCTGATTTTTGACCACAAGAAATTAGGTAACTTCCAGTGTTATCAAGATTAAAACCGCGAGGCTGTGTTTGCGTTGGATAATAACCCACAGGTTGCAGATAATCGCCTGCCTC
This sequence comes from Proteus sp. ZN5, assembly GCF_011046025.1. Classification (GTDB taxonomy): domain Bacteria; phylum Pseudomonadota; class Gammaproteobacteria; order Enterobacterales; family Enterobacteriaceae; genus Proteus. The sequence continues at coordinate 3,495,715 of NZ_CP047639.1, forward strand.
TGAAATTGCCATCGCACAAATAAAGCTTTCAGAGCGCTCGCTGGCATAAAGAAAACGACCATCTGGTGTGATATGAATATCTGATGCCCAACGAGTACTGTTAAATGTTTCAGGCACAATATCAAGCGTTTGCATTAAGCGATATAAATCCCCCATACGACGATAAACATTGATTGTCGCATCTAATTCATTAAGGCAATAAAACACATCTCCATTAGGATGAAATGCCATATGACGAGGGCCTGCATTTTGTGCAGTTGTCAGCTCTTCAGTGCCCGCTTCTGCTAAATGACCGTCTTCTGATAAATTAAATAAACGAATATGATCTTCACCTAAGCAAGGAACAATCAGTTGTTTATTATTCCAATCGATATTGGATGAGTGAGGCTTATTTAAGCCTTCAATAATTTGAATTGGTGATTGAGGAATACCTTTCTCATTAATCGGTAAAACAGCCAAATTGCCTTGGTGATAAGACGGAACAAATAAGAAACGCCCTGTTTTATCCAAACATAAATGAACAGGAGTACTTGGAATGGAAGTGATAGCCTTTTGCTCTAATTGACCATCGACAGCAATCGCAAATGTCACCACACTAAAATGAGGACGAATACCTACATAAAGGTATTTTCCATCTGCACTTGCAATCATCGGTTGTACTTGTCCTGCAACCTCAACAACCTGCAATAAATCCATTTCACCTTCCGTGTTTAATGCATAAACATGGATTTGCTGGCTCTCTGGACTTGCTATGTAGACTACCTGTTTCATCCCTTCTCCTTAAAACAGATTACCCATTGATTTATAAAGAATAATAGAATAACTAACGATAACCTGTCACGATTAAGCTAGTTTATCTTTTATTGGTTAACGTGTACCATCAACGACATTGCATCTTAATACTATCAAGGGGCTTATTTATGTCATATCGCGTTATTGCTTTGGATCTTGATGGCACACTGCTTGATGACCAAAAACGTATCCTGCCAGAATCTTTAGAAGCACTCAATCTTGCAAGAAAAGCAGGTGTTAAAGTCTTAATTGTAACAGGTCGTCATCATGTTGCTATTCATCCATTCTATCAAGCACTTGATCTTGATACCCCTGCGATTTGCTGCAATGGAACTTACCTTTATGACTATATTGGTAAAAAGGTACTGGAATCCGATCCATTAACCACTCAAGAAACCAGCGCAGTATTAGATCTCGTTAAACAAACAGATGTACATCACTTAGTTTATGCTGATGATGCAATGATGTATGACCAACTATCAGCCCCTGTACAACGTACTTTGAAATGGTCAGAAACATTGCCTACTTCACAGCGTCCAAATTTAATCAAAGTCGATGATTTTTATAAAGCTATGCATGATGTTAATGCCATTTGGAAAATTGCGACAACAACGCCGGATCACGATGAGTTACGCGCTTTAGTTGAAAAAATTGAGCAACAAGTCGGTTTAGAATGCGAATGGTCTTGGGTTGATCAAGTTGATATCGCTAAAAAAGGCAACAGCAAAGGTCGTCGTCTACAACGTTGGGTTGAAGCGAATGGCATGAATATGAGCGATGTTATTGCTTTTGGTGATAATTTTAATGACCTTAGCATGTTAGAACATGTGGGTTTAGGTGTTGCAATGGGTAATGCTTCAGATGAAGTGAAAGCTCGCGCTAAAATGGTCACTAAGGTGAATTCACAGCCGGGTATTGCTGAGACTATTCATAAATATATTCTGTCTTAGTCCTCTTTTTTTACCTCGCCCCAAAGAAAAAGACCTCATTTAAGATGAGGTCTTTTTCTCGACAAATACAATTGATAACTCAAAGATGGCGACTTAGCGAAATGCTCTTTATTTGCGCATAAAGCCATTGCCCTTCTTGAATATTTAATTCATCTTTTGCCCAAGGCGTGATCCTCGCCCATAAATAATTACCATCATTGACAAGTTTCACATCAACTTGGCCATCATTTTTAATGGTTTCAACCACTTTCATATGCAAAATATTACGAATACTGCTATTTGATGGACGAGTGGTAGTCAGTGATACATCAGAAGCATCGATACGAACACGCACATCACGACCAATTTTAGCCTCAATTTGAGGCAACCACAGCACTTGGTTACCGAAAGCCGTTGCTGTCATATCGTAATGGCTATGGTGTTCTACCACCATCACATTCGCGATACTGCTGAGTGTCTCTTTTTGTAACCAAGGACGTAATGCACTGCTTGCCCATACATCTTCCAGCTTACCTGTTGCCTTAATTTTCCCTGCATCCATCACAATGACGTTATCTGCAAGTCGAATAATTTCATCAAGGCTATGACTCACATACAAAATAGGAATTTGTACATCTTGTGAGAGCTTTTCTAAATATGGCAGTAACTCACGTTTACGCGGTAAATCAAGCGATGCTAAAGGCTCATCCATCAACATAATATCAGGCGCTGTTAATAACGCTCGTCCTATGGCAACGCGCTGTTTTTCGCCACCTGATAATGTTATCGGAAAACGTGGGAGTAAATGTTCGATACCTAACAAATGAATGATGCGATCAAATTGCACTTTCATTGTTGGGGACATACCGTAAAGCAGATTTCCTTTTACTGTGTAATGAGGAAATAGTCGTGCATCTTGGAATACATAACCCACTTTGCGTTTTTCAGGTGGCAGATAAATTTTCTTTTCAGTATCAACCAGTGTGTGATTATTTAATACAATCCGTCCTGAATCTGGCTTGGTTAAGCCGCCAATCACATTAATCAATGAGGTTTTACCGGCTCCGGATAAACCAAAGACGGCGGTAATACTTTCTGTTGGTAGTTCAGTATTGACTTCCAGACGCAGTGATCCTAGCGTCTGTTTAAAATTCATCTCTAGCATACGCCCCCCAATCTTTTACGACCCCAACGAGTTAGCCACTCTGAAGCCATTAAAGAGACGAGCGCCAAAATAATTGCAATAACACATAAACGGGCGGCATCCATTTCCGCACCCGGTGTTTCTATTAAGGTATACATTGCTAGAGGGATCGTTCTTGTTTCCCCCGGAATATTGGAGACGAAAGTGATTGTTGCGCCAAATTCTCCCAATGAGCGCGCAAATGCCAACACAATCCCTGCGATGATCCCTGGCATAGACAAAGGTAACGTTATGGTAAAAAAGACACGTATCGGTGATGCCCCTAAGGTTCTCGCCGCTTGTTCCATACGTTGATCGACAGCTTCTAATGCTAATCTGATCGCTCTAACCATCAATGGAAATGCAACAACTGCAGATGCAAGTGCTGCGCCTCGCCAACTAAAGGTAAAGCTAAAACCAAACCAGTCATACAACCATTCACCAATAAATCCACGTCTCCCCATACTGATCAGTAAAAGATAACCAACCACAACAGGAGGTAGAACTAAAGGTAAATGAATAATGCTATCAAGCAATGATTTACCGGGAAAACGTACCCTAACTAAAAGCCAAGCCATAAAAATACCAAAAGGTAGACTAATAATAACTGCAATAGTCGATACCTTAAGGCTTAGTATGATGGCTTGCCATTCGTATTCACTTAACATCTCCAAAAGTATAATTCCTACAGTGGGCTAAAGCCGTATTTCTTAAAGATTTCTGCGGCTTGAGGTGTTTTCAGATAGTCATAAAAATCACGAACTGCTTTATTGTCCTGACCTTTTACAACTGCCATTGGATACTCAACAGGTTTGTGGCTATCAGCTGGGAATACGCCGACCACTTTCACTTTATCACTCGCAACCGCATCAGAACCGTATACGATACCTAATGGTGCTTCATCACGTTCGACCAGCGCCATACCGCTACGCACGTTATTAGTACGCGCCATATCTGGGCTTACTGTATCCCATGCACCTAAATATTCTAATGATTCTTTTGCATAGATACCAACAGGCACATGGTCCGGATCGCCAACAGCTAGTTTTCCGCCATTAAGTAAGGATTTCCATTTGGTTTCCTTATTAATAACAACGTCATTTAATTTACTATCTTTAGGGGCAATGAGTACTAAATCATTACCTAATAGTGTATGACGTGAATCTGCAACCATTAAATTTTTATCGATTGCGTAGTCCATCCACTGCTGGTCTGCTGAAATAAACAGATTTGCAGGTGCGCCTTGTTCAATTTGGCGAGCCAGCGTTGAAGAAGATGCATAAGATGCAACAACTTCAGTTTGCTTTTCTTGCTTATATTGTGCCGAAATTTCATTAAGAGCATTGGTAAGAGAAGCGGCAGCAAATACCGTTACTTTTTCCGATGCAAAACTTTGGCTTACTAAAGCAAAAGAGATAACTGCGCCAGCAAGTAACTTGCCTGATAATTTTTTCATGTTCTAATTCCACTTAAATTAAAGGATGACACGCTGTATATACCAAGATATAGCGTAAAATGAAAGGATTAGATATTAGAAACTGGTTATATATCAATAAATATAACCATTAAAAAGAAACAGAAAATGGAGATAAATAAATTTATATACTCTAAATAATTCAAGTCACAGCTAGGCGGCAAGTGAATGAGTCGCTAGGAACATACACAAGTATGTGACTAGTGCGAATGAACGCAGTCAACAACGCTGTGGCTTGAAGTATGACGAGTATCATGAGTATGTGGCTAGTGCGAATGAACACAGTCAACAACGCTGTGGCTTGAAGTATGACGAGTATCATGAGTATGTGGCTAGTGCGAATGAACACAGTCAACAACGCTGTGGCTTGAAGTATGGCAAGTACGCGTAGATAAAAAAACAGCCCTCTACAAAATAAAGGGCTGTTCTAAATCAGGGAGGGAGAAATTATGATTTTTTGTCTGCTTTTGGCTGACTTGGTGAAATCAAGTTAAACACTTCACCTAAACCATAAATGATGCCCATAATCAGTACCATTACAACAGGTACCATCAAGAGAGCAAACCCTAAACTTTTCAATAATTCAAGCATGATAACCTCTTTATCATGGTATATTCGGAAAGCCAGAGTTGGCATTTCTTCACGAATGACGAATAATAACGCTATAGATGTATATATTCTAGAGAATTATCGCTTTGTGTCGGCACAAAAAATGCGATAAACACACAAAAAAAGAAGAAGCCTATCATTATGCAAGCAGAAATATTATTAACTCTTAAACTTCAAGATAAGCTCTTTGCCGATCCTCGTCGTGTTGCATTGTTAAAACAGATCAAGGCGACAGGTTCAATTAGCCAAGGGGCAAAAATGGCGGGCATTAGTTATAAAAGTGCTTGGGATGCCATTAATGAAATGAATCAACTCGCGGACGAACTTCTTGTTGATAGAGCAACAGGCGGTAAAGGTGGCGGTGGTGCAACTCTCACACATTATTGTGAGCGCTTACTTCAACTTTACGATCTGCTCGGTCAAATTCAGCAAAAAGCCTTTGATGTATTGAAAGATGATTCACTCCCTCTGGATAGTCTTTTAGCGGCTATTTCTCGTTTTTCATTACAAACCAGCGCTAGAAACCAATTTTTTGGTACGATTATTGAGCGTGATAACCTGCAAGTTCAACAGCATGTTAATGTGCAACTTGCAGATAGAAAAACGATCATTCGTGCTGCTTTAACAGAGAAAAGCGCTGATCGCCTAGGGCTTAAAAAAGATAAAGAAGTACTGATTTTAATTAAGGCACCTTGGGTCAATATTGAAAAAGGAACTTCTTTAACACAGCAATATGACAATGCGCTTTCAGGCACACTCACTCAAATTGAGACAGGTAGTGAAAACAGCGAATTAGTGGTGACATTAGAAGGTGGACAAGAAGTTTGTGCCACATGTTCTAATCAGCATGTTAAAGAGCAAAAACTACATATTAATGACAGCGTAACCGCTTTATTTAATGCTGATCAGGTAATTGTCGCAACACTGTGTTAATCATTAATATGATTACTTTTAAATAAAAAATAAAACCATCACTTAGTTATTATTTTAACAATAATATTAAGTGATGGTTTTTAATTAGGAATAACATTTACATAAATCAATTTTATTCTAATAAGCTTCTAATTAACGTATGATGTTAACGTTTTCCAGCTTGACTGAACTTTCAGGTCTATCGCCTAATTGTATGATAACAGGAACAAAAACATTAAAGTCTTGTAACCAAGCTTGTTTGCTACTGATTTTCAATTGACCTTGATGAGTTTCGTGACACTGAACTAACAGATATTTTCCACTAAACTCAGATGCTATGCTACGTGCATCTCCCTCGCTTATCACATTACAACGTATTGATGAAGCTATTACTTCTTTTTTGGAATCAATGCTTTCCCACTGTGCTTGATATTGTTGACCAACTACTAATGGGAATCTCAGATCTGTCTGCAACTTACGGAGCACTGAAACATCATGGCTAATAGACATGGCAAACTTTAATTGTAATTGATTAGCCAGTGTTAAACGTTGTACTGTCCAGATACCATAATCTTCTAGCTTACGTATATAGCCATCTGGTTGTGCAACCAGTTGTACATTAATCTTAGCGTACTCGTTTACCATGGTATAACTGATCTGTTTAAAATGAGGAAGAGCCAATGGTTTTACCAATGATTGAGTTTTATTACTAATTGCCGTAGAAAGTGGGAATTTATTAAACCAGTATGGGTTATTGTTACTTAAATCAGGCATTGTTAGCCTCATCAATGTTGATGCAGGCTTATTAATAGCAGGTACAAAGTGTCCTTCGGCAGTGAACTTTTTTCCTTCTGGTAACTGACATAATTGATTGAAAAGTTGTCTCATTTTAAGATCTATTTTGAAATTATCTTTACGACGAATAATATCATCAGTGATCAGCGAATCAGTAACGTACCCTTCACGATCTAAGTTCATTGCAACTACAGCGTCGCCCTGATGAGTTTTACAATTATATAAATAGTGCTCAATCTTTAGCTCAAGAGGTGCATCATAAGGAGGTTCCCAGATGGTTTCTGCAAAGTCATATCCTGTACGTACTGATAATATGTCGCCAATATGCTGAATACTATTAATATCAACAAGATCCGTTATACCACTCATAGATGTGTCAGATAATTTTTCCCATAGCGCTTCTTTTATTGGAAATTGACAGATCATACGAATATTCTCTGATGCCATCAGCTTATTATCTTGAGCTGGTGCATAGCGAAAATAATTATTACCGTAATAACGAGCTTTGGTTAGCCCATCTTCATTCAATACATCCTTATATAAAAACTGAGCCGTGTTCTGCTTACAATCAACAGAATGCCAATGTTGAGTTTTTTCTCCATTATTATCCGTGAATGACACCATGTAATTCACACGATCATGGCTCCTAACTATAGACAATGGATTAATTTCATTATTTATCAATAAAGGCTTATCCGTTGCATAAACAAAAGAAAATAGCAAATAAGGTAAAAATAAAAATAAAATAATTAAAAAACGCAGGCTGTACATATATATCCCTTCACTGATTGATTATTTTTTATATTTAATATGGCAGAAAATAACTATATATTTCTAATACTAATTAGTTCTATTTCTTAGAATAATTATTTAGTAATATCAGTAGAAATAATACATTTAAACTTTCCGACTAATACAACGCGTAAATGCCTCTTTTATTGAGGTACCTAAAACCTCGTCACTACAATTGCTTTTTAATGTAATAATTGCGTTGTTAGGTATGCTTTTACCAATCCAATTATCCAATCGTAAGTGATCATAAGGAATAATAGATATGATACCATCAGTCACATTTACACTACATAAGTTCATATTTTTGAATAGTGTCGTTTTATTTTTATAATCATACTCTTTAATTATTTTCTTTATCCATTCAGAATATGATTTTTCATCATTACGCATTTCATGATATTCAGATGAATTAGCATCTAATATTTCGCTTTGGATTAATGCATTTCTTGTAAAAAAACCCAAATCAGCATCAAGTGGATCTTTGGATAAAACCTTATAACCTTTTTTAAAATCCATCAAATAAATACCACTTTTTGAAAGGGTTATTATAATATAATAATCATTGTTAAAATAGATATTTGCTCTTGAATTATTTTTTTTTGATATAGACACTATTTACTCCTCGACTATTGTAATATTAATCTTAATGTTTTTTGAAGATGCATTTTTGATAGAATTATTTATTGCATCCCATTGTTCTTTGGTTGTTCTTGCAGGAACACCTAGTTCTAGAGTTTTTGATTTAACATCACTTGGTAAAATCTCAGCTCTTCCCCTTCTTTCTCCCGAATATTTATCTATAGTTGAGATATATGTATTTAATGTGTTTTCTATTGATTTTGGATTTTTAATCCTTGAGGCCGTTTGGGTATTTAATGTCTTTACACTAATATATTCATCTGTATTAGCATCATAATAGTCGAAAGTTTTAGCATTAAGATGTAATCGCGTAAGTCGTTTATTTGATAGACCAATGTAATTCTCAAATGTCATTCCTTGCTCAGCTATTGTGCCTTGATACATCCATTTCATTGTGATTTTATTTCCTGATTTGTCAATAAAATAAATATCATTTATTGGTATAAACTGCGTTTTATTGGCATTAAAACTTATAGGACCATAAATTCTTCTAGTGATTGTTCTTTTTTAGCTTTAATACCAGCAAATATTCCTTTTAGGAGGATTAATTGTTAACTTTCCGCCAATATAAAGTTCAGGTAATTACTACTATCCTTTATTAATTATTAACATAATTAGTTTTATTAAAAATAAAACCAGATAATATAATTATATTTTTATTTAGACATATGATAAAAAATCACCTTACCCACAATTAGAATAAGGTGATTTTATTTAGCACCCATTTAAACCATATAATTTCATATCATTAAATTTCAATCAATTCACCAATAAAATCATATTTTAAAATGTTATTTATATTCTTTTTTGTTGATTTATCAATTAAATATTTTAGATAACCATTAAAATCCCAATGAGTATTTTTTATCACTTCTTCATTTTCATCATACTGATAGACTTTATTTGGATTATCTGAATAAGTTAATAAAAATAGATGTTGCGTTTCTGACTCTATCGAAAAAAAGAAAGGTTTCTTATTTAATAAATCGTGTTTTTGTATGCCACAAAGTTCAGAACAACTACCTATTTGAAACTGCACATGATCTCTGACAGAAAAACTATTACGGTAAAATAACAAAGAAGAATCACCAAAGAAACCGCCACTGCAACGCCCCATACAACTTAGAAAATCATATAGTTGTTCTGTTACGTTAATACGATATAAACGTTCAATTTTTTTTATCTCATCATCAGAATACCCCTTTATTTTATGAATGTTGATAGGAAGCTCTGGATAGACAGTATGTAAATAATTTATTAATTGATTATTTTTCATAGATAAATTCATATAATAAAAAATCACCTTACCCATAATTAGGCATAAGGTGATTTTATTTAGTATCCATTTAAACTTTTCGACTAATACAACGTGTAAATGCTTCTTTTATTGAGGCACCTAAAACCTCGTCACTACAATTGCTTTTTAATGTAATAATTGCACTATCAGGTATTCCCTCGCCGACCCAATGATCCATACGTAAATGGTTTTGAGGCTTAATAATAATTTCATTACCTATAAAGCTTAAACCACATAAGTTCATATTTTCAAATAGAGCTTTTTTATTTTTATAACTATATTCTTTAATTATTTTTTTCACCCACTCTGAATAAGATTTTTTATCATTATACATCTCATTAAATTCTTGTGAGTTACTTTCTATTTTTCTACTATTACTTAAAGAAACTTTTGAATAATGACCTAACTTATCATCAGTGATATTCTTAGATAAAACGTTATATCCATTTTTTAAATCCATAAAGTGGATATAGCACCCCGAGATAGTTACTATAATATAGTAATCATAATTAAAGTAAATATCTGCATATAAATTATAGCCCTTCGATATAATCATTAACTACTCCTCAATTACAGTAATATTAAACCTAATATTCTTTGATGATGCATTTTTAATTGAATTATTAATTACATCCCATTGTTCTTTATTCGTATTTTCTGATATACCCAGCTCTATTGTTTTCTGTTTTATTTGTTCAGGCATAATCTTCACGCTCCCTTTTCTTTCACCATCATAACTATCTATTTTTGAAATATATGTATTTAATGTATTTTCTATTGATTGTGGATTTTTAATCCTTGAGGCTGTTTGGGTATTTAATGTCTTTACACTAATATATTCACCTGTATTAGCATCATAATAGTCGAAAGTTTTAGCATTAAGATGTAATCGCGTAAGTCGTTTATTTGATAGACCAATGTAATTCTCAAATGTCATACCTTGCTCTACTATTGTACCTTGATACATCCATTTCATTGTGATTTTATTTCCTGATTTGTCAATAAAATAAATATCATTTATTGGTATAAACTGCGTTTTATTGGCATTAAAACTTATAGGACCATAAATTCTATTACCATTACGCCTTGTTATTGACGCACCTATTGCAATTACTGAAGTTAAGTTTTCAAGTGTTTTTTTATCCCATCCGGTAAACTTACTCGCATTTTCAATCCATTGATTTCTTGAAAATGTTTCACTATCTGTTAATTTATCGGCTTCAGTGTAAGTAAATAATTTAATTTTTTCATAACCACTAAATAGTGGATAGTTTCCACCTATTCTTGTTCTCTCTTTTGTAATCCAATAATCTGAAAGTAATGAATCTTCTACATGTGTATATGGGTATTTTTTCATTAATGATTCATAATAATTCCTTTCAGATGAATCTAATGATTCCTGAGCAATACAATAAACTTTCCGGCAAGAAGCAGCTAATAAGCGCTCTAATTTATTTTTATCTCCATTTGCTAATTTATTAATTGCTTTTGTTTCTTCTAAATGAAGTTGTCGATTATAACGTTCTACTAACTCTGCTGAATTAGCAGCACTAATAACCCCCTCCGCTTTACCTGTTGCTAGTAAGCCAGCAAAAGCACCAACTAGACGGCTTCTTTGAGCTTGCTGTTCTCTCCACTGTTCTGTCTTAACTAAATTATCATTGAGCGATATCGCTGCTATCTCTGCCGCCAACGCACCAGCAACTGCACCTTTAACACTGCCTCCTGCAATTTCTGCACTAACACCTGCTACTACCGAATGGCTTAAAACCTTTCCTGCATGACCTAATACAGCGCCATTATCACCAATTAAATTGGCGCCTTCGGCATGAAGCTGACTACCAATATTGCTTAATAGCGCCGTTTTAAAATTATCAATAAAACTGCCACCTTGAATGGCAGTGCCCAATGTTGAACTGACGACTGAATGAGAGGCTACGCGTTGTGCAACTTGATTCCATGTTGCGCTATCGGTCGCAAGTAACTTGCCTGTTGAAGGTAATGTTCCACCTTGGATTGCCTGATCCCAACCCATAAATTGGTCAAGACCCTGAAGTGCTCCCGCAACCACCATACTCGTCACCACAGACTTGACCGTGTCGCTACGCCCCAGTGATTCAAGTGTTTTAGAGATGTTGCCTTGGTTTTCAGCTAAAGAGACCGCCGCTTGCGAAACTAAAGAGGCAAAACCTGCTTGTGCTGCAACCGATGCCGTTGAAGCCACGCTTGCTGAAGCACCCGCCGCAATGGTTGCTTTACTTGCCATTCCACCAATAGTCGCCGCGGTTGCTGTACCGTAAGTGGCAACTCCCACTGCAATAGCGATAACCGCACCAACAACAGGATTTAATTGTTTTGTTTTATCATCCCAATCAGAATAGGTATCTTTAACTAAATTCCAATTGACGTTTTGATGATGTTGAAGATCTTTAAGCCATGCATATTCTGGAGTGTTACTTAAAACTGTTAATGCTTGTTCTAGTGATTGTCCTTTTTGAGCTTTAATATCAGCAGATATTCCTTTAGGAGCATCAATAGTCAGTTTTCCACCAATATAAAGTGTCGGTAATGCCCAACTCTCTTTTATATATCCCTGATCGCGATGAGTAATATAAATATCTTTTGAATTAGTAATAACTTGCTTAAATGCTGTATTTTTAACTGCTTTAAAATTAACTTTTCCTGTTTTACTGGTTAATTTTGCATTCTTCGCTGTTTCTAGTTTGCTCGCTTCTAAGGTAATATCATCTTTAGCAAATAAATTAATATCGCCATTAGCGATAAAATCAGTAACTTTATTATTTTTATTATGACGTTTTTTCGTGTATTTCTTTTTGGTAGTACATAAAGTCCACGGATTACATTTTTTCTTCTCCTCTTCGTAATAACTCGATTCCTCCATCGCTTGTGCGTAAAGAAATCCACCTTTAGCAGCAATATCTATCTCTTTATTGGCAATCAATTTTGATGCCTGAAATAAAATACTGCCTTCAGATAATAGAGTTAAATTATTACCACTATTAATTTCAGTACTGACTTGTTTGTGAAGTTCTTCTAACTTAGAACCCGACTCTTTACGAAAATATGTTTTTACCGATCCCAATTGAATATTACCACCACTGGATATCGTAATATCACCATCTGATTTGAGTGAGCTTCCTTCTGTTATTAATGCACCTGATGACGCAATAGAAATGCCTTTATTTCCTATAATGGCCGCTGTGCTATACTGAATATCTTGAGAATCTTCGTGGGGATCTTTGATGGCAGAATAAGCATTTGCACCCAGCTTTATATTCCTACCTGCTAATACAATGACTTTATCTTTTGAATTTAATACTGTTGAACTTAAATCAATATCACACGCTGCATTTAAGATAAGGTTATTGTCTGAAAATAACTTAGATTGTAATTGAGGATAATGAATATCACTAAAAAAAGGATCGGCTTCTTTTATTGATTTTGAGGCAAGGAAAATATCCTGCCCTGCATTAAAGGTTATTCCTTTATCACTATGATATTTTATTCCTTGACTAATAATATCTTTACCTGAAGTAAAAGCTATATTATTACTTTCCAAAATCCCCATGTTAATTAAAAATGCTGGAATATACCCACTATCTCTAATAAAAGGTACTAAATTAAAAAGAAACGATTCATCACGATTTATTTTAATATCTTCTAGCGCAGATAAATTTAATTCATTGGATTTATTAATTATTACATTTGAAATATCAATATTTTTCCCAGAATTAAAATATATTTTTTCAGGAATATCAACATATGGTGATTTAATACCTTTTAGAGTATAAAATTTGGTAGAATTAAATAAATGACTAATATTTCCCTTTTTAGTTATAGCAGAAAAATATTTTGCTGTTACATCTATATTCTCAAATTTTATAGTATCTATCGATGTCAAACTTATATTTTCATCAGCTAGCAATTTTGAATTATTTATGTTTATACTTTTATCAGCAATAATAGATAAAGAATCGTTTGCTGTTAAATTTAAAGAAACATTCACATTATTAGCATTTAATAATATATTTTTAGCTAATATAGTATTTTCAAAATCTGATAACCCTCTGAATTTTTTTATTTCTTTTTCTGTAAATGGAAGTTTACGCTCTAAATCTATACTGTTTTTAAAATCTAATACTAAATTATTACCTGCTTTTATTATATAATCAGAGACATCATTTACAGAAAATTCATAATGACTACCCGTTTTCACAAAAGGAACAAAATGACTTACCTTATTAAATTTAGCTTCATCAAGCTTATATTTTATTATATCATCCCGATAATAAAGATGAGCATTATCATTAGAATAATGTTCCCATTTATTAAGATATGCAGAACGATAATAATATAATCTTGCACTGCTTCCTGTTGCAATTAAATTATTATCTGCAATAATTCTAGATTGGTTATTAATAAAATCATTAGATTGTATATATAAATTATTTCCTGAAGAAATAATACTAGGAACATATTTATTACTTTTTTCAAAGTATGAACGTTCTACATTAACTCCTCCATTATTTTTTAAATCTAAAATATCAAACCATTTTTTATAAGAGAAATTTTTCAACTCAGGAAATGCAATAACTAAAAGAAAATCATCAGTAGGACTTCTAGATGGAAGGAGGAGGTGATTACCGATATTTATAGAGAGTTTAGAATCAGGCTCTTGTTTTATCTCTTTAAATAAAGGTGTTATAGATTCATTAACCAATTTCTTAGTTCTAATAATCAAATCACCCTTTTCTGTTTTTATCGTGGCTGATTGATTTTCAATTAAAGTGCTTGGTTCACCCTGCGCATTTCTCTGTATCCATAAATTATCTTTCGCTTGAATAAGTGCCTTTTCATTTTTATTCGTGAGTTTATCTGCGAATAAACGCATATCTTTCTCTGAGATAACTTCACTATTATTAATCAGCGTATTAGTTGCTAAAGTAATATCTCTTTTTGCTTTTAATTTTGCATTACTATTAATTTGTAGTTCTTTACTACTAACATTAATATCTTGATCAGATTGAATATTGCCATTAAAGGTAATTTTTCCATCAACGGTTAAATTCACACTGTTTTGGTTTGTTTTAATATGACTTAAATTAACACCAACACCTTTTTCTGTGCTAACTAGACGTATTTGATTAGCATACATTCCACCTAACGCTTTTGTATCAATAGATAGCGTAGGTTTAACGCCTTCACCATTAATGCTATTTACTGTACCTTTATCAAAATCAATACGGTTATTTCCTTGCATTAAAGAAAGGGTTTTAGCGTTAATTTTTCCATTTAATTCAATACTACGGCTGATAATGTCGGCATAATCCTGAGTTTGGAGATCTATACCTTGCGTACCAATAACAACACCGCCTTTTTTCACTTCTATTGCCGAATAGGCGCCTTGAGGGTTAAAAAGAGGTTTTCCTGTGGTGAGCGTAATTGCTGGGGTATTTATAAACGAACAGCCATCACACGTAATGCCATTTGGATTAGCAATAACAACTTTCGCTTGTTCTCCTGCAACTTCCAGTTTTCCTTGTAATTGTGAGCGCCCATTTCCCACCACTTCATTAATAATTAAATGAGCAGCACTACCTTTTAAATGAGTATTGGCATTCACTTGTTTGGCTAATTGTGTGTTAACAGAAGTTGTCGCATTATTAAGTACAACACCTTGCTTGCTAACATTGAACGAATGAAACTTATTATGAGAAATACCAAGATTATTAGGTGTTGAAATATTAATAATTGGAACAGTATTTTGTTGATTGACTTTAATCGTTTTATCGGAGGGCGTAATTGCTAAACTCCAAGCTGGATGTAATGGATAAATAGCAATTACATAAGCTATGCTATAACTTATTAAACGTTGTTTCCAAGAAATATCCTTTTCACACATAAAAACTCCTAACATTTAAATAGAAAGAGAAATGGACCAATAAAAAGACCAGCAATCTGGCTTTAATGATTTGGGATAAAACACAGGTTTATTAATTAAAATTTGAGAAGAAAAAGTGGAATGATAAAAAGAAGCACCTATTGCACTTCCAATTATTTTATTCTTTTCTGTTTCATATTGATCTGAATGGGCGACACCATAATCAAGTGCAAAAATAAAATTCCACTTACTTAAAAATGAAGTTATTGGTAATATATTTATTTCATTACGCCAATAAAACCCACTATTAGCATTAAAATTTATTTCTTTATATCCACGAACAGCTTTTATTCCATCTATTGCTATTTTTTCCGAACCATAAAGATTATCAGGCGTATATTGACTATGAAATGAAGTAAGATAGGAAAACTGATCAGTGAATAAATATTGATAGCTTAAATTTAAACTTAATTTTCGATAATGACTACGAGGTGAATTGTCAGCAATATAATCAGGTGTCGCACCAAAAAGAGAGATCCCAAACTCAGCAGTTGGATTAATGATTAAATATCCATTATGTAAACTTAAAGTATATTCAGGGCTAAATGATAAAGAAGTCAATGTGGGACTATTTATTAATAATTTTTGTTGTGCTAACTGTGTTTTTGCTTTCTTATGCTTTAACGTTCCCGTTAGTGTTATTCGTTGTTTATTATCTCGATAAACTAGACGACTAATATCAAATTGCTGATCTTTATTTTTGTTTTTATAAATATATTTGTGATTATTTTGGAAGGAATAAGATGAACTACTATCAGATAACTGGTATTGATAAAACCAATAGCCATAAGGGATATTCACACTTGCAGTATAAGCACGAGAATAGTGAGCATGAGGGAAATCTGTATTTGTTTTTAGTGAAAAAATCCACTGTTCACCCAAGCCAAATAAAGAATCTATTGTTGTCGTGTTAGTAAGTAAGATCTTTCCTGTTGTTTCTGTTCCTGAATTATCAATTGTTAATCGATTCTTTAAAGGGAGTTTTTTAGCTTTTCGATTAATAGTTACAGATGAATATCCCACACTATCGCTTGGTTGAATATCCAAGGCATATTGCGCTGTCGTTAACCGATTAAGCTGTTCTAATCCATGTTCTAAATCTCGTAGATTTAAAACTTTCCCCTTTGAGGAAGGAAAAATAATATCGACTAATCTAGATGAAATACCATTAATAGAAATATCTTTTATTCTGCCTTCAATAATCTTTATTACTAACTTATGATTAGAGAGATCTTGCTCTGGTATAATAGCCTGGGAAGTAACGTAACCTTTTTTAATATAATTATTAGTAATTGATTTAGCGACCTCTTGCATATCATTTAATGTTAGACATTGTTGTAGATACGGTGAAATCACTTTAGATATATTTCTATAATCTAATAGAGTACTTCCTGTAAGATCAACTTTATCAATAAGAAAGCAATTACTGTTTACATTTTCATTATTCAAAGAAAAACTATTCTTACTAATGAGTAAAAATATAAAACAGAATAAGTTTATGTTTTTAAATTTATGCATATATAAATCATCCTTAAAGAGATATTTATATATTTACATAGGAAACGCATTTTAAAGGTTATCATTAAATAGTAGGTGTATAAGGCTTTTGGAAAAAGTTCTTTCAGCAAATATTGACAAGTTTCTATTAACCCTATATTGCTAGATACTTAACTTGCACTTAGCTTACATTAAAAAAATAAGGCTAATAATAATGAAACACTTACAACTCAACAAAACACAATTCCGCTTAAGTGATAAACTCTGTTTACAAATTGACAATTTAGCCATAAATGAAGGTGAAAGTTGGGCATTTGTAGGCAGTAATGGAAGTGGCAAAACCGCCTTAGCAAATGCATTAAGCCAAGAAGGTATTTTGCTCTCTGGTGAGTTTATCAGCACATTTTCTCGTCCAATTAGTCTCTCTTTTGAAAAACTGCAAAAAATGATTGAAGAAGAGTGGCGTCGTAATAACACAGATTTATTAAGTGAAGGTGAAGAAGATACTGGCTTAACCGTTGCTCAAGTTATTCAAATGCAGGTAAAAGATGATGACAGATGCTTTTTATTAGCAAAGCAATTTGGTGTTGAATATCTTTTATCAAGACGTTTTAAATATCTATCTACAGGTGAATCTCGAAAAATATTGCTTATTCAACTTTTAATGAATAAACCTGATTTAATCATTTTAGATGAGCCTTTTGATGGGTTAGATGTTGATTCTCGCCGTGCTTTAAATGAATTGTTAACACTATTACATCAACAAAATCTGACTATCGTACTCATTCTAAATCGTTTTAATGATATTCCTGATTTTATTCAGTATGCAGGTCTACTGATTAATTGTGAATTGGTAGCCAACGGCAAGAAAGAACAGGTTTTATCTGACTCAGTAATAGGCCAATTATCTCACAGTGAAACGCTAGAAAATCTCACATTACCTGAACAAGATTCACCTGATGCCATTCCTCAATTATCACCGACTCTTTCTCCTATCGTGCTAAAAGATGGTGTAGTGAGCTATAACGACAAACCTGTTCTTCACCATTTAAGCTGGGAGGTAAAACCTCAGCAACATTGGCAGATTTTAGGCCCTAATGGTGCAGGGAAATCGACACTATTAAGTTTAATTACGGGTGATCACCCTCAAGGCTACAGCAATGACTTAACGCTATTTGGCCGTAAAAGAGGAAGTGGTGAAACAGTATGGGAAATTAAACGCCATATCGGTTATGTCAGTAATGCCTTACATCAGAGTTACCGTGTTTCTTCAACGGTAAAAAATGTCATTATTTCAGGTTTCCATGACTCTATTGGCATTTATCAAGCGATTACAGATAAACAGCTAAAACTTGCTGATGAATGGTTAGCGTTAATTGGTTTAACTGCACATGCTAATCATCCATTTCATGCCTTATCTTGGGGTCAGCAACGCTTAGTGTTAATTGTTAGAGCATTAGTTAAACACCCTACCTTACTTATTCTTGATGAGCCATTGCAAGGATTAGACACAACGAACCGGCTCTTAGTACAGCGTTTTATTGATATCATGATAAGCCACAGTAATACGCAACTTTTGTTTGTGAGCCACCATCAAGAAGATGCGCCATCGTGTATTACTCATCGATTGACTTTTATTAAAGAAGGCGAAATTTATCGTTACCAGCAAGAAATTTGTTAAATGTTCATTTTTACTGTCATAATCAGGGCAATGATTTTAGAAATTAACGCTAAACTTAGGTCTGAATTTTTATTTAAATCGACATTTTCTTGCTTATTATTTGAACAATAATAAATAAAGAATGTGTCGTTTTTACAGGCGCTATTTTCGTCTATTTTTTATACAAAACGGATATTTTGTTTTTTTACGCCGATCCCGCTAGATTAATAGCTTGAACGATTAAGCAAAAGGTGTGACAACTGTGCAATAATTCATCGAACAAACGACATTTTTGACTTAATCCCCCTTGTTTTGTCACTTATGTTTGGCGTTCTTGTCGATGATCCATATAATGATTGAAGTGCTAATTTTAAACTTATATTAAGAAAGTAATTATAGGAGTCTAAACTATGGCAGTAACTAAGCTTGTGCTAGTTCGACACGGTGAAAGTGTATGGAACAAAGAAAACCGTTTTACAGGCTGGACTGACGTTGAGCTGTCCGAAAAAGGCCGTAATGAAGCGCAAGAAGCAGGTAAACTGCTGAAAGCTGAAGGTTTCGTTTTTGACTATGCATATACTTCTGTTCTGAAACGCGCAATTCACACCCTGTGGAACATTCTTGATCAAGTTGATCAACAATGGCTGCCAGTTGAAAAATGCTGGAAATTAAACGAACGTCATTACGGTGCTCTGCAAGGCTTAAACAAAGCTGAAACTGCTGAAAAATACGGTGACGAGCAAGTTAAACAATGGCGTCGTGGTTTTGCTATCACTCCACCAGAATTAACTAAAGACGATGAACGTTTCCCAGGTAAAGATCCTCGTTATGCATCTTTAACTGCGGCAGAACTGCCATTAACAGAAAGCCTAGCATTAACTATCGACCGTGTAACACCATACTGGGAAGAAGTTATCAAACCACGTGTTGCTTCTGGTGAGAAAGTTATTATTGCAGCTCACGGTAACTCACTGCGTGCTCTGGTTAAATACCTAGACAACATGAGCGAAGACGAAATTCTTGAGCTGAATATCCCAACAGCTGTACCTTTAGTTTACGAATTTGATGAAAACATGAAACCAATCAAACGTTACTACTTAGGTAATGCTGACGAAATCGCAGCAAAAGCAGCCGCTGTTGCTAACCAAGGTAAAGCAAAATAATTTGCGTTAAATCTATTAATTTAGGTTTATATGATAAATACCGCTAGAAATAGCGGTATTTTTTTATATTAAATTTCTAAATTTCAATTTTTTCATATTATTTTTTATTTTATATAAAAAATATAATATTTAACTCGATAGCCTTAATTAAAAAATATTAAATTATCACTTACAGTTATTAAATATTTAATATATTGTCACCATTGGATTTTAAGTCATTTAATTATTTATAAATATAAAACGCTTATAACAAACGCATATTAAAATAGGGATATTAATATGAAATTAAAAATAGCTACCATTCTATTTATTATTATTATGTTTATAATAATGTTTGTTTTATTCCCGTTTAAGGAGGATAAAATAAATGATCCTTCTCCCTCTCTATTTAAACAAAGCCTTTCACATTATCAGCTTTACTTAGGCGATATTTATTTTGCTAAGAATGATAAAAACAAAGCCCGCAAATTTTATTTATTATCTGCTTATAACGAGAATGCGGAGGCTCAAGCAAAAATAGGTTTTTTCTACATGAAAGGAGATCTTTTTTTTCCAAAAGATTATGAAATAGCAATAGAATGGTTATTAAAATCAGCAGATAAAAATAACCCTCGAGCACAAACATATATTGCTTATCTGTATAGTAAAGGTCTTGGTGTAGAAAAAAATATTAAAATATCTATGAACTGGTATTTAAAATCTGCAGCTCAAGGATTTGGGATGGCTCAAAATAATCTTGGTGTTCTATATTTTGAAGGAAATGGTGTTATTCAAGATTATCAACAAGCAATGGAATGGTATTTAAAAGCAACTAGTAATGGATACATTAAAGCAAACAATAATATTGCTTATTCATATCAACATGGCTTAGGAGTTGAGCAGAATTATCAGAAAGCAATGACCTTCTATTTAAAGGCGGCTGAAGATAATGATCCCTCAGCTATTTATAATATCGGTTATTTATATGAAAAAGGATTGGGTGTCATTGCTGACAAAGAAAAAGCATGTGAATGGTATCAAAAGTCATATGAGCTTGGGTTTAAACCCGCTAAATTTAGACTTGATCTATTAAAGGTACATGACTAACTTATTTTCTTTTTCATAAAAAATACCGTTGATTAATTATCAACGGTATTACAGTTTGTGTACTAATATAATATCAGTTAACCGCGACGAGCAACAACCGCATCTGCTAATTGGCGTAACAGTATTTCAGTATCATCCCAACCAATACAAGCATCAGTGATACTTTGACCGTAAACCAATGGTTCACTGCTTTCTAATGACTGGCTACCTTCCACTAAATGGCTTTCAACCATAACGCCGATTAATGCTTTTTCACCTGAGCTAATTTGTTGGCAAATATCAGCACCAACTTCCATTTGTTTCTCAAATTTCTTGCAACTATTGGCGTGGCTGAAGTCAACCATCACATTTTGTGGTAAACCTGCTTTTTTAAGCCCTTCTTTTACTGTTGCAACATGTTCAGCGCTGTAATTTGGCTCTTTACCACCACGTAAAATAATGTGGCAATCACCATTACCTGCTGTGCGCACAATGGCTGAATGGCCCCATTTAGTGACAGAAAGAAAACAGTGTGGCGATCCAGCTGCATTGATTGCATCAATAGCAACTTTAATAGTCCCGTCTGTACCATTTTTAAAACCAACAGGACAAGATAAACCAGAAGATAGCTCACGGTGTACCTGAGATTCAGTAGTACGAGCACCAATTGCACCCCAACTCATTAAATCAGCAACATATTGAGGCGTTATCATATCTAAAAACTCGCCAGCTGTTGGCAAGCCACTATCGTTGATGGTTAATAAAAGATTACGAGCAATACGTAAACCTTCATTAATATCAAAGGTATGATCCATATGAGGATCATTAATTAAACCTTTCCAGCCTACTGTTGTACGTGGTTTTTCAAAATAAACACGCATAACAATTTCAAGTTTATCTTTAAGCTCTTCTCTAATAAGACTTAAACGTTGCGCATACTCCAACGCAGCTTTTGGATCATGAATAGAACAAGGTCCAATTACCACTAATAGACGATCATCTTTTCCTGCTAGGATTTGATGAATAGCTTCACGGGCATGACGAACTGTAAAAGCCGCATTATCAGTTGCTGGAAACTTTTCCAATAAAGCAACTGGCGGTAAGAGTTCATTAATTTGTGTTATTTTAAGGTCATCATTTTGATAATTCATTCCCGTGTATCCACTCTATGTTATCTAGTCAATGTTATTATTGCTTTTCCAATCTAACCATTCGTTTTCTATCTGTAAACACCCTTTCAACCTAAAGCACCTATAGTCACCTTTCCAAAAATTCCAATAAAAAGGGAAATAGCGCATTTAAGCAAAATAATGATTCAAAATTGCGTTAAAGATAAGAATAAAAACAATGAATAGTAAGGCTGGAGAGAAAGATAACTCTACCAGCCTTTTTTATTAGGAGAGATAATTATTTCTGCTAGAGCGTTTTGCTGTTTTGATCCACAAACGAGAACCATTAATAGCAATAGCCAGTAAGATGATATATTCAACAGACATTGCATAAACGCCTTGTTTGTAGAATATAACAATACTAATCACGTTAATAACTGACCAAACTAGCCAGTTTTCAACTAATTTCCGTGTCATTAAGATCATCGCCACAATGGAAAGAACTGTCATTGTAGAGTCCCAGAATGGGTAAGCGTCAGGTTCAAGAACTGGCGTAGGTAAACTTGCACCAAAGACATTTAATATATCAACAGCAACAACGGCTAAATAGCCAAATACGGTATCAATATTGAAAGTAAGGGCAGCAATAGCAGCTATCGAAACAACGATTAAGAAGAGACGATGACTCGATTTTAACCAACGTATTCTCAGTGTAGCTTGTTCAAAGTCATTCACTCTACTCCATGCATACCATCCATAAATATTAGCGGCAAAGAAAAATATTTGAAGGAGTAAGCTTGCGTATAGTTGAATTTGGAAAAAAATAATGGCAAACAAGGTGACATTAATAAGTCCAAATAAATAGTTGATAATTTTTTCCTGGCTTGCAAGCCAAATACACAATAGACCAGCGATGGTGCCAACAGCTTCAATCCATGAGAGTGGATATCCACCGTCTCCGAGTGGGATATTGACTAAAATATTATTGATACTAAACCAACTCATCACATCCATTTTTACAACCCCGACTTAATCATAGAAAAAAACAAAGAAAATATGGGTTATTGCGACATCTTTGCAAAGTAGTAAAGATATATTATAAATTCATATTTATAATGGTACTTAGTTTTTAATATTAAACATTATGTTTCTGCTTTAGAAAAATAACAAACAAATGTTTTATATACTAAACAAATTATTCTAATTTTACTTTTTAAACAATAAAAACGACAAATAACTTTATTACATTTTACTTATTAGAGAGAAATATGGAGCCAACAACACGTTTAATCGATCGCATGCTATCTTTTGCTCTCCTCGATCCTAGAATTGAGGCAGTAGTACTAACAGGATCGTTAGGACGCAATAGAAAGATAGACAGTTATTCTGATATTGATATAGAGCTTATCGGTTATGGTGCGACAGAGCTCGCAAAAAACCAACATTGGTTATCACAATTTGGTGATGCTCTTGTCAGCTTACAGTTAGAGTGTGAAGATCCCAAAAGTAAGTTTTGGCCTATTTATTTACATGTTTTAGCTCAAGGCCGCAAAATGGACATTATGATGGCAGAACCTGAGCGTATTTTTAACATGAAAACTGAAGGACTTAGCCCAGTTTACCAGCGTGGATATCAAATCTTACTTGATAAAACGAGTTTATGTGACGGGCTTCCTGAAATTAGCACTATAACGCCCCCTATGCTTTCAAAAGAGCAAGCATGTAATAATGCTCAAGAATTCTGGTTTGAGGCAACACAAGTCGCTATAGCCATTCTACGACATGAATTTTGGTCTGCTAATTATCGTATGAATGATATGCGTGAATGGCTGATAGCATTACTTGAACAAGTTGCGCTGCACGATACCCCAACACAAGATGTTTGGTATCAAGGGAAAAACTTAAAAGAATGGCTACCTAAATTTTATTCATTGCGTTCATTGGAAAGTACTCTTGCTATGAGTACACCCTATGAAGCAGCAGCAACACTTTCTATTATGATGAAATTTTTTCTTGATGCATCGAAACGCCTCAATCACCCTATTGATACAGCAATAAAAACGCAAGAATTGGTCAGTGATTGGTTAATCGATAATGAATTTTTGACTGAAAATGAATACACCCAAATCACGTCATCAATTATTTATCATTACTGATTTGAATCTCATTTTAGATTAAAGCTAGGTAGTTTTTTCAATTTTGAGAAAACTATCTCACTGTTTAGTAAAGCGATGAATTGCACTATCAAGAAACGGAAAGACAACTAAGTGTTTGTTTACTATTTAGGGAATGATAGATATATAGGAAGAGGTTTGAAATGGTGGGTCGTGGGCGATTCGAACGCCCGACCAATTGATTAAAAGTCAACTGCTCTACCGACTGAGCTAACGACCCATTTCAATAAAAACGGATTGGTATTCGAAAATGGTGGGTCGTGGGCGATTCGAACGCCCGACCAATTGATTAAAAGTCAACTGCTCTACCGACTGAGCTAACGACCCTTTTTCGAACTCACCACATTCTCTGTGGCAACGGCGGGTAATAATACTGATTTAATGTTTTTGTGCAACGTTTTTTTTCAAAAAAAAGTTCAACCGTTGAAAAAACAATCATTTAACCCCGAAAATGCAACATTTACATTACGGGGTCAATAATTAGAGTGTTCCTAGCTGCTTTTGCGCTAATTTAGCGCCAGCGCTATTTGGATATTGCTTAATCACTTGTTGGTAAACAGCTTTAGCATTATCTTTTTGCCCTTTCTCTTGCATGATCAAACCAATTTTATAAAAGGCTTCACTTGCTTTTTGAGATTTTGGATAGTTTTTAACAACGATAGCAAATGTGCTTGCAGCCTGATCCTTATTACCTTTTAGATAATACATCTGACCCAACCAAAATTGTGCATTTGATTGATAGCTAGACTTTGGATAGTTATTGATAAAGTTGTTTAATTCAACAATCGCCTTATCGTAATCTTTAGAATTCAATACGATATCAATTGCTGCATTATAATCGGCCTTCTCATCACCTTTTCCTGAACTAGTTGCAGCAGAAGGTGTTGAAGAAGCAGTATTATCAGGTTGAGTGGCTTCGGTTGATGTTGAAGCTCCACCACCAAGGCTATCTAATTGTTGATAGATATTGCGTTGGCGTTCAACAACTTGATTTAACTGGTATTGATTTTCCTGAATTTGACCACGTAACATATCAATATCACGCTGAGAATCAGCGAGTTGTTGCTGTAATTGGGTCAAAAGCTGGCTGTGAGCATTTGAAAAACGCTCAAGTTGGGCGAGTCGTTCATCGGTCGAACCTGAACCGATATTACTGATTGGCGCTTGGGCAATAGCGGCTACAGGAGCCGCTACGCCAACCAGTAACAACAGACTCATCAAGAAAGGTCTGAAGTTACTGTTGTTCATGCCGTTCTCTTAGTAATCCAGTACTGCACGACGGTTTTTCGCGTAAGCGGCTTCGTCATGACCCAGTACAGCTGGTTTTTCTTTACCGTAAGAAACGATTGACAGTTGATCAGCTGATACGCCTTTACCTTGCAGGTACATTTTCACAGCGTTAGCACGACGTTCGCCCAGAGCGATGTTGTATTCTGGAGTACCGCGTTCGTCAGCATGACCTTCTACAGTGATACGTACTGATGGATTTGCACGCAGGAATGCAGCGTGTGCATCTAACAGGTTAGCGTAGTCTGAGCTAATGTCATATTTGTCAAAACCGAAGTAAACGATGTTTTGTTGTTTCAGTTGTTCTAATTGCTGACGTGCTAATTCTTCAGCAGTAGGACCTTGTTCAACAACTGGTACATTGCTTGTATCAGTTTGATCTTCGTTTTTGTTTGAGCTACATGCTGCAACAGCAACGAGTGGTAATGCTAACATCAACCCTTTAAACACTTTGTTTAATTGCATCTCTATTTGTTCCTTTATTTTGTTTGCCATACATAATTTTTATGCATCACATAAACGGTGACCAGGCAGGTGCTTTAACCTGACCATCAGTCGCCGGAAGACGCGCTTTGAAACGTCCATCAGTCGATACTAGCTGCAAAATGGTGCCTAAGCCTTGTGTAGAGCTATAAATAACCATTGTGCCGTTAGGCGCGATGCTTGGAGTTTCATCCAGAAACGTATCTGTTAGATATTGTACGGAATTCGTTTCCAGATCCTGCTTAGCGATATGTTGCCTACCGCTTTCAGAACTCACCATAACTAAGAAACTACCATCTGGGCTTACTGCTGGGTTCTGGTTTTGTTTACCTTCCCAAGTAATACGCTCTGGTGTTCCACCGTTAATATTAACCTTATAAATCTGAGGATTTCCACCTTGATCTGAAGTATAGACCAAAGTTTGTCCATCTGGCATCCAAGTTGGCTCGGTATTATTACTTCTGCCATTGGTTACCTGTGTCATATTCCCACTCGCTAAATCCATAACATACAGATTTAAGCTACCGCTCTTAGAAAGAGCAAATGCAAGTTTAGAACCATCAGGTGAAAACGAAGGCGCACCATTATGTCTTGGGAATGATGCAATTTGACGAATTTCACCCGTTGCTAATGTTTGTACAACTAAAGCAGATTGACCACTTTCAAAGGTCACATAAGCAAGTTTAGCACCATCTGGCGACCATGCTGGTGACATTAATGGCTGTGATGAACGATAAACACGATCTTGGTTAAATCCATCATAATCTGAAACGCGCAATTCATAAGGATATGCGCCACCATTTGTCACAACAACATAAGCAATACGTGTACGGAATGCACCACGAATACCAGTCAGTTTTTCAAAAACTTCATCACTAGCAGTATGTGCAGAGTAACGTAACCATTTAGATGGCACTTTAAACTCACTTTGAGATAAAACCGCACCTGGTGAGCCAGCAACATCCACTAACTGATAGCTAACTAAATATTGACCATCCGCTGATGGTTGCACACGTCCCACAACAACAGAATCAATGCCTAATGCAGTCCAAAGTGCAGGCTGGACTTCAGAAGCAGTAACCGGTTGTTGAGGTATACGAGATACATCAATTGGATTGAATTTTCCGCTATTTCGTAAATCAGCTGCAATGATACCAGCAACATCTTCTGGCATTTGACCAGTACCTTCCCATTTAAAAGGAACGACACCGATAGGGCGTGCAGTATTCACCCCTTGTGTAATTTCAATTCGAACTTCAGCGTTAGCCAGAGTGGTTACGCATAATATTAAAAGTCCGAAAATAACATTTAATGCCTGCTTCATCATGTCTCCCTTTTATTATTGCGGTTATTACGCAATAACGCACAGAATAGTAACAAACGCTTTTCAACAACACCATACAACGCATCAATAACATTCTAAAATAGCTATAAATTAGTGTATGTTTTCCTACAATCAGACAGTTTTATGGTTTAAACTCAATTACTGATGATTTTACTTGCTCGTAAACATCTTTCGGTGGCTTAGGTAATTTAGCGGTATTCGCTGCTCTTAATGCCACTTGACATAAAGAAGGATCGCCTCCAACAACCTTCGCACTGATTAACAAGCCATCAGGTGCAATACTGACTTTTAGCTCACAAGTTCGCCCTTTATACAACTCAGGGTCAATAAACTTCTGTTCAATAGCTGTTTTCACTTGTCCAATATAAGTAGCAACACCTGCATTATTGGCACCAGTGCGATTTCCACCGCCTTGGCCAGCTGCAGCTGCACCGCTTTGTTTGTTACCATCAGCCATTAAACCATCAAGTAAACTATCTACTGCTTTACTTTGTTGTTGAGCAGCAGCTTTGGCTTTAGCTTCCGCAGCAGCTTTCGCTTTTGCCTCTGCTGCAGCTTTCGCTTTTGCATCGGCCTCGGCTTTGGCTTTAGCATCTGCCTCGGCTTTAGCTTTTGCCTCTTCCGCTTTTTGCTTCGCTGCTAACTCAGCTTGTTTTTTCGCTTCAGCTTCCGCTTGTTGTTTAGCATCTGCTTGTTCTTTTAAGATGCGATCACGCTCTGCTTTCGCTTGTGCAGCTGCTTCTTCTGCAACTTTTTGTTCTTCTTTTGCTTTCGCAGCAGCTAATGCAGCTTCACGTTTTTGAGCTTCTGCCGCTTCTTTCGCTTGTAAACGTTCAACTTCTAACGTTTTCAAACGTTCTTGTTCTTTCATTTGCTGCTGACGCAGCTCTTCTTCTTGTTGCTCTGCACGCTCTTTACGCACTTGCTCGGCTTTTTGGACATTAGCTTGTTGCGCTTTCTGTTGATTATACTGCTGTACCAC
This sequence comes from Proteus sp. ZN5, assembly GCF_011046025.1. Classification (GTDB taxonomy): domain Bacteria; phylum Pseudomonadota; class Gammaproteobacteria; order Enterobacterales; family Enterobacteriaceae; genus Proteus. The sequence goes on from NZ_CP047639.1 coordinate 3,523,864, forward strand.
AGCATTAGGATCGACCATAATAGCATCAATAACTTGCCCGTCTTCTCCACCGCCGCCACCTAAATCCCATTTCTGAGTTAATGACCCCCAGATAAGCAATGCGATAACGAGTAAATGCAAGGCGGTAGACAAGATAACTGAACCGCTCAATTTACTTCGGATTGGTTTCGTCTTCTTTCCCACGCTATCATCCAAACTTATTTCAACCTAATTACATAGGTTGAGTCATTAAACCTACAGATTTAACACCTGCTTGACGTAACATGTTGAGCGCTTTAATTATCTCATCATAAGGAACATCTTTAGCACCGCCAATAAGAAATACAACTTTCGGATTTTTTTCCAATTGTCGTTTGGCTTCAGCCATAATCTGTTCTTGTGGTAATAATTCTAATACTTCCTGATCAACACGAATGTTGTATTGCCCAACACCTGCAACTTCGACAATCACAGGAGGGTTATCGCTACTTGAAACAGTTTGTGTCTCTGTTGCTTCAGGAAGATCAACCTCAACACTTTGCGAGATAATAGGTGCTGTTGCCATAAAAATAAGTAACAGTACCAATAATACGTCTAGCAAAGGAACAATGTTAATCTCTGATTTTACGCCTCGGCGGCTACTGCGACCCCGTGCCATCAGCTCTCTCCTTCTGCGTTAACTATTTCTTTTCTGCGGAGGCAAAAGCTTGGCGATGTAAAATCGTCAGGAACTCTTCCATAAAGTTATCGTAACTTTGTTCCAGTTTATTTACACGCTGCGTAAACCGGTTATAAGCCATAACTGCGGGGATTGCCGCAAATAAACCGATAGCTGTTGCAATCAGAGCTTCAGCAATGCCGGGTGCGACCATTTGTAATGTTGCTTGTTTAACACTACCTAATGCAATAAATGCGTGCATGATCCCCCAGACTGTACCGAACAGGCCAATATATGGACTGATGGAACCGACAGTACCTAGGAAAGGAATATGGTTTTCTAAAGATTCTAATTCACGATTGAAAGAGACACGCATTGCCCTTGATGCGCCATTAACAACCGCATCAGGCGCATGAACGCTTGCCTGATGCAAACGCGCAAATTCTTTAAAGCCAGAATGAAAAATCTGCTCTGAGCCAGATAATTCATCACGACGAGCTTGGCTATCTTTATATAAACGTGCCAAATCAGTACCTGACCAGAATTTATCTTCAAAATCTGCAGCTTCACGATCGGCGGCATTCAGAACTTTAGTTCGCTGAATAATAATCGCCCAAGATGCAATAGAAAATCCGATTAAAAGCAACATGATCAACTTGACTAAAAGCCCTGCTTTTAGGAAGAGATCGATAACATTCATGTCAGCCACTACTTAAACTCCGCGATAATGGACTTAGGAAGCGCTACTGGCTTCATTTTTGATGAATCTACGCAGACAACGAGCACTTCTGCGCTACACAATACACAACCATCTTCATTAATAATCTTTTGAGAAAATGTCATTGAAGCACCACGCAATGTGGTAATTTCACTTTCTATTTGCAAAAGATTATCAAGTCGAGCTGGCGCAATATATTCTATTGATAATTTACGTACAACAAATACAACATGATCATACTCCCGTAAATCATGCTGATGAAAACCTTTTTCTCTGAGTAGTTCAGTTCTAGCGCGTTCAAAATACTTCAGATAACTGGCGTGATAAACAACACCACCAGCATCAGTATCTTCATAATAAACACGAACAGGCCAAAGAAACTGCATATTACCTCCCTTACATTTCCTGAGTTAAGTCCATAAATAATGTAGTTATAAGTTACCTAACTATACTTAAGAGGTCGCTCTAAGGGAATCATAGTAACGTAAAGAATAGAAAACGCAGTTTTCAGGCGCCAATCATAAACTCTTCTTTGCAACACGCAATATGCTTTGTGCTCTGAATAGAAAAAATATTTTTATTAAGTCAGCATAAAAATGCTTGCTAATTAGAAATTCATAGATTGTCTTATTTAGTAGTATTATTTTTAATGACATAAAAAAACCAGTTAAAAACTGGTTTTTCATATAAATCAATCAATTATTTGAGATTGGTGTTTCATGAAGATAGTGCCACTGCCAACACTCATCATGAGAATTGCGTCTCAATAACACCACCGATTCGCGCATAAGAATTTTCTTATTTTCACTGTGTGTTTCTTGATATCTGACAAGCGCCAAACAATCAGACTGATAAATTATTTTATAATCGTCCGTTTTTATTTTAAGACCACTTCTTTTTCCTGCATTTTGTCTGAACATCGCGATAACGTCATCATAACTCACTGCTTTTCCACTGATCCCTACCATTGAAAATTCTTGAGATAAAAGATTTTCTATTTTTGTAATGGCATCGACTGATAGGGGATATTGCGTAAAAACCGTTTCAATCTCATCATGCAAAGATTTAATGCTTTCTATAATTGAGTCAGTATTAAAATTCATCTTGTATTTCCTGTGTAATAACTTTTTTCTTTAGTGTAAATAATAAAGTAAGAGGTAATATGCCTATCAACGCACATATTAAAAAAGTCATGCTATAAGCTGTTTGTGGTAAACAAAAAAGAGAAAGAATATTAAATAACATAGCAACCATAGTTGCCCCGACACTAAAAACAACCTGTCTATTAATATTCCAAATAACACTTGCTTGAACTAATTTTTGTGCACCGAAATCATACAATGCCGTGGTTTGTGCGGTGTTAGCGCCAATCCCGCCACCTACGCCGATAATTAGATAAGCAATAATAAGTAATGGAATATCGCTACTGCTATTTACAAATGTTAATAAAGAAATACCAATACTGTGTAATAGCAATGCAATAATAAATAAACGTTTCATCCCTAACTTATTATAAAGCGCACCACTTATTGTCATTGAAATAAAAGCACCTAATGCATACAACAACATAAAAATACCTGTACCTTGACCTGTAAATTTCAAATATTGTTGTAAATAGAAAATAGCGAGAATATTTACTCCAGTAAAAACACCGGGAATACAGTAATAAATAAAAATAGAGAGTGATAAATTTCTATTTTTTAATAATGCTAAATTAATAACTGGTGATGAATGGTGTCGATAATGGCAATAGTAAAGTACAGCAAAAATTATTGAGAATACGGCAATCGCTAAAGCGAGTAATGTTGAGTGGTATTCGCCATAAGCAGATAACGCGAATAACCCAGATACAATGATCAGACTAATAAGAATGATACCTTTAATATCAGGCATAGCGTTTTCTTTAGGTAAAGGCTCTTTTACCCAGATAAACGCTAGAAACGCGGTTAACAATGAAAATGGAATATTGCTATAAAAAACCCAACGCCACGAAACAACATCAACAATAAATCCACCTAATGTCGGCGATATTGCGGGTGCAATTAAGGCTATTGCCATAATTAGCGTAGAGATTTTGCTTCTCTCATATCCTTGAAAATATTGAAAGGTTAATGCTTGCCCAATTGGGATTAACAATCCACCACTCACACCTTGAATAAAGCGCCAAAAAATAAGTTCACTAAAAGAGTGAGAGTATCCCACTAATGCAACGGATAGACTAAACATCAACATTGACGTTACCATCAATGCTTTAATTCCAAAACGTTGAGATAACCAGTGGCTCAATGGAATAATTAATGTTAATCCTAAAATATAACTATTTGAAACCCATGTAACAGAAACGATAGAGATTTGCATATCATCGGCAATTGCAGGTAATGCAATGGCTGACATAAAAATGTTAATACAATCTATAAAGAAACCCAGCAGAAATATAGATGCAATTCGATAGCGGTAAGTCATAAAAATCCTCCGCGCATAGAGTACGGAAGATTGACGAATTTCGTCTATCTGACAAAATAGAATTTATTGTTTAATCAGAGTAAACAATCATGCAAAACCAAATTGATCGAATTCGCTCTTTTATTGCTGTTGTTGATACAGGATCATTTACTCAAGCCGCAAAATATTTGCGCCTAAGTAAATCAATGGTAAGTATTCATATCAAAGCGTTAGAAACAGAATTGGACGTGTCATTACTCAATCGTAATACGCGACGATTCTCACTCACTGAAACAGGCGAAATGCTTTATCAAGATTTCCGCCTCGTGTTAAGTCAGTTAGAACAAACATTAGATAAGGCTAGATTAGGACAACAAGAATTGCAGGGTTCGTTGCGGTTAAGTTCGACTGCGGAATTTGGTGAACACTATATTTTGCCATTGCTTAATCAATTTATGCAATTACACCCAAAGCTAAAAGTACAGTATGCGTTTAATTCTTCTATTGAAGATTTAATAAATCATAAACTTGATCTTGCGATCCGGCTTGGCACATTAAAAGACAGCAATTATCGATCGACAAAGCTGGCTGATTATGAAATAAGTTTGGTTATCTCTCCTGATTTATTGCAGAAGTTCTCAATAAAAGCTATCGATGACTTAAGCGCTATCCCTTATTTAGCAAATAGTAATTTACGTCAAAGTAAGCTTTCATCGTCTTCAGAATTTAATACCCTACTCTCTCAGTTAGCTCAAGATGCTTATTTTGAAACCAATACTATTGCGGCATTAAAAAAAATGGTACTCGCACACTCTGGGATGACTATTTTGCCGCATTGGTACATTCAGCAAGAGTTATTAGAAAAAAAATTAGTCGTACTATTTTCTGAGGTTTCCCTATTAACGCAATCCGTTAATATTATTTTCCCTTATAGCGAATATATCCCAAGAAAAACACGTCTTTTTATTGATTACTTAAAAGAAAATATCCAGCTATAACGCTAGATATGTTAGGGAATTTAGAAGAGAAATTTAGAAGAAATAGTTAGAAGATAAAATACCTTATTTCTTTCTCATACACTGAGCAGAAATAAGGTATTTTCTTAGAAGAAAAAGTAACTTAGCCCAACAACTAAAATAATAATTGCAGGGATTGGATGTAATAAACATTTTGCTACAACATGTTTAGGGCGAAATGCTAGACCAAAAGTAGCACCAGCACACACAGACCAAATAAGAAGGATCCCTTGCCAAATTGCTAGTGAACTCGTGTTCGCTGCAAATCGGCTAGGATCCCACATGACACAAAATGCCATTACCAACGCCATGATTAAAACAAGAGCCCTAATAGGGCCCTTGTCGAGTAGTTGGTAGGTTTTATCCAACATTATTCTTCACTTTCTGAAGCTTTTTTCGCTTCAGCGTGCTCGAAAGCCAGTCCTGCGATCACCGCAATACTACAAGCGAAGAGCGTTCCGAGAAGCCATGCAAAATACCACATTCTCTATGCTCCTTAGTACAGAGTATGATTATTGCCTTCGATAAATTTCTTATCGAGGCGACCATGCATTTTCCAGTAACACCAGATGGTGTAAAGGAGAACGATAGGTACGAAGATAATCGCAACAACTGTCATTACCTGAAGAGTAAACAGGCTAGAAGTTGCATCCCACATTGTTAAGCTCACATCTGGGAAAGTGCTTGAAGGCATCACAAATGGGAACATAGTCACACCACAAGTCAGGATAACACAAGCAATTGTCAGTGAAGTGAACAGGAATGCCCAACCACCTTTATTTGCTTTAGTTGCAACAATCGCCAGTAAAGGACATAACAGACCTAATGCAGGCAGAGCCCATAATACTGGATAGTTGTTGTAGTTAATCATCCATGCACCAGCTTCGTGAGAAACTGTTTTTAGTAGTGGAGATGAAGGACCTGCAGTATCAATAGCACTTGTAATAACGAAACCATCAATACCATAAATTAACCACACGCCTGCTAATGCAAAAGCAACGAAAGTGATTAAAGAGGTAATGTAAGTTGTTTTACGAGTACGCTCGTGTAACTCACCCGTAGTACGCATTTGAAGATAGCTTGCACCATGTGCAACAATCATCATTAAACTAACAACACCTGCTAATAAACCGTATGGGTTTAATAAGCTTAATAGGTTGATAAGCGCGTTAGTTGTACCATTATAAGATACACGTTGCATGCTATCGACTTCTAATGGAACACCTTGTAATAGGTTACCAAAAGCAACACCGATAACTAATGGTGGAACGAAGCTACCAATAAAGATACCCCAATCCCACATACCACGCCATTTTGGTGATTCTAATTTAGAACGGTAGTCAAAACCTACTGGACGGAAGAATAATGCCGCCAGTACGAAGATCATACCAAAATAGAAACCAGAGAATGCCGCAGCATATACCATTGGCCATGCAGCGAATAATGCACCACCTGCTGTAATTAACCAGACTTGGTTACCATCCCAGTGAGGAGCAACAGAGTTAATTAAAATACGACGTTCAGTGTCATCTTTCGCGATAACGCGTAGTAACACACCGACACCCATATCAAAACCATCAGTGACCGCGAAGCCAATCAGTAAGATACCAATCAGTAGCCACCAAACAAACCGCAATACTTCATAATCAAACATAGTGGACTCCTGTGTTACTTACTTTGTGCAGAAGATGTATTCTTCTGTTCAAAGTGATAGCGACCCGTCTTCAGGCTACTCGGCCCAAGGCGACCAAATTTGAACATCAGGAACATTTCAGCAACTAGGAACAGTGTGTACAGACCACAGATAAGACCCATAGATACTAGGATATCAGCCTGTGTCAGTGAAGAAGTTGCTACAGCCGTAGGCAGGATTTCACCAATCGCCCATGGTTGACGTCCATATTCTGCAACAAACCAACCTGCTTCAACTGCGATCCACGGTAATGGGATACTAAACAGAGCAGCACGTAGTAACCATTTATAGTTACCAATACGGTTAGACAGAACTGTCCAGAAGGAAATCGCAACAACCAGTAACATCAGGAAGCCTGCGGCAACCATGATACGGAATGACCAGAACAGTGGTGCGACATTAGGAATAGTGTCTTTTGCAGCAGCTTTGATTTGTTCTTCTGTTGCATCAACAACTTTATCAGTATAACGCTTCAGTAATAAGCCGTAGCCTAAATCTTGTTTAGCGTCATTAAATGCAGCACGAATAGCAGGATCAGTATTACCTGCGCGTAATTCGCTTAATAATTCGTAAGCTTTCATACCGTTACGAATACGAACTTCATGCTGACCCATCAGATCGTTAAGACCTAAAACAGGTGTATCGAAAGAACGCGTTGCAATAATACCCATGACATAAGGGATTTGTAATGCAAACGAGTTTTCCATTTTTTCTTGATTAGGGAATGCAATCAGATTAAATGCAGCTGGAGCAGCTTCTGTATGCCATTCACCTTCAATTGCAGCCAGTTTAGTTTTCTGTACGTCACCCATTTCGTAACCAGATTCATCACCCAGAACGATAACAGATAATACAGCAGCGATACCAAAAGTAGCAGCAACTGCGAAAGAACGTTTTGCAAAACCGATATCACGACCTTTGAGCAGGTAGTAAGAGCTGATACCCAGAACAAAGAATGCACCAGTACAATAACCAGCAGCAACGGTGTGAACAAATTTAACTTGAGCGACAGGGTTTAAAACCAGATCAGCAAAACTCAACATTTCCATTCGCATGGTTTCAAAGTTGAAGTCTGCAGCGACAGGGTTTTGCATCCAACCATTCGCAACGAGGATCCACAAAGCAGAGAAGTTAGAACCGAAAGCAACTAACCAAGTTACCATCAAGTGCTGCTTCTTACTTAAGCGATCCCAGCCAAAGAAGAACAATCCGACGAAAGTTGATTCTAAGAAGAACGCCATCAGACCTTCGATTGCTAAAGGCGCACCGAAGATATCACCGACGTAATGAGAGAAATATGACCAGTTAGTACCAAATTGGAACTCCATGGTCAACCCAGTTGCGACACCCAGAGCAAAGTTAATACCAAATAACTTACCCCAGAACTTTGTCATATCTTTGTAAACTTGTTTACCCGACAGAACATATATCGTTTCCATAATTGCCAGCATAAACGCCATACCGAGCGTTAATGGGACAAACAGGAAGTGATACATTGCTGTTAAGGCAAACTGTAACCGTGACAGTTCGACAATATCAAACATCTTGACTCCTTGCTCCTAGCAGGAAGACACCGACTTGCGGCAACCCGACTTTATTAAATTATAAAGCCTCATAACTACCAGCAATAAATGCCTCTAAAAACAACAACGAATATTAAAGACCAAAAACACAATACCTTACAAATAGTACGCTTATATTTACATATAATAAATATATTTTGCGTGACCCAGATTTGAATTCTGAGCTTAGGTCAACAATACGACTTTTAGGTTTGTAACAGCATATTTGATCGTGTGCCAATTTAAGCATATTCAGAAATTTTTGCCACAATTAATAACTTGACCCACATCAAAAAAACACTTTAATGTTAACTAGTTGCGAATAAATTACCCAATAGTTACCATTGTGTTAATGCAATGTTGTTTTTATTTTTAAGTGTAATTTACCTCCTTATATTTTCCATAATAAAATTAACTTTTTATTTTCATAAAAGACTTAAAAATAAACACTTTTAATTGTTTTTCATTAATTTTAATATCAATTCCATTTTTTTGCAGGTAAATAATAAATATTTTAAAAAAATAATCTATTAATTAATAAGTTGAAATTTACAAAAATGTAAATATAAAAAAATTAACTCAATTATTTTATCTAATAAAAAAATATATAAAGTCTAATCTTGATTATCAATTTCTAATGTTATTTCTTTTTTCGTTTCTCTTTTATTCTAGATAAATAAAGTGCAATAAATTTGTACTTAACAAATAAAACGCAAAACCTTTATTAACGTAAAAAATAAATAACCAATTAAATCAATTAGATAAAAAATAAAAACAAGCCGTTATTTGAATACTGCTAGAAAAAATAAAAAAAATTTTTATTGTATTTTCGTATTTAAACAAAGTGTTTTTCAAGATACTTGCCAACTTCTTATTATCAATTCTTATAGTGATAAGGAGGCCATAATTCCCCTTTAATCGTCATTTTGATGTTCTAACATAATAAAAAGATATTTTTTGCTATTAAAGACCTTATCTCCTCTACTCCTCATCCATTCATTAACATGTTTAAAAGTCTATCTCCTTAGTAAAAATCAGCGTTACAGCATGATCCTAGTACAGATTTAAAGCTAATTATTACGATATTTATAGAAGTACCTATATTGAGAACAACATAAAATAAGTGTTCATTTTTTCTTATTAACACTCTTTTTTACTAAAAACATGCATTTAAAATATTATTTTTAACAATTCAAGGTATCTATTCCTAGCTTATATCATTACTTTTAGGTGCCACAAGAAAGTTAATAAATAGAGAAACAATATTTTGCATACAGATCAATTTTCAAAAAAGACAATATAAAACAGTTCATTAGAATAAATTTAGGTAGGAGGTTGATGTGCTAATTACAATATTAGCTATTGATATAGCCTTTTAAGGGAAACTAGAAATAAAAAATGCCAGCTTCTTTTTTAGAAACTGGCATTCAAGATAGTATCAATCTGAAATCATTAACAGAATTGTTACTTATTTGATCAGTGATTTAATCGCTTCACCGATATCTGCTAAGCTACGAACTGTTTTAACGCCTGCAGCTTCAAGGGCAGCGAATTTCTCATCCGCTGTGCCTTTACCACCAGCAATAATTGCACCCGCATGTCCCATACGTTTGCCTTTAGGTGCTGTTACACCAGCGATATAACCGACTACAGGCTTAGTGACGTGATCTTTGATATAAGCAGCCGCTTCTTCTTCCGCTGTACCACCAATTTCACCGATCATCACAATCGCTTCTGTTTGTGGATCTTCTTGGAATAGCTTCAGAATATCAATAAAGTTAGAACCCGGAATTGGGTCTCCACCAATACCAACACAGGTTGATTGACCTAAGCCAACATCCGTTGTTTGCTTAACCGCTTCATAAGTTAATGTACCTGAACGCGATACAATACCTACTTTACCTGGTAAGTGAATATGACCTGGCATAATACCAATCTTACATTCACCCGGAGTGATAACACCCGGGCAGTTAGGGCCAATCATACGTACGCCAGCTTCATCTAATTTAACTTTAACAGTCAGCATATCCAGTGTAGGAATACCTTCTGTAATAGTAATAATTAGTTTGATACCTGCATCAATCGCCTCTAAGATTGAATCTTTACAAAATGGCGCAGGTACATAGATAACTGTCGCCGTTGCACCTGTTGCTTCAACGGCTTCACGTACTGTATTGAATACAGGTAAACCTAAGTGCGTAGTACCGCCTTTACCCGGCGTAACACCACCGACCATTTGCGTACCATAAGCAATAGCTTGCTCAGAGTGGAATGTTCCTTGGCTACCAGTGAAGCCTTGGCAAATTACTTTGGTATTCTTATCAATTAAAATAGACATTATTTTGCCTCCGCTGCTGCAACAACTTGTTTCGCGGCATCCGTTAAGCTTTTAGCAGCGATAATATTTAATCCACTATCTGCTAATTTTTTGGTGCCTAACTCTGCATTGTTTCCTTCGAGACGAACAACCACAGGAACATTAACGCCAACTTCTTCAACTGCGCCAATAATACCGTCTGCGATTAAGTCACAACGAACAATACCGCCGAAAATGTTGACTAATACAGCGCTGACATTTTCATCTGACAAAATAATCTTAAATGCTTCAGTTACGCGCTCTTTTGTTGCACCACCACCTACATCGAGGAAGTTTGCAGGCTCGCCACCGTGAAGTTTAACGATATCCATTGTACCCATCGCTAAACCAGCACCATTAACCATACAACCAATATTGCCATCTAATGCAACGTAGTTCAGTTCCCATTGTGCCGCTTGTGCTTCACGAGGATCTTCTTGTGAAGGATCGTGCATTTCACGCATTTCTGGCTGACGATATAACGCGTTGCTATCTACGCCTAATTTGCCATCAAGGCAAATCAAATCGTCTTCTTTAGTAATAACCAGTGGGTTAATTTCGATTAAAGCGAGATCACGCTCTAAGAAAATAGAGGCTAATCCCATAAAGATTTTAGCAAATTGACTAACTTGCTTGCCTTTTAAACCCAGTTTAAATGCTAATTCTCTTCCCTGATAAGGCATTGGGCCAGTCAGTGGATCAATAATTGCGCGATGAATAAGCTCAGGTGTTTCTTCAGCCACTTTCTCAATTTCAACGCCACCTTCCGTTGATGCCATAAAGACAACGCGACGGGTGCCACGGTCAACAACCGCACCAAGATAAAGCTCTTTAGCGATATCGGTAGCTGCTTCAACCAAAATCTGTGTAACAGGCTGACCGTTAGCGTCTGTTTGATAAGTGACTAAACGTTTGCCTAACCATTGTTCAGCAAATGCGCGGATCTCTTCTTTAGATTTAACGACTTTTACGCCGCCCGCTTTACCACGTCCACCCGCGTGAACCTGACATTTCACGACCCAAGGGCCTTGACCGATTTTTGATGCAGCTTCTTCTGCCTCGCGCGGTGTGGAGCAGGCGAAACCAGCAGGTGCTGGTAATCCATACCGTGTGAAAAGCTGTTTTGCCTGATACTCGTGTAAATTCATGATGTTCTATCCATAATCTTGTTGAAAGTCGGGCTTTCTTATTTTTTTGACTATAAGCCAGAGAAATCTGGCTTCACGAACACACTGTACTTCTTTGATGCTTGTGTCTGTTGCTAAGTAGGCAGGAGGAGCATCTCCTGCCTAAAAGCGATATTTATTACCTATACATCCAGTAATAAACGAGCTGGATCTTCTAGCATCTCTTTAACGGTTACTAAGAAACCGACAGACTCACGACCATCAATTAAACGGTGGTCATAAGACAGAGCCAGATACATCATTGGTAGAATAACAACCTGACCGTCTACTGCCATTGGGCGATCTTTAATTGCATGCATCCCTAAAATGGCACTTTGTGGTGGGTTGATAATCGGAGTTGACATTAATGAACCGAAAACACCGCCATTTGTGATAGTGAAGTTACCACCTGTTAAGTCTTCAACAGTTAACTTACCGTCACGGCCTTTTACAGCTAACGCTTTGATGTTCTTCTCAATATCCGCCATGCTCATAGCATCTGCATCACGTAATACTGGCGTTACCAGACCACGAGGTGTTGATACTGCAATACTGATATCGAAGTAGTTGTGATAAACCACATCAGTGCCATCAATAGAAGCATTCACTTCTGGATAGCGCTTCAGTGCTTCAACAACCGCTTTAATGTAGAAAGACATAAAGCCTAAACGTACACCGTGGCGTTTTTCGAATGCTTCACCATACTGAGCACGTAAATCTTTGATTGGCTGCATGTTGATTTCGTTAAACGTTGTCAACATTGCAGTGGTGTTTTTCGCTTCTAGTAAGCGCTCTGCTACACGTTTACGTAAACGTGTCATTGGTACACGTTTTTCGCTACGGTGAGATAACAGTGCTTGAGGAACTTCTGCTACTGGTTGTGTCGTTGATTTATTCGCAACATGACCTTCGATATCTTGGCGAGTTAAACGTCCGCCTACACCACTGCCTTTCACATCCGCAGGGTTAATATCGTGTTCAGCCACTAAGCGACGTGCAGTTGGGCTTAATGCATCGTTATTGCCTTTTTCAGCAATATCAGCACTTTGACGCTGTGCTGGAGTGCTATCTTGAGCTGGTTTCACATCAGCGGGAATGCCTGTGCTATCACCTAAACGAATGCGACCGAGTAATTGGCGGGAACCAACAGTAGCGCCTTCTTCTTCAAGAATACTTTCTAGAACACCAGCTTCACTTGCAGGTACTTCTAAAACAACTTTATCTGTTTCGATTTCAACCAGCACTTCATCGCGTTGAATGCTATCACCAGGTTTTTTATGCCAAGTTGCGACCGATGCGTCAGCAACTGATTCAGGGAGATCCGGTACTAGAATATCTACACTACTCATTTTCTATCCTTATTTATTCAACTTTCAGTGCGTCTTCAACCAGAGCTTTTTGTTGCTCCTGATGAACAGAGGTATAACCAACTGCTGGAGAGGCTGATGCAGGGCGTCCTGCATAACGTAATGTTGCGCCTGCTGGAATAGCATCACGGAAGTTATGCTGACTACAGTACCAAGCACCTTGATTCAGAGGCTCTTCTTGACACCAAATAAACTCTTTTACATGAGCATAAGGTGCGAGAATTTGCGCAATATCTTCGTGTGGGAATGGATACAGTTGTTCAATACGAATAATGGCAACGTTGTTTTGCTCATTAGCACGACGCTGTTCTAATAAATCGTAGTAAACCTTACCGGAACACATCACAACACGTTTCACATCAGCAGGTTTTAAATCATCCATTTCGCCAATGACAGGTAAGAATTTACCATTTGCTAATTCATCCAACTCAGAAACCGCTAATGGATGACGTAACAGTGATTTTGGTGACATTACGATAAGTGGGCGACGCATACCACGTAACGCTTGACGGCGTAACATATGGTAAACCTGAGCCGGAGTTGATGGCACACAAACCTGCATATTTTGTTCTGCACACAGTTGCAGATAACGTTCTAAACGTGCAGAGGAGTGCTCTGGGCCTTGGCCTTCATAGCCGTGCGGTAATAGCATGACTAACCCACACATACGACCCCATTTTTGCTCACCTGAGCTAATAAATTGGTCGATAACGACTTGGGCAACGTTTGCGAAGTCACCAAATTGTGCTTCCCAAATTGTTAAACCGCGAGGTTCTGTTGTGGCATAACCATATTCAAACGCAAGTACAGCCTCTTCTGTTAATACAGAATCCCAGACATTAAATTGTCCTTGAGCATTATGAACATTGGCTAATGGTACATAAACAGAACCATTAGTTTGGTTATGAATAACGGCATGACGATGGAAGAATGTACCTCGTCCCGCATCTTCGCCAGAAAGACGAATGGTAATACCTTGGTCAACTAAAGTCGCATACGCTAATGTTTCTGCCGCACCCCAGTCGAGTAGTTTCTCACCTTCAGCCATAACAGCACGGTCAGCATAAATTTTCTCAACACGAGATTGCATCACGATTTCTGAAGGAACGGTACTCACTCGACGCGCTAAATCTTGTAAACGCGCTTTTTCTACTTTATGTGGGTATTCTTCATTCCATTCATGATTCAAATACGGTTCCCATGTGTAAGAATGCAGACCCATTGGACGGTATTCTTCAACAACACAGTCACCACGATCCAGCGCATCACGATAGAGATTAACCAGTTCAGTCACATCATTGGCATCAAGCAGTGATTGAGCAACCAGTTTATCCGCATAAATTTTACGTGGTGTTGGATGTTTTTTGATTTTTTGATACATCAGAGGCTGAGTTGCATTTGGCTCATCCGCTTCGTTGTGACCATGACGACGGTAACAAACGAGATCAATCATAACATCGCGTTTAAAGGTATTACGGAAATCCAATGCTAAGCGAGTCACAAAAGCCACCGCTTCAGGATCATCTGCATTAACGTGGAAAATTGGTGCCTGAACCATTTTCACAATATCAGTACAATATTGTGTTGAACGGGCATCTTTTGGATTTGAAGTCGTAAAACCAACTTGGTTATTGATAACAATACGAACTGTACCACCAACTTCATAACCGCGCGCTTGAGACATGTTCAAGGTTTCTTGTACAACACCTTGACCTGTCACTGCCGCATCACCATGAATAGTGATAGGAAGAACCATATTGCTACGTGCTTCATCTAGGCGATCACGACGAGCACGAACAGAACCAATTACAACTGGGCTAACAATCTCTAGGTGAGATGGGTTAAAGGCTAATGCAAGGTGGACTTGAGCCCCTTCAGTCGCAAAATCAGATGAGAAACCTTGGTGATATTTAACATCACCGGTTCCCAAATGTTCTTTGTGAATACCCGCAAATTCATCAAACAAATCAGCCGGTTTTTTACCTAGGATATTAACCAGAACGTTTAAACGTCCACGGTGCGCCATACCAAGAACCACTTCACGAGTGTCTTGTTTACCTGCATGGCGAATTAAATCTTTTAACATCGGAACTAATGCATCACCACCTTCTAAAGAGAAGCGTTTTGCACCTGGGAATTTCGCACCTAAATAGCGCTCTAAACCTTCAGCTGCTGTTAGCTCTGTCAGGAAGCGTAACTTTTCTTCTTTAGTGAATTGGTCTGCAACATTCACTGATTCTAAACGTTGTTGTAGCCAGCGTTTTTCTTCAGTATTAGTGATATGCATATATTCAGCACCGATTGAACCACAATAAATGCGTTTCAGTGCTTCATATAAATCACCTAATTTCATCGTTTCTTTGCCGATAGCAAAAGAACCGACGTTGAAGGTTTCTTCAAAGTCTTCTTTAGTTAGATTATGGAAAGCAGGATCTAAATCTGGAACAGATTCTTGTTTCCATAAACCAAGCGGGTCGAGATTAGCGTTTTGGTGACCACGAAAACGGAAGGCATTTATGAGCTGCAAAACTTTAACTTGTTTTGAGTCCATTGCCGGATCGCTTACCGAGGTATGATATCGAGTGGATTCTTTTGCGAGGCGTCTGAAGTAGTCGCGGGTTTGAGAATGCGACTGTTCTATGCCTTGACTTGCGGGCAGTTGTTGAAAAATCTCTCTCCAACTTTCGTCAACAGAGTTTGGGTCAGTTAGGTAATCTTCATAGATATCTTCTATGTAAGACTGATTCTCTCCTGCTAGAAAAGTTGATTCTAGCCAGTCCTTCATTGCGCCGTTCTGCATTATGATCCCTTAAGCTATACAGCTTTAGTTCGCCGTGGATAACTAATACCGTGATTAAACGGTGTCGATTGCAAGGTTCTCTTATGACCCGCTATCTCGCAGGTTCTTTAAATATGGAGCTTTAGCTCTCAAGGAACCTTTAAGCACTGTCTTACAGTGTTTAAAGGTGCCTTACTATTTTTACCGCAAACGTCTAACTTAGTTTTTCCATTAACCGCCCTAACTATTTTAGGGCGGTTATTATTTTATGCACTACGTTTTAACAACATTGACTTAATATGACCAATCGCTTTTGTTGGATTGAGTCCTTTAGGACATACGCTGACACAGTTCATGATGCCATGACAACGGAACACACTGAACGCATCGTTAAGATCATCAAGACGAGATTCAGTTTCTGTATCGCGACTATCAATCAAGAAACGGTAAGCCGCTAACAATCCAGCAGGCCCGATAAACTTATCTGGATTCCACCAGAATGACGGGCAAGAGGTTGAACAACAAGCACAAAGGATACAATCGTAAAGCCCATCAAGCTTTTCACGCTGTTCTGGTGACTGTAAGTTCTCGCGAGCAGGAGGATTTTTGCCATTATTAATTAAATACGGGCGAATTTTCTCATACTGTGTATAGAACTGAGTCATATCCACTATTAAATCACGAATTACTGGTAAACCGGGTAACGGTCTGATCACAATTTTCTTACTTCCTTTCTGTAAAGATGAAATAGGTGTGATACAAGCCAAACCATTTTTACCATTCATGTTCACGCCATCAGAGCCGCAAACACCTTCACGACAAGAACGACGGAACGATAAGGTAGGATCTTTTTCCTTTAGTTGAATTAATGCATCCAACAGCATCATGTCACGCCCTTCAGGAACTTCTAGGGTGTAATCTTGCATATGCGGCGCATTATCAACGTCGGGATTGTAACGATAAATCGAAAATTCAAGTTTCATATTTAAGTCTCCGCAACTTCAATAACACCGCTAATTAATATGTACGCACTTTTGGTGGGAAGGCTTCACGCAGTTTTGGCTGCATATTGACTTCACGTCGTGTCATTGTTTCGGTTTGCGGTTGATATAATGTATGACATAACCAGTTCGCATCATCACGCTCTGGGAAATCGAAACGGCTATGAGCTCCACGGCTTTCTGTACGGAAGTTTGCAGATACCGCAGTGGCATAAGCAGTTTCCATCAGGTTGTCTAATTCTAAGCACTCAATGCGCTGTGTATTAAACTCACTTGAATTATCATCCAGTCGTGCATTTTGTAAGCGCTCACGAATGACTTTCAGTTCTTCTAAGCCTTTTGCCATTGCATCCCCTTCACGGAATACCGAGAAGTTATGTTGCATACAAGATTGCAGAGCTTTACGGATCTCAACTGGATCTTCACCAGAACGGTTATTTTCCCAGCGATTTAAGCGCGTTAATGCCGCTTCAACATCAGAGTCGCTCGCATCACGCATAGTACCTTGTTCCATTAGTGACTCTTTTAAGTGAACCCCTGCTGAACGACCAAATACCACGAGGTCTAACAGTGAGTTACCACCTAAGCGGTTTGCACCATGAACAGATACACAAGCAATTTCACCGACTGCGAACAATCCTGGAATAACAACGTCTTCGCCCTTCTCGTTCACACGAATAGCTTGACCCGTTACTTTCGTTGGAATCCCCCCCATCATATAGTGACAAGTAGGTATAACAGGAATTGGTTCTTTAACTGGGTCAACGTGTGCGAAAGTACGGGAAAGATCAAGAATACCTGGTAAACGAGACTCAAGAACTTCTTTACCCAAATGGTCTAGTTTCAATTTCGCATGAGGACCCCAAGGGCCATCACAACCACGACCTTCACGAATTTCAATCATGATTGAACGTGCAACCACATCACGGCCAGCAAGGTCTTTGGCGTTTGGTGCATAACGTTCCATAAAGCGTTCACCGTCTTTATTCAACAGATATCCGCCTTCACCACGACAACCTTCAGTCACTAACACACCAGCACCCGCAATACCAGTTGGGTGGAATTGCCACATTTCCATATCTTGCAGAGGAACACCTGCGCGAACCGCCATACCTACACCATCACCAGTGTTGATATGCGCATTTGTGGTTGACTGGTAAATACGACCAGCACCGCCTGTCGCTAAAATAGTGGCGTTGGCTTTGAAATAAACGACTTCACCCGTTTCAATGCAAATTGCAGTACAACCAACAATATCGCCATCTTGGTTTTTCACTAGATCGAGTGAATACCACTCTGAAAAGATGGTGGTGTGATTTTTTAAATTTTGCTGATAAAGGGTATGTAACAATGCATGCCCAGTACGGTCAGCGGCAGCAGCTGTACGTGCAGCTTGTTCACCACCAAAGTTTTTTGACTGACCACCAAATGGACGTTGATAAATACGGCCATCATCTAGACGAGAAAACGGGAGTCCCATATGTTCCAGCTCTAAAATTGCTTCAGGGCCGGTTTTACACATATATTCGATAGCGTCTTGGTCACCAATATAGTCGGAACCTTTTACCGTATCGTACATATGCCATTCCCAGTTATCCTCATGGGTATTACCCAATGCAACAGTAATACCACCTTGAGCGGAAACAGTATGAGAACGAGTAGGAAAAACTTTAGAAATCAGTGCACAAGACAGACCCATTTGAGAAATCTGTAAAGCGGCACGCATACCTGCACCACCCGCACCAATAACAACAGCATCAAACTCTCTTACTGGCAGATTCATTACACACCCCACACCACAATTGTTCCATAAATAAGATAAACCAACAGCGCAACAACAATAATCAGTTGTAAAGTCAGGCGTAATGCCAGCGGTTTAATATAGTCCGTTAACACTTGCCACATTCCGATCCACGCGTGAATAAGAATAGAAAGCAGAGTCAAGATGGTGAACACTTTGGTTAAGGATGAGCTAAAGAATCCGCGCCATACCTCATAGGTTATTTCTGTTGTAGCAATAAATCCCACAAGATAAAGAACATATAAAACGATAATAATGGCTGAAGCACGAAGGAATAACCAATCCTGTATGCCAGTACGGCCTAAAGTAGAAGAATTACTTACCATACTAATACCCCCGCCAATATTGATAAAATCACTGTAATAACCATTGATGCTGCCGCTGAATTGCGACCTACAATCAAGGTTTCATCAATAAAGCCGAAGTCCATTAACATATGACGAATACCACCACAAATGTGATACGCCAATGCTGTTAGGATGCCCCACAAAATAAATTTCGCGAAGAAGCCAGTCATAATTTCAGCAGCTTGCTGAAATCCTTCAGGAGAGGAGAGAGAGGTGCCAAGTAACCACAGTAAGATGCCAACTGCGACTAACATGATAACCCCAGAGACACGATGCAAGATCGATGCGATAGCAGGGAGTGGAAACTGTATCGTCTGTAAATCCAGATTGACAGGTCTTTGTTTTTTCACAATTTATGCCCACACAGCTTTTATAATTTTTCCTTCCTCCGGACCTGGATGGAAATCAAACAGCGAATGGGGTACAAAGGCACATTTTAAGTAAAATGTTAAATCCGTCTATTTTACAAAAAGTGTGGATTCGTTACGCTGGTTCTCCATACAACAACGGTTCCGGAGACCTGCGCGCAGTATAAGTGCTTCACAAACTTATTACAATTACCACACAACTTGTGTGCCCGACATTTGCCTCGAACAGTGAGAGGGATCACTATTTAATACATCTGATGCAAAAATGATTATCATTTTTGACACATACACAACATTTTTCTTACATTTACTGCATTATTTTAATGTTTATGTTTTTTTTGTGCGCAAACACGCTTCCAGAAACCTCAAACTTATGTAAAAGTGATAGCAGTACTAATTCTAAGTGCATTGCATAAAAAAGCACCTAAAAAAACATAACATCAAAAGCTCCTTAACATAAGTGACACACTATAGACCTAGACATTACGGGCATTAAATAAAACTCGGCTGGGTACCTTACATCAACTATAGTTTCACTATCGAAGTGCATCTTTATGAAGATACCCTCGACTTTGTTAGGAGACATATAAGCGCTAAGGAGATTATAAATGGCTGATAACAAAGCTAAGCTAACGATTGCTGAAACATCTGTAGACTTGGACGTTCTATCCCCTACACTCGGTTCCAAAGTTATTGATATTCGTACTCTCGGCTCCAAAGGTTATTACACCTATGATCCCGGCTTTACCTCAACCGCCTCTTGTGAGTCAAAAATCACTTTTATTGATGGTGATAACGGTATCTTACTTCACCGTGGTTTCCCTATCGGGCAATTAGCGACTGAATCAACATACTTGGAAGTCTGTTATATCCTGCTGTACGGTGAAGCACCTACACAGGAGCAATACGATAAATTTAAAACCACAGTAACTCGTCACACTATGATCCATGAACAAATTACCCGACTGTTCAATGGCTTCCGTCGTGACTCACATCCAATGGCCGTACTATGTGGTGTTACAGGGGCTTTAGCTGCGTTCTATCACGATGCACTGGATGTTAGTAATCCTGTTCACCGCGATATCACGGCTTATCGCCTACTATCAAAAATGCCAACAGTGGCAGCGATGTGTTACAAATACTCGATTGGTCAACCATTCGTTTATCCAAGAAATGACCTCTCCTATGCTGGTAACTTCTTGCATATGATGTTTGCAACACCATGCGAAGAGTATGTCGTTAACCCAGTACTTGAACGCGCAATGGATAGAATTTTCATCCTTCACGCCGATCACGAGCAAAATGCATCAACCTCAACTGTACGTACTGCGGGCTCTTCTGGTGCAAATCCATTTGCCTGTATCGCAGCGGGTATCGCGTCACTTTGGGGACCGGCTCACGGTGGAGCTAACGAAGCTTGTCTACGTATGCTGGAAGAGATCAAAACGGTTGAACACATTCCTGAATTTATTAAACGTGCAAAAGATAAAAATGACTCCTTCCGTTTAATGGGCTTTGGTCACCGTGTTTACAAAAACTACGATCCTCGTGCAACAGTAATGCGTGAAACCTGTCATGAAGTGTTAAAAGAATTAAACCTCAATGACAGCTTGCTTGAAGTGGCAATGGAATTAGAACGTATTGCCCTAAACGACCCGTATTTTATTGAGAAAAAACTGTACCCTAACGTTGACTTCTATTCTGGTATTATTCTGAAAGCGTTAGGTATTCCATCCAATATGTTTACTGTTATTTTTGCTATTGCACGTACAATTGGCTGGATCGCCCACTGGAATGAAATGCACGAAGATGGTCTGAAAATTGCGCGTCCTCGTCAGCTTTATACCGGTTATGATGAGCGTAATTTCAAAAGTGAAATTAAAAAGAAATAATTGAGTTTTATTAATTATTTATCTTGCTAAGCCCCGTTAAATCGGGGCTTTATGTTTTAAAATTATCGATAAAATTCAATCAGCTTTTCAAATATTCTTGCGGTGTTTGTCCTGTCATTTTTTTGAAAAAAGTAATAAAGGCGCTGTCACTGGCAAAGCCTAATATCTGGCTAATATCAATATAGCGATGATGGGTAGCTAATAATTCAATGGCTTTCATTAACCGCCACTGTTGGCGCCACTGTTGATAACTCAGTCCTGTCTCTTTGTAAAATAAGCGTGTGATCGTTTTTTCACTCGCCCCTACATGCTTTGCCATTTCTTGTAATGCTGGCGGTAAATCATCAAAGGATAAACGACTTAACCGTCTATCTTTAGGCATAAATAAATGATTGGGTTGCCGCGGTGCTTGAGCGATTTCATCAAAAAAAACGGCCAATAAATTTGCGTAGCGCCCTTCTTCCCATTGAGTATCAAAATCTGCAATGGAAATTCGCTCTAATATTTCTCGTAAAAGAGGTGAAATCGTTAAGATCTCGCTTTCACTTGGAAAATAATCATGGAATTCATCACTAATATAAACAGAACGATATCCAACAGAGGCATACATTTCGACTCGATGTTCAAGTCTCGGAGGGATCCACGCAATCCTCATGGGAGGTAATACAGAAACACGAGAAGCCAAAGTAATTCGCATACACCCTGACTGCGTAAATAATAACTGCCCTCTATCATGAGAATGAAATCCTGAGTCGTGCTTTCCCATTTCTGCTGCAATACCAACGACTGATGCAAGATGCTCTTCTGGCACAAAGTGGTCGTATTGATTAAGCCAAGCCATCACTTGTCCTATTTGAAAAATAATATGTCTTTATGTTTATAACAAGACATTCATTATCTCTGTATTCTGTTCATCAAGATTTAAGGATGTAGGATAAAAAAGATGAACAAAAAACTCTCTTTATGGTTAGCAATTGCGTTAATGATGTTTCCACAAATTGCAGAAACCATTTATAGCCCAGCACTTACTGATATTGCAAATGGCTTTCATGTCAGTGCAAATGAGGCTGGACAAACACTTTCGCTCTATTTCTTTGCGTTTGCATTGGGCGTCATTATATGGGGTCGATTATGTGATGTCATTGGTCGTCGTCCGACAATGTTAGCTGGATTGCTTATTTATGCTATTGCTTGTCTTGGCGTTTTTATGACACAAAATTTTTCAGTATTACTTGGATTGCGTATGCTTTCTGCTTTTGGTGCTGCAGTAGGCTCAGTAGGCACACAAACCATTATGCGTGATGTATATAGTGGCGATGAACTGGCTAAAGTTTTCTCTGTGATGGGAGCAGCTATCGCCCTAAGCCCAGCAATTGGTATGTTAAGTGGCTCATTATTAGTGAGTTATGCTGGTTACCAAGGTGTGTTTAGTGGTCTTGCCCTCCTTGCTGTGATTTTACTGTTATGGAGTACTTTTGCTTTACCTGAAAGTCGCCCTGAAACAATAAAAACAGCACCATTAGGAGAAACTGCAATAAAAATGCTTAAGGATAAGCAGATTGCTAAAACAGTATTATTAATTGCCTTTTTTAATATCAGCCTTTTTGCCTATTATCAGTTAGCACCTTTTATGTTTGATAAACAAGGTTATAGTACAAGTACCTTTGGTTATAGCGGTATTGTATTAGCAATAGGTGTCGGTATTGGCTCTTATATTAATAAAGCACTATTAAACCACCATTGGCAATGTGGAAAACTAGTTTTACTCGCAAGTTTTATTGCATTAGTTAGTGCCGTGGGTGTTTATTTATTACGTAACCACATTAGCTTTATTATCCCAATGATGACGAGTGTTGTTGCTTATGGCATTGCTATTCCAAATATCTTAGCCACAGCATTAGCACAGTATAAAGATCGTTTAGGTACTGCGGGAGCATTGTTAGGCTTGTTTTACTATTTGTTAATTGGTGGTGGGCTTGCACTTGCTGGATGGGGACAAAGCTTAGCAATCACTTTACTAATTTGTAGTCTAGGTTCATTGCTACTCTCTTTTTCTCGTCAAACGACAAAATAATAAATCTAAAAGAGCTCCTTATGCTTAATGTGAGCTCTTTTTATTTTGCTTTTTTTACTGTTAATTTTTTAATCAATTTAGCTAAGTGTTAACGCTTATTTTGCTTAACAGACAATTCTTAAATTTTTTAAATGCCACAAAAAATGTCTTTATTATCACATCTTCATTTTTAGCACTTTTCCCTGATACACCTCTTTATATAAAGCCAAATTGAATATTAATAAAGTTCAGTTAGCTTTTTTAGCGTTTACCTCTGTAAATTTAACAAATGGTACACGTTGATTTTATTTTCGCCAGTGATAATCAAATTGTTCGTTACGCCATTTCATGGTAAAAAAAACTGTTTATCCATACATAGCTTAAGGAACTGGCGTGATAAAAAAAATCTTAGACATTTTTCCTCTTTTTGGGAAAAAAGACGTCGCAATTACCGAAAAACATCTCCAAGAATCACTGTTATTGCTTGCAGTATTTGATGAGAGCTTGCCTAAACGTACATTAAATTATGTACTTACAGGTGAAAATCCGGAGATCCTTTTCGAATTAAACAAGCTGGATGCTTCAAAAGCGGCCGTTTATTTTGATAAACCAGGCACACTAGAATGGTGGTATGCACACAATAATGTGAATACAGGCCAATATAGCAAAGTAATCACTCAAGGGCTAAACGCACGACACAAACTTTATTCTAAAGTCGGCGATGGCTTTTCATCAGAACAAGTAGCGCGTTTAGGTAAAGTCCTTGCAGCTGCTTGCCAAGATATCAATATTAAAGTTATTACAAAAGAAGTACCAACTTGGGTGCTTTATCTTTTAATTGATGTGTTTTACAACACTTATGAAAATGCGCGTAATCTCAATTTAGAGCATCGTAAACATTGGAATATGGACTTTATCGCTAATATGGTTGAAAAAGAGGCCAATATTGCGGGTGAAAATGCCTTATTCGCGGTGTTTGATAGAAAAGATGTTTCTGAATACTATGCATCTAATCTTAAGCGTATTTACGAATTAAGTGATTTAAAAGACTACTTACTTTCACATCAAGAATTTGTTAGAACAGAATTAATTGAAAAACTGTCAGCAAATGGCTTAGTTGAGTTAATTAATTACCTCAATAAAAATACCGTATTACGTGATGCTTTCGCTGACATTATCGTGTTACTTGCCACCAGTAGCTTAAAAACCGTTAAAAAAGCCGCAGAGCCAATTTTAGTTACCTTACCACCTGAAATTATTAAAGAAAATCTCACTTATGTTTTAATGAATGGTACGCCAAAACAACGTACTCAAGCAGCAGATTTATTTGCACGCCAAGGTGAAAACCGCGATGTACTTGAAGAAGCGTTAAAACATGAAACTTCAAAAGCGGTAATGAAAAGTATTGAAAGCGCCCTGCTACGTTTTAATGTTGCTGAAGATGCCAATACTGTAGAGGCGATCGAGGCTCCTGATTTCACTCCATTAGAAGACTCTCCATTACCGGATAGCGTTCGCGATATGATGGTTAATAACTTCAATGAGCTATTGGTTAAAGCCAAAGAAAATGCTGAGCGCGAAATTGAAGAAAATAAAACGGCTAAACATACTTATAATTGGGCACAGCGCCATTTAAAAGATTTAAATAAAATTGATGAAAAACAGTGTCGTGCATTAGTTGATAAACTAAATAGCGGACAAGGTTCGATCCAATCAAATGAAATTCAAATCATTAAACATAAAAATCGTGTTTTAAACTTGCCTGAATATACACTATTCCATGCTGTGCGAGTGATAGTTAATAATCGCCAACATGCCGATCACTTCTCTTCTCACTATTTGAATGGCGAAATTCCTGAACGCTTATTTAGTGATATTGAATTGCGTCATCTTGAAGATGTATTGCAACGTTGTAACTTTAAAAATGCAGCCCGCCTGACAGCTGCATTATGTTTAGAATCTTATGAAGACGGTTTAAAACGCTTTCGTAGACCAGAGCAAGTTTGGCCTTTCTTCTCTCAACATACTGATTATATCGCTGAATCCCTGAATTTAATGCCAAACCAAAGCGAACATCGCTATCGCCAATTTGAGATTTCACAAGGTATTGAAGTATTAGGACGTTTCCCAACAATTCCTGCACAATTTGTTCCGCGCATCATGGAATTGGCATTAGGTGAAAATAAAACGCACCGCGTTTCTGCACAAAAATTATTAGAAACACTACCTAATATTCATTTAAGTGCACAAGAAGGATTAGCCTCTAGTAAACAAGAGATCCGTGTTACAGCCATTGAATGGTTAGCTCGCTTAAATAATCCAGAATCATTACCTGCACTAAATGCCTTATTGAAAAAAGAGAAACGCGAAGTCGTACGTGCCTCTTTATTAACAGCGTTAGAGCAACTGGGTGAAGATATCTCAAGTTATTTATCACCCAAAACCTTATTAGCTGAAGCTGAAAAAGGCCTTAAAGCCAAAGCCCCTGCAAGCCTTGCTTGGTTTAACTTTGATGCTATTCCTGCATTAACATGGGAAAACAAGAAAGCGGTTGATCCGGCGATTATTCGTTGGTGGGTTATTCTGGCAGTGAAATTAAAAATGCCAGGAGGAAACGCATTATTACAACGTTATATTGGTCTGCTCTCTACTGATAGCCAACATAAACTTTCAAGCTTTATTCTGCATACCTTTGTTGCTCAGGATATTAAAGGCCCATCACTTGAAGAAGCGATGGTAGAAGCACAACGTGAAGCTCCGGGGCGTTTAAGTAATTATCAAAACTGGGCTAAACGTTATCCTGAATATTATGCTAAATATGAAAACTTCACATTAGAACAAGTGGTTGAAGAGATTAAAAATGAGGTATTACGTCGTTATTTAGGCTCTGCAATCAGTGATAAAGGTATGTTAGCGCTTATCAGTGGTATTGAAGGTCATGTTGCAGTATCTGTATTACGTAACTATATGCGTGATCACTATCAGCGCCGTGCTCAAATTGAAGCCATGATTGATGCTGTAGCATCAAGCAATGATCCAATTATCATTCAGCTTCTTCTTTCACTATCACGCCGTTATCGCACGGCATCTGTTCAGGAAAAAGCTCGTAATTTAGTCACGCAAATCGCGGAGCGTAATGGCTGGAGTGCAGATGAATTAGCCGATAGAACTATTCCAACCGCAGGTTTTGATGATACCGGAACATTAGTGTTGGAATATGGTGAACGTATTTTCACTGCAAAAATGGATGCAAAACAAAAACTTGTTCTGTTTAATCCAGAAGGCAAAGAAGTTAAAGCGTTACCTGCAGCGCGCAAAAATGATGATGCGGAGCTGATTAAAGAAGCGAAAAAACTTTTCACTTCGAGTAAAAAAGAACTCAAACAAGTTATTGAATTGCAAAGTGTGCGTTTATATGAAGCCATGTGTGCTCAACGTCAATGGTTAAGCACCGATTGGCAAGAATATATCTTAGCTCATCCAATCATGCATAAACTGATTGAACAACTGGTTTGGCAAGAAGTGAAAGATGGCAAGGTTATCAATACATTCCGCCCTTCTGATGATGGCGCATTGCTTGATCTTGAAGATGATGAAGTGACTTTACAAAACGATTCGTTGATCCAACTTGCTCACGCAGCATTGGTCAATGAAGATGAACGTAAGGCATGGATCGCTCACTTTAAAGATTACAAAGTGAAATTTTTGTTCTCTCAAATGGAGCATAAGATCCCAGAATTAGATCTGAAACAAACTGAAGTGGAAGATAGAAAAGGTTGGATCACAGACACCTTCACTTTACGCGGTATTTTAACCAAAATGGGTTATCAACGAGGCCCAGCAGAAGATGGTGGCTCTTTCTCTCATTATTACAAATTTTTCTCTAGTTTAAACTACTACGTCAATATCGGTTTCAGTGGTAGCTATGTTCCAGAAGAAAATATTCCAGCTGTATTATTTGATTTAAGCTTTGAGAAAAATCAGCAGGATTACTGGGATCGCAATAATGTTGAGCTAAAAAATGTACCACCGATTCTATTAGCAGAAAGCTATGCGGATTATCTAAAAATCGCTGAAGCTTGCGCAGGATTTGATCCTGAATGGGAAAAGAAAACACCTTGGTAAAAGATAGGGATAATTAGGAAAGAATATGGCTAAAAAAGCACCCGCAGATCAACAAGCAATTAGGGAAAGTGCTGAGGTTCGATTTGCTCAAGAGCTAGAGCGTTTAACAAAAGCTGATGTTAATAATCCTAAACCACAAGGATGGCTTCGCTCTCCCCGTGCTGTACGCCAATTTATTTTAGGTGATGATGCATTAAGCATCACACCTAAGTTTTTCGGCGATGATGCGTTGGTTGATCGTGCAATTGTCACATTATTGGGTAAACAAGGTTTAATGCTGGTTGGTGAACCGGGTACAGCAAAATCGATGCTCTCCGAGCTTTTTGCTGCCGCCATCAGTGGTGATTCAGGATTAACCATCCAAGGAACTGCCGGCACAACAGAAGATCATATTAAGTATTCTTGGAACTATGCATTGTTATTAGCAGAAGGCCCAACAGAACGCGCTTTAGTGGGATCGCCGCTTTATCAAGGTATGTTACAAGGCAAAATTGTTCGCTTTGAAGAGATAACTCGTTGCCCTCCTGAAATTCA
The DNA here is from genome assembly GCF_011046025.1 of Proteus sp. ZN5. Lineage (GTDB taxonomy): Bacteria > Pseudomonadota > Gammaproteobacteria > Enterobacterales > Enterobacteriaceae > Proteus. The sequence continues at coordinate 3,551,721 of NZ_CP047639.1, forward strand.
GGATGTGCTAGTTTCCTTAATGTCAGAGAAACAATTGATGATCCCTGAAATGGGTGATGGTGCACGTATTAGTGCAAAACCGGGATTTAACCTTATCGGTACAGCAAACTTACGTGATCGCGGTGTTCATGAAATGTCGGCCGCATTAAAGCGCCGTTTTAACTTTGAAACCGTGAAACCTATTCGTGATCCTGCATTTGAAATTAGCTTGATCCAATCACAACTTGAGAACGAATTAGGCTCTTTAGCTAATGAAGTCACTGTACCGGCGGATGTTGTGGAATTACTGGTCACAACATTCCAAGAGTTGCGCTCAGGTAATACGAAAGATGGCGGTAATATCAAAACACCTGATGCGGTTATGTCAACCGCAGAAGCCGTGAACATTGCTTATGCTTGTGCCTTAGAAGCGCATTATTTAGGTAATGGTGTGATGAATGCAGGCGCTATTGCCCGCCAATTAATCGGTGTTGTATTAAAAGACAATGCTGATGATATCAAGCGTATTCGTTATTACATGGACAACGTAGCCAGAGAGAGAGCAAGAAACAGTAAAGAGTGGAAAGCTTTCTTTGATGCATCAAAAGAGTTCTGGCAATAAAACGCTAAGACTCATAGCTACGCATTAAAATACGTTATTTATCTATTAAAGGCAGAGTTAACTTACTCTGCCTTTTCACCCAGAAAAGGGATCGACACGGTGACGCTACCTTCAATACCTTTGCCAGAAAGAATTGACCAAGCACGACTGAAATGGACGTCGTTACAGCAACAACATCTCTATTTTGCCCCTGTACGCCACCATAGCCCTGCTTGTGCTTATGCGGTTTTATCATTAATTGATTCTGTAAAACCTGACTATATTTTAATTGAAGGCCCAGATACCTTTAATTCACTTATTCCTAGCCTAACAGATAAAGATACCCTGCCTCCCGTTGCGATTATGGGGCAAGCTGAGTATTTGCATAATGATGGTAACCAAGAAGAGCGTGAGAAATCACTGCATTCTGCCTATTTTCCATTTTGTGAATATTCGCCTGAATGGCAAGCTTTGCGGGGTGGTTTGCGCATCAATGCTAAAACACGTTTTATTGATTTACCTTGGGCTGCACAAATTAATAACGAAGAGTATAGCGACTCGCAAAGTCGAAGCTTACAAAAAGAACGTTATTTAGCACATAGCCAGTTTATCGCGCAATTAGCTAAAAAATGCCACTGTCGTGATCATGATGATGTTTGGGAGCATCTTTTTGAATTACGTAGTATTGAAGCCTTAGCTGATTGGCAAACTCTTTTTAATGACACCTTTATTTGGTGCGCACTTGCACGTCTTGATTATGAGCCTGAAGTGCTTGAATCTGAAGGCTCTTCACAACGTGAAGCACATATGCTCGCTCATATTCAAACCATCAAACAACAAGAGCCTGATGCCAAAATTGTAATCGTCACAGGGGGATTCCATACCCTTGCATTAATTGAAGGTTTAGCTAACTCACAATCTCAATCTTTCGCCATTCCTAGCACAGAACAAAAGCAATTCACTAAAATGCAAAAAATGGGTGAAAATGAGCAAGCTTGGCTTATTCGCTACAGTTTTGACAGACTAGATGCACTTAATGGTTATGCTTCAGGCATGCCTTCTCCTGCATTTTATCAACAAGCTTGGCAAAGTTTGATGCAACAACATCATGATAAATTAGAAAATAATGATGTCGCCAAACAGCCAACCCAAGTTTATCGCAATAAAATGGGGATTGCTTTTCTAAGCTCAGTGGCTCAGGCAATTAGAGAAAAACAATTTGATAACCCACCGAGTTATTTAGCTGTAAAACTTGCAGCCGAACAGAGTTTACGCCTCGCTTTATTAAGGGATCACGCAGGTACAGGTCGCTATGATTTGCTTGATGGTTTACAAAGTGCCTTTATTAAGGGCAGTTTAGATGATAGCCAAAGCGAATTATGGGCTGAAATCAAAACCTGCTTTTCAGGCTATCTCTTAGGTAAAATTCCATTAGGGACGGCAACGCCTCCTTTAGTTAATGAAACCTATGAACGGGCTAGAGCTTTTCGTTTCAAACTTGATGATACTTTAGCAAAAACAACTAAATGCGATGTTTATCGTAACCCGCAGCATCGCTTAAGAAGTCGTTTTTTACATTTATTGGCTTTCTTGGAGATCCATTTTGCACACCGTGTAAATGGTCCTGATTTTCTTTCTGGCCATCAATTAGATCTGTTATTTGAAGAGTGGCAATACGCTTGGACACCTAATGTAGAAGGTGAACTAATTTCATTATCAGAAAAAGGCTCTCAACTTGAAGCTATTGCTCTAAATAAGCTGCTATCTATGGAGAAACAGCTTGAAGAACAAGGGCAAAGCCGTTCAAGCCAGAGTGCGGTTACGTTATTAATCCAAGCAGCACTAATTGGGCTACACCAGCGCATTCCATCACTCTTTAAACTGTTAGATAGCTATATTCAGCAAGATTTTCGTCTTGAGTCACTAACTCAGTGTGGACATAAACTGATCCATTTATGGCGAGGTCGCCAATATCTTGATATTACTGATGAGCTTTCACTTGAAAATCGCCTACATCAAGTTATTCCGCAAGCTTTCTTTTGTTTAGAACAACTGGCTCAAGGTGATGAGCAACAACAAGAAAGCAATTTACAAGCCCTGCTCTCTTTACGTGAATTGATTGAATTTATGCCATCGCTCAATAATCAGCATGATTATAAAAGTGATTTCTATCAGCAACTCAATCGCCTTGATGGTCAATTAGATACAGTACCTTTATTAAAAGGTGCAGTCGATGCCTTACGTTATTTAGGTTCATATATCGATGAAAATACGTTAGTTACCACGTTAAATACAACCTTTAGCACCGGCAGTTCTCCTGAACATGCCATTGGTTATTTCGTTGGTATGATGCGAACAGCACCTGAGCTAGTTATTCGCCTTCCGTTATTGGTCGATCACTTAAATACCTTGCTACAGCAATGGGATGAAGAGCGATTTATTCAGATCTTGCCTGATCTGCGTTTTGCCTTTAGCCAACTTAATCCCAAACAAAATGCAGAGCTTGCGCAATATATTGCCAACGATATTGGTTTAGATACACAAGCGTTATCTTTATGGCAGTCAGAATTTAGTGCTAAACAGATGCTTGAAGCCACTAAACTCAATCAAAAATTACAACAGCGAGTAATGGAACAAGGCATGATTTCTTGGTTTGATACTAAGAAAACAGAGAAAGGAGATACGACTCATGAGTCAGCATAATGACGATGTGCCTGAAGATAAAATAAAACAAGCAAAACGCTGGCGCCTGATTTTAGGTCAATATGCTGATGATGCCCTTGGGCAAGCGACTTTTAATGCTGATGATTTAAAAGTTGAGCGTACACTCGACTTTCTCTATCGTCGAGAATATCAGCGCCGAGGTCTTCGCCAAGAGCGAGGACGTCATGGATCACTCGATGCATCGCAACTTACTGCGGTAAACTGGCTAAATCAAGCGCGTAAGCTATTCCCTAATAGCACATTTGAACGTATGCAATCACAAGCTATTGAACGTTATCAAATCAGTAGCTTCCTTAAAGATCCCAATACGTTAAAAGCGATGGAGCCAACAAAAGCGTTAGCGAAAACATTATTAAGTTTACGTGGACGCATGAGTGAAGAAACGCGAGATGCGGTTAAAACGATTATTCGTAAAGTGGTCGATGATATTTTGCGTCAAATTCGCAATAACTTTCGCCAATCATTAACAGGTCGCCGTAATCGTTTTAGACGCTCTTTAGTGCCTAATAGTCGCAACTTTGATTGGCGCGCCACCATCGCTGCAAACTTAAAACATTACGATACTCAAAATCGCCGTTTAGTGATTGAAACCCCTTACTTTAACTCACGGATGCAACAACATTTTCCGTGGGATGTCATTCTTTGCGTTGACCAAAGTGCGTCAATGTCTAGCTCAATTATGTATGCGGCTGTTTGTGCCAGTATTTTAGCCTCTTTACCTGCTGTTAATGTCTCTTTAGTGGTTTTTGATACCCAAGTTGTCGATTTATCGCATTTAGCAGACGATCCCGTTGAAGTCTTAATGACAGTACAATTGGGTGGCGGTACTGATATTGCAGGTGCAATGCAATACTGTGAAAGTTTGGTCAAAAACCCTAAACGCACAGTTATTTCACTTATCAGTGACTTTGAAGAAGGTGGCTCATTAAACCGTTTATTAGATTGCACGCAACGCCTTAATAGCCAACAAGTTAAATTATTGGGTCTTGCAGCACTTGATGATGAGGCTCAACCTGCTTATGACTCTGCTATTGCACAAAAGCTTGCAGATAGAGGCATGCAAGTTGCAGCGTTAACACCTGAACATTTCGCACAATGGTTGGCAGAGGTAATGCAATGAGTTGGCAAACTGTTTACTTTCATTACGATGAAGATGCGCTCACTGTATTTGCTAATGCAGGATTATTAAGACGCGCAAGAAAAGATGTTGATAACGAAAAAGTTTCTCTCACTGATGCCAATACTGGGCAATTTAGCAGTGATGGACAAAATGTTGTTTTACACGAAGCGGGAATTCAACAAGCCAGTTGCGATTGTTCTGCATCTGGTTGTTGCAAACATATTTTAGCCGCTGTTTTATGGCTACAAGCTAATAATAGTGCTGATAATTCAAGTAACGATAATAGTGATGAAACTTCATCAGAAGCTATTGCGGAGCCTGTTGAAATTTCTCCACTGTTACCCGCGCTATTCACGCTTGATCCGGAAACATTAATCAAAAAAGCAGGAAAACCAGCCTGTCGTGTGGCGATTAAATTAGTTGAGCAGTGGGAAACAATAACATTGGATTTAGAAGACACAGGGACACAGTTAAAAATTCAACTCCCTGATGTTGATGAGCCTGTTATTTTCTTACAAGGTAGTGGTTACGATGGCATGTTATCGCCATTTTCTGACTCACAGAAAAAAGCATTCCACCTTGCTATTGTGGCTAAAATATTTGAACAACATTCTCAACCATGGAGTTGGCCTGAAGATTTAATCATTGTGCAATCTTCAAAGCGCCCTCTCAATGAAGAAGAAACAGCGTTAATTACGACGGTTGAACAATTTATTTATGATTTATTGCGCCAAGGGCTATCACATATCAGCTTGAGCAGTGCCACACAATTACACTTATTAAATATGTCCGCTCGAGCAGAAGGTTTACCTCGTTTGGCATCTTATTTACGAACATTGAGCACTCAAGTCAAACTGTTGGCAGAAAGACATTTCACTATGGATGAAAGTAATGTCTTGCGCTTGTTAGCTCATATTTCAGCCTATCTATTTCAATTATCCAGTGCGACGCCAGAACAGCTAAAAGTGTTACGAGGACAACTTCGCCGTCAATATGACGATAAAAAAACCAGCCTCTCTCTGATCCCTGTTGGCGCAAATTGGTGGACAGCGCAAAGTGGTGCATTAGGCGCAACCTTTACCTTTTGGGATAAAGAAGAAAAACAGCTCTTACAAGCGACTCAAGCACGCCCTAATCAACTTGATACTCTGTTTAATCGTTATAGTGTTTGGAATAGTTTATCCTTATGGAAACAAACATCCGATAAATTAATGCGTCGCCCTTTTTTATTACAAGAGCCTCGTATTTCTGATGAAGGAAAACTGGCAACTATTGGCGAAAGCTTCGCACAAAACCAAACGGATTTTCTTGATATTACCGATTATCACAATCTAAAAACTGAATTAGGGATCAACAATTGGCAAGAGTTACCAGACTATTTTGCTAATCAGCCTGAAGGGTTTCTTTCTCCTCTCGTCTTACATATCAAAAGCTATAAGCCTTTAATTTGGTATGAAATAGAGCAATGCGTTATCTGGGATGTTTCAGATAATCATGATAATTCAGCCTTCTTACGTCTTTATTGGGAAGGAACAATGCAAAATAATCTGGAAGAATTACGTTATCTCACTAAGCGAGAATTAGAGATAGTTGCAGTCACCGTGCAACCTGTTCGACGTGATTTAAATATGGATTTATTGCCAACGACTCTTTGGCTCAAAACCGAAAAAGGCATTGAAATGTTTTATCTCGATTTTGACCAATTTCCACGTAAGAAAAAACAATCGGGGTTTATTAGTCGTATTCAAGAATATATGGCTAAACGTAAGCAACAAACGGCAATGCATCACAGTGAACCGACATTAGCACAAAAATTTTGTCGCCCTATTTTGTCTGTATTAGAAGCCCAAGCATGTACCGGACGAGAATTGCTTTCTGAAATGCAAAAAGAGCAGTTAGAAATAAGCAAGCATACTGCTGACGATTTAGGAATGACATTAATTGCCAACCAATTGGCTCGTTATCTGGCATTAACTACACGTGACTCTCAGGCCTTATTACAGTTAATTTGGCTATGCGATAATCTGCAACAATTACAAAGCCCATTACCCATTCAGCTTAATGAGTAATAAATATCCCCCAGCATAGCCCGGGGATTTATATATACAAAAAAGCTATCTCTCTTTAATAAGAGAGATAGCTTATAAAATAAGAATAAGTAAGTTTATGCTGGATTATCAATATCAACAAATGTCACATCGAAGTGATGTGTTTGAGCAAGCCATTCACCTAATGCTTTAATACCATAACGCTCTGTTGCATGATGCCCAGCTGCAAAAAAATGAACCCCCATTTCTCTCGCGATATGAATAGTCTGCTCTGAAACTTCACCCGTTACAAAAGCATCCACACCCTGCTCAGCTGCATCTTGAATAAAGCCCTGTCCGCCCCCCGTACACCAAGCAATATTACGAATAGTTTCAGGTGCATTATCACCACAATGTAATACATTGCGTTGTAATGCTTTTTCTAAACGTTCTTTTAATTCAAGAGGCGTTAAAGGCAAATCAAATACACCTTTAGGCACTAAAGGTAATATTTCACCTTCAACTTTAACGCCCATTTTTAACGCTAATTGAGCATTGTTACCTAAGATTGGATGAGCATCTAACGGCAGGTGATAACCAAAAAGATTAATATCATTACAAAGTAATGTCTTTAAGCGATTACGTTTCATTGAACGAATAACAACGGGCTCATTTTTCCAAAAGTAACCGTGGTGTACTAAAATTGCGTCAGCGTTTAATCGTACAGCTTCATCAAGTAATGCTTGGCTTGCAGTCACACCCGTTACTATTTTTTGAATATGAGGGCGTCCTTCGACTTGAAGTCCATTAGGTGCATAATCTTGAAAGTTCTCAATGCTTAACTTCTCATTAATCACTAATTCCAGATCAGTATTCTTCATTTCATTTATTTCCCTGTTATCACGAATGCCACTATTTATATAACAATAGTACAAATAGCAATAGGTTAATGGCATTCGTTTAAATGACTCATTGCTGTTTATTGTAACGTAAAAATTGAAGATTATTTGAGGATAAGAAAAAACAAAAAGATAGCACAGGAAAAGTGCTTAAAGCGGGATAAAAATAACGCCTACTTTTGCAGGCGTTATCTTAATATTCTGTTATTTATGGCTATTTAGTGCCACTTCCGATTTTGCCAGCCAAACTGGTTTATCACTTGTTTTAGACCATACACGGTGTATATAGCTATAAAATTGGGCACGTTTAGGATGGAAAACCATAACAGGAAATGCCGCAACACCTAGCGCAACAGCACCGGTACGACGGGCCAAAACATGTTTTTTTGTGTATTCGTTATAAGCTGGCATAGTGCTCTCCTGTATAGAGATTAATTTAATGATTGAAATTTTACCTCATTTGGTGAAATTTTACTACTGATCAGACCACTCAATTCGTGCGAAAAATCACCTTTATTTTGCTTGATATGTAATTAAATTTCAGAATAGAAACAAAAATGAAACATAGATAACATAATTGTTAACAAAATTAGATCGGTATTTTTACTTAATAAAAGTGGTAGTAAATAATTTCGAGAATAAATTATCAAAAAAGAAAAAATCAAATAGAGAAGAGAAGATAAGAGAAGTAGGATATTCAAAAATGCGGGTTTTAATATTAATAATATAGATCTACTGCTAAATAATATACAACTGAATAATACATTTAGCAGTGAGTAATAAAATACTTATTCAGGGAAATCAAGAAAATCCACATCCATTGAATGATGGATAAGGCGAGCGATAAATAAGGTATCATTTTTTGGTAGATAATAAATTGAGTGTTTTTTAAACTCAAATCGTCTCATACCGTCACATACCCAATTACACTCTCGCCCAATCCAAGGTGCTCGAGCAAGTAGCTCAAAAGTATGTTGTAACTCATTATGATATTTTTTTGCCTGAGTTACACCAAATTGCTGAATGGTATAACGTGCAATTTGATAAATATCTTCTTCTGCTAATTTAGAGAGTTTATACATTTAAGTCCTTTTCAGCTCTTGAAAAAATATCATCCATGTTGTTTTCACTCTCTGGTGAATTCACACCATCTAGTACCATTTTGCGAACTATTTGGATCCGTTCTTCTCTGATTTCCATCATACGTAAAGCATCTCTGATTACCTCAGAGGTATTTCCATAACGTCCTGAATTAATCATTTCACCAACAAAACCATTAAAATGTTCACCCAAAGTTACGCTAGTTACTCGTGCCATAAATCCTTCCCACATTGTATTACTTAGTAATACAACAGTAGCAATAAATTTATTAATTTGCCAGCTAATACCATAAAAAAACACCCCAATATTGAAAACCAATTTTGGGGTGTCACAGTAAATAGAGAATTTTATAGCTTAAAATACCCTGAACTTATTTCTTAACTGCTTTACCTTTACCGCGTAGGGTTTCGGTTAATCCTTTCAGGAAATATCTTACAAGCTGATCGCCACAATTACGGTAGTTTTTATGTCCAGGCTTACGGAATACCGCACTGAGTTCTGGCTTAGAAACACGGAAGTCTGCAAGCTCATAAATCTTTAGAATATCCACATCTTTTAACTCAAAAGCGACACGCAGTTTTTTTAAGATAATATTATTGGTTATACGCTTTTCTACTTCAGGTGCTGGGAAATTTTCATCTTTGCCACGACGATAAAAAATTAGACCATTTAAAAAATGCCCCATTGCATTATCGTCACACTCAACAAATTCAGGTTCATCGTCTTTTTTCAGCCAGCTATTTACTAACTCTTTTGTAACTGTGAAATCAGCCAGTTTCATAATTTCAACAACATGTGCATCGCTTAGATCCAGCATGTAACGTACACTTCGTAAAACAAAATTATTTTGCATTGTATTGATTATCCACTCTATTTTTAATTCTAAATCAACCTCAATGATGGATATCAATGCTGTGATCTAAAAATATTCAATAATTAAAAAAATACACTCTACCTTTGGGTAGAGTGTATTCTATATAAATAGTTTATTGCACTAACTTATTTGTTAGCAAAAACATTATTTACTATTTCAATGGCTTCTTTTTCAATTAATTCACGATGATCAGGGCCTCGGAAGCTTTCACAGTAAATCTTATAGGCTTCTTCAGTACCAGAAGGACGAGCCGCAAACCAACCGTAATCAGTCATCACTTTTAAGCCACCAATAGATGCGCCATTACCTGATGCATGTGTTAAACGTGCAGTAATTGGATCACCTGCTAATGTGCTTGCAGTCACCATTTCAGGTGATAAGCGTGACAACAGCGCTTTTTGTTCATGAGTTGCTGATGCTTGAATACGATTATAGCTTGGTGAGCCAAAGCGTTGCGCTAATTCGTTGTAATGCTCTTGCGGATCTTTACCTGTTACTGCTTTCATTTCAGCAGCTAACAGACATAAAATGATGCCGTCTTTATCGGTTGACCATGGTTTGCCATTAAAGCGTAAGAAAGATGCACCTGCACTTTCCTCACCACCAAAACCAAACTCACCACTAAATAAACCTTGAACAAACCATTTAAAACCAACTGGTACTTCAACAAGTTCACGACCTAAATCTGCAACAACACGGTCAATCATTGCACTTGAAACCAGTGTCTTACCTACTTTTACATCTTTAGCCCATTGTGGACGATGACGGAAAAGATAGTTAATAGCAGCAGCTAAGTAGTGGTTAGGATTCATTAAACCAGAAGGTGTCACAATACCATGACGATCGTAATCAGGATCGTTAGCAAAAGCTAAATCGAATTTATCACGCAGTTGTAATAGACCTTCCATTGCCCAAGGTGATGAACAGTCCATACGAATAACGCCATCATGATCCAAAGTCATAAAACGGAATGTCTGATCAACTTGATCGTTAACTAATTCAAGATCAAGACCATAATACTCACCAATGCATTTCCAGTATTCGATACCAGAGCCACCTAATGGATCAACCCCCAGTTTTAAGCCTGCTTTCTTAATTGCTTCCATATCAACAACGTCACCTAACGCTTTGACATAAGGCATAATTAAGTCTTGAGCTTGAATATAACCACTTGCTAATGCTTCATCATAAGAAAGACGTTTGATGCCCGCTAAATTATTCTCAAGCAGTTCATTGGCACGTTTCTCAATAACTGAAGTTAAATCTGTATCAGCAGGTCCACCATTTGATGGATTATATTTAATACCGCCATCTTCGGGTGGATTATGAGATGGGGTGATCACGATACCATCAGCAATATCTTGATGTGCTTCGTTGTATGTCAAAATAGAAAAAGAAACTGCCGGTGTTGGTGTATAGCCATTATTTTCTTGAATAATCACTTTAACTTTATTGGCAGCAAGTACTTCTAAAACAGAAATAAATGCAGGCTCTGACAGTCCATGAGTATCTTTACCCACGTAACATGGCCCTGTTACTCCATTTTTAGCACGTACTTCAGCAATAGCTTGTGCAATTGCCAAAATATGTGCTTCATTGAAGCTATGGCGATTTGCACTTCCGCGATGACCAGATGTACCAAATTTCACACGATGAGCGTTATTGCTAGCTTGTGGTTTAAGTGAATAATATTGAGACGTTAATTGCGCCACATTAATCAGATCACTTTGACGAGTATGCTGCCCTGCTCTTGGATGAATTGCCACAAATCTTCTCCTATTTGACATCACAATCACGCTTTAAACAAAAGCCTTTGCAATGCATCAATTAACAATAGTGGTTAGATAGTTCCACACACCTTATCAATCTCATTTGCAGGAAATTGCATATCCTGCATGATGCTTTGTACCATCGTTCTCTTACGCTCTGTGTTCGAGTTAGTAATAACCCAAAACGGCGTACCTGAAATATGGCGCGGTTTTGTATGACGTCCACTATCGAGTAATGTTTGTTCATCACCAGCAAAATAGATACGTGTTCGTCCATGTACTGTTTCAGCAGATTGAGTAAAAGTAGCGCTATCTAGGCTATATAACGTAGAAAGGATCTGTAAAAAACGATCAACTGATTTTGTTTTTTCAGCATAACTGTCAGATAACAACAGTTCTCGCATTTCACGGATCGGATTTTTTGCTGGTGTAATAGCTGGTGTTATAGGTGTAGGTTCAGCTTCCTGTTGAATAACAGGTGCTTGTACTGACTCAGTGACAACGACTGGTTGTACGGGCTGTTTGGCATCGAGCTTCAGTAGACGCCTTAAAATATCTGAAGCGCTTTCACCGATATGTCTAGTTTCGCTAGCAATATAGCGGTAAAGTTCGTCATCAATTTCTATCTTTTTCATTGCTACCCAGTACTGTTTTCAAAAAAAAGTAATTAGGATTATAAGATATAATCTTTAAAAACAAAATAGGTAAAATTTCAATAACTTAAAGAGGATCTATTCAAGATCCTACCGTTTTAAAGGCTAAGCTCGGTATTTATCCTATTGTTTATCTCGGTATCATCTTCTATTCTTTGAACTTATTCACACAAAGCCAGCTTTAAACTCTGCTATATCACACCACTCCAACCTCTGAATAATATAAAATCCTAATTATTTATTTTTGAGCAATGTCAAGATTTCAACTTTTTAAATAAATTTGGAATATATAACTAGATAATAGCATTTTAATGGTTTTTTATAAATTTCTCTTATCAATTATTTCTGAACTTAATCACTCTTTCATATTATTACGATAAGTTGGCTTAGCACCTTGTGCATGTCATCATAGAAGAAAATCGCAATTATTTTGGTCATTAATATGAAACTCAATACATTATTAAATTATCAATTACACCAACCTGAAACGACACCGGCATCCAATTTACCTATCGTCTTGATCCACGGCCTTTTTGGGGACCTGAATAATTTAGGCGTTTTAGGTCGCGCGCTTCGCCAAGATAATACTGTGATACAAATTGATGTGCGTAATCATGGACATTCTCCTCATAGTGAAAGTATGAATTATCAAGATATGGCGCAAGATGTACTCACATTGCTTGATAGTTTAAATATCTCAAAAGCCATTATTATTGGCCACTCAATGGGAGGCAAAATTGCGATGGCGATGACAGCCTTAGCCCCTGAGCAAATCGCCAATATTGTTGTGATTGATATGTCACCTGTTGCTTATAACGTTCGCCGTCATGACAAAATCTTTGCTGCACTTGAAGCTGTAACTGAAGCTCAAGTTACACGCCGTCAAGATGCAGTGGAAATCATGCGTCCTTTTATTAAAGAAGATGGTGTGATCCAATTTTTACTCAAATCATTTAAAAATGGTGAGTGGTTATTTAATTTACCGGCAATAAAAAATGCTTATTCAGACATTATTGGCTGGCAAGAAGTGCCTGCTTGGCATCATCCTGTATTATTTATTCGTGGCGGTTTATCACCTTATATTTTAGATGAGTATCGTGAAAACATAGCACGTCAATTTCCTCTCGCGACCGCCTTTGTTGTTGCAAACACGGGGCATTGGGTGCATTCAGAAAAACCAGATACCGTCATTAAGGCAATTCGCCGCTTTTTAGAGAAAGCTTAGTTTATAAATTTAACTGCTTAAAATAACGCCACTGAAAATTGATAATTTAGTAGAATGTATAATTATTGTACTTAAAAACAGTATCTGTTGATAAAAAGACCAAATCACAATAGGTTAAAGTCAGGAAGCAGTGGCGAGACATCACTATGTGGGGTATTATTGGGCGTTTCGCAATTTAGTCATTGGTATACGCCCTTTCACAGCAAAATTTATGGCAAAAGAACAAACTGATCGCACCACACTGGATTTGTTCGCAGATGAACGCAGACCTGGGCGACCTAAAACAAACCCGCTTTCTCGGGATGAACAGCTTAGAATTAATAAACGCAATCAATTAAGACGTGACAGAGTTAATGGCTTACGTCGAGTTGAGTTAAAATTAAATGAAGATGCTGTGAATGCTCTCAATGAGTTGGCGACAGAAAGAAACGTCAGTCGTAGTGAGCTTATTGAAGAAATATTACTAGAGCAATTGGCGCATAATCACGCCTTAAAAATGCATCAAAACAAGAATAGCTAGCAGATAAACCACACAAATTCGACAGAATTAGCCTGCTATTTTCGTCAAAATACATTTTTAGTTTTCTATTATGAAAACACAATGCTTATCTTTCACTAGTAATTGTTCAAACACAGACAAATATACTCTAAATATTTTGAAGTGTAGCTAGGTGACAAGTGAATGAGTCACTAGAAACATACAAGCAGTATGTGACTTGTGAAAATATACGTAGTCAATAACGCTACAATTTGAAATATAACGAATTTAGAATAAAAGAGGTTATCTCACTTTATGGCAATCATAGGAATATTCTTCGGCAGTGATACTGGCAACACTGAAAATATTGCCAAAATGCTTCAAGAAAGACTGGGCGCTGATAATGCCGAAGTTCATGATATTGCAAAATCCAGTCAAGAAGACATCGAAGCGTTCGATATTCTGTTACTAGGTATTCCTACTTGGTATTATGGTGAAGCACAGTGTGATTGGGATGACTTTTTCCCAACACTAGAAGATATTGATTTCAATGGTAAGCTTGTTGCACTATTTGGTTGTGGTGACCAAGAGGACTACGCAGAATATTTCTGTGATGCAATGGGTACTATCCGCGATATTATTGAGCCTCGTGGTGCAGTTATTGTAGGACATTGGCCAACAGAAGGTTACCATTTCGAAGCCTCTAAAGGGCTTGCAGATGATAATCATTTTATCGGCCTTGCGATTGATGAAGACCGTCAACCAGAATTAACCGAAGAGCGTGTTGACGCTTGGGTTGCTCAAATCAAAGAAGAAATGAGCCTAGACGAAATTCTGGGATAAAATAAATACTTAATATTGAGAATGATAATTATTCAATGGTGTGCTAAGATAGTGTGATAGGTGGGGTGTTTATTTTTAAATATCATGCCTATAATCAATGAGGTTATTTATTCACCCGAGTATTAATGAATAAAACCTATTTGTGAGCACAAAAATTAAATTCACCATTAGCAACAGGATTAAATCCGCATGACCGACAATAATAAAGCGTTAAAAAATGCTGGGTTAAAAGTTACACTTCCTCGCTTAAAGATCTTGGAAGTGCTCCAGGATCCTGAGTGCCATCATGTCAGCGCTGAAGATCTCTACAAAAAACTCATCGATATCGGTGAAGAGATTGGTCTGGCAACCGTGTATCGCGTCTTAAACCAATTTGACGATGCTGGTATTGTTACCCGACATAATTTTGAAGGTGGTAAATCAGTATTTGAATTAACTCAACAACACCATCATGACCATTTAATTTGTCTTGATTGTGGTAAAGTTATCGAGTTTACAGACGATGCAATTGAATTACGCCAAAGAAACATCGCTGAACGTCATGGTATCAAGCTTTCCAATCATAGCCTTTATTTATATGGCCACTGCGCTGAAGGCAATTGCAAAGAAGATAGCCATGCACATGATGAGAAATAATTCATTCTGGATAATCTCTCAGTAAAAAAAAGGAACTGTTCACAGTTCCTTTTTTATTGCCTAAAATCCGAGGATAACTCTACTTAGCCACACTGATACTGTGTTTAATATGTTTTAAATGAACCACAATAGTAAATGTAACAATAACCAATAGTGACCAAGAGCCCCATTTGCCTGCATGTACGGCAGACCAAGCACCAATTTGGTTAGGATATTGCCAAACACCAAAAAATGTACCGAAATTCTCAGCAAGCCAAATAAAGAAACCTATCAGAACAAAAGCAAGTAATAAGGGCATTTTTCGCTCTGTATCATAAGGTGTAAAATAAACCACACTACGAGCATAAAGACCTAAAATAAAGGCTGTTAAGTACCAACGATAATCACCGATAAAGTGATGAGAAAAGAAATTAATATAGATAGCGAGCGCAACCAAAGTTGCCATCCAATAAGGTGGATAATGCTCAATTCGTACTTTTAAAAAACGCCATGCTTGAATTAAATAACTTCCTACTGCGGAATACATAAATCCTGTAAATAAAGGGACTTCCCACAGTTTAGTGTAAGCAAAATCAGGATATTTCCACGATCCAATTGCTGCTGATGTTTTAAATAATTCCATCACAAAACCAACAATATGAAAAAAACAAATCGCTTTTAATTCATCCCATGTTTCTAGCTTTCCCCACACCATCCATAATTGAAAAGCGATAGCGAGAATAAGAAGCACATCATAACGGGGTATACCAAAGACACCTTTACTTGGTGTTGCAAATAAAATAAAAAAGAAAAATCCCGCAAATAAACAAGAACGTGCCTCTTTCACACCAAAAAAAAGAAATTCAACAATAAATCGTTTTATACCTTTAAAGGGTTTTAATGGTGGCTCTAATAAAAAATCATCCAATCGCTTTAACATGCTTCTTCCTGAAAACTCGCATTATCGAACAGCATTCACTGCAGAATAATAAATAAGGTGAGATAAAATGAATGGCAAGAAATTTGCCATAGAATAAAAAAACCTACAAGGATGAAAAGGACGAAAAAGAAAGGAATTAAAAAATAAAGGTATTTACCCCCCACTACGATACCCACTCTGACTGCCTTTACTTAGGGTAAATACCTTACGCAAATTCTGCGAAATAACTGAAGTACAGGAGATAAACATAACCCACTCACATTTATCTCAAGCGACATGACGACTTTACTTCATTACTTTTACTACATACTGCGATTTTAAAACGACTCTTTACTACTTTTTACTTCGACTCTTTACTTCTACTCTTTTGCTTCTTACTACTGCTGACAAGTTTACTTTATTAACGAGGCTTATTTGTAAGGCTCTTTTTAATTACCGCATCCCTACCTTTCTACTACTTATTTTTACTTATCGTAATCGTATTTAGCTTTTTTAGTCTTATTCAGGATAAAGTGCAATTAATACACTTTATCCTTATGCCTATATTAGAAAATAGTGAATGGCATTATCACGTTAAACTTAACGTCTTTTTCATCTTGGAAAATATTACCAAAACCGCCTTCATAACTAGGAATATCAGAGTGGTTATCATAACGGGTATAGTGAAGCTTAAAGAGAGTGCCTTTAGCGCGACCTTCTTGAACTGTATACATAATATCCGCATTCCATGCACTTTCTCTGATACGCTGACCTTGGTCATAAATGGCTTTACCACTTGGCTTAGCATCCCATGCGTAAACATAAGAAGTACCTACTGCCCAGCCTGACAGATCCCAGTTTTTCAGATCGTACATAACGCCAGCATAAAGTGCTTTTTCTCCATTGGCGTTAAAATCAGAACGGCCATCCCACCAGACATCAAGGCGACCATTAGATGTTGCCCAGCCCGGAGTCATACGTTGTAAGAAATAACCTTGATTACCTTCCGCTTTAACCCACGTTCCTTCTACTTTGAAGTCAAATACATTGTAGGTATAACCAAAAGTCAGTGCTTGTAACCATGCCAGCCCATCATAAACGTCATTAACGCCACCACCGGTAACTTTATCTTTAGCACCGTAGAATTGGTAAGACGTTCTTAATGCATTGTCAGCAATTGGGAAATCATAAGAAACTTTACCGAAATACTGATCGATATAACCATCGGCCTGACCAAATGCAGCTTCTAACACTAGGCTGTTTTTAAAATCATATTTGGCACCGAAAGAGTGAAGATAGCTGATATTTGTTTCTAGATCAGCTTTACGGAAATTGTACATATTCCGATACCATGGTGCTTTGTATTCATCTGTCCACATATAGGAGAAAGATAATTCACCACTTTTATCGAAATCAAAGACAGCACCCGCTTCAGCTCCGCGGTAAGTTCCCGGTAAGAAGCTCCAGTGTGGGCGCAATAAGCTTTGGCCTTTAGGTTGAATATATCCACCTTGAGCCCAGAAGTTGCCTAATTTGAATTTCGCAGCCGCTTTATAAACGCTCATGCCACTGCGATCGCCAGTCCATTTTTCATCCCAGCGACTTTTTGCATCACTAAAACCGATTTCGTTAGGTGCCGCAGGGCCACTGTTATTCAATTCAGCCGCACCAAAGGCTGCTAAATCAATACCAATAAAATCACCAAGGTAACCTGATGAGAAATCTAGATTAGCGTTGAAAGTAGAATGGTGTAAGTTAGCTTTGTATTTGCCGTAATCAGGGCTATTTGGTGTTAACTCTTTTCTATCACGGTCACGTTGCCAATAAAAAAGACCGCCAGTTAAGGTTGAGTCATCAATAAACCCTTCAGCATGAGACATTTTTGCAGGTAGTGCAGTTACAAGCAATGCGCCCATAACGGCAAGTGCCACCCTGCCTGGTTTAGCATGTTGCATAACCATAGCATTGTTTCCTCTTTGACTTTGACTAAAAAAGAAATAAGCACAATGCCTATTTCCAAATATAAAACCCCAAGTGGGGAAAAAACCTAAATTAGGTTAGAAACAGCATATTTTTCGCGACGCGAATTATCAACCCCAAAAAAAGAATTTTTATCAAAATATGACAAAGGGCACATAACTAAATGATCGTTTCATTTCCTTTCTTTTATAAGGATTAATTAAAAATAAATATAATTATTTGATTTAATTATGTTTTATAAACCAATCTTTAAATGATATAAGATTTCGTTTTTATAGAAAGGAATAATAAGTAGTATTTATAAATAATCTTTTTTAACGATGTAAAATATGTGGCGTGAATCACACTTTTCTTATTACAGTTTTATTTAGCGTGATGATATGAAAAAACAAAAGAATAAAGTGATAGTCAATAAACTATTTCAAACAAAATAAATGAAAACTTATCACCTAAAAAAGAGAAAATGAGAGATTAATTAAATTAAGAATAGTAAATATTTAATATCAATAGATAAAAAATTAGGCGAAATAAGACGTAAAAAAGATAAAAAAATGCTCGATAAATAATTACCGAGCATTTTATTCATTAAGATACTAATGTGACTTAAAGAACGTCAAATTAACCTTGTTGAGAAATCTTCGCCCAAGTGTCACGTAAGCCCACAGTACGGTTAAACACAAGTTTATCCGCTGTTGAAAGTTTATCAGCACAGAAGTAGCCTTCACGCTCAAATTGATACGCTTTCTCGATAGCCGCATCTTTTAAGCTACGTTCAACAAAACCTTCACGAATAACTAATGATTCTGGGTTAATTGTTGATAAGAAATCATCTTCTGCCGCTGGGTTTGGTACGCTAAACAGACGGTCATAAAGACGGATTTCAGCAGGAATAGCATGTGGAATGCTTACCCAGTGAATAACGCCTTTTACTTTACGTCCATCAGCAGGATCTTTATTTAAAGTCTCTGCATCATAGGTACAATAAATGGTCGTAATTTCGCCTTGTTCGTCTTTTTCAACACGTTCCGCTTTAATAACATAAGCATTACGTAAACGTACTTCTTTACCTAGCACCAGACGTTTATATTGACGATTTGCTTCTTCTTTGAAGTCAGCGCGATCAATATAGATCTCACGGCTAAATGGCACTTCACGCGTTCCCATTTCTGGTTTATTCGGGTGATTTGGCGCAACAAGGATCTCTTCGCCTTCAGGCATATTCTCAATCACTAAACGAACAGGATCGATAACTGCCATTGCACGTGGTGCATTTTCGTTTAAGTCATCACGAATACAAGATTCCAGAGCTGCCATTTCGACATTGTTTTCTTGTTTCGTCACACCAATACGTAGACAAAATTCACGGATAGATTCTGCGGTATAACCACGACGACGTAAGCCTGAAATTGTTGGCATACGAGGATCATCCCAACCATTCACAATATTTTCTGTCACAAGCTGATTCAGCTTACGTTTTGACATCACTGTGTATTCAAGGTTAAGACGTGAGAATTCATATTGACGAGGATGACAAGGAATAGTGATATTATCCAGCACCCAATCATATAAACGGCGGTTATCTTGGAATTCTAAAGTACATAAAGAATGTGTGATATTTTCCAGTGCATCAGAGATACAGTGGGTAAAATCATACATTGGATAAATGCACCATTTGTTTCCAGTTTGGTGGTGTTCAGCGAATTTAATACGATAAAGCACAGGATCACGCATAACAATAAATGGTGAAGCCATATCAATTTTTGCACGTAAACACGCTTTACCTTCTTCAAAGCCACCAGCACGCATTTTTTCAAACAGCGCTAAGTTCTCTTCTACGCTACGTGAGCGATAAGGGCTATTTTTACCTGGCTCTTTTAATGTACCGCGGTATTCACGAATTTCTTCAGCGCTTAACTCATCAACGTAAGCTAAGCCTTTATTAATCAGCTCAATCGCATATTGATAAAGTTGATCAAAATAATCTGAGGAGTAATGAATGCTACCTTCCCATTGGAAACCTAACCACTGAACATCTTTTTGAATTGAGTTGATGTACTCAATATCTTCTTTTACTGGATTGGTATCATCAAAACGTAGATTACATTTTCCCTGATAATCTTTAGCAATACCAAAATTCAGGCAAATTGATTTCGCATGGCCGATATGAAGATAGCCATTAGGTTCAGGTGGGAAACGCGTTTGAACGCTCTTATGTTTCCCAGTAGCCAGATCTTCGTCAATAATTTGACGAATAAAGTTCGTTGGGCGGGCATCTGCCTCATTCATGGTCATTTTTTCCTCAAAGCAAAACGCATAATTAACCCACTATAATCCAATATGTAGGTTTCATAAATACCTTAGCTAAATACACCCCTGAGATATTTATCAAAATAGAGATAAAAAAACGGGAAGTTTGAAAGACTCCCCGTTTTATCGTCTTATTTAACCATCTCTTTATAGAGGATTAAATATCTATATAGAATTTATTTTAACACGTTGTAGATAACCGTTTTATTTCCGACCACAGCACCAGCAACTTGTTCAGCAATCTTATCAAAATCATCAATATTGCTAACAATGACAGGGCTTATCATCGATTTGGCATTAGCATTCAGATATTCAAGATCTAATTCTAAGATAGGTTGACCGACTTTAACGTCTGCACCTTCTTCAACTAAACGCTTAAAGCCTTTGCCACCTAATGCAACGGTATCAATTCCCATATGCACAATGATTTCGACACCATTGTCAGTCTCAATACAAAATGCATGGTTAGTATCAAAAATCTTAACAACAGTACCTGTCGCAGGCGCCATCACGATATTAGAGGTTGGTTTGATTGCTACACCATCGCCAACGACACCGCTAGAGAACGCTTCATCAGGCACATCTTTCAATGCTACGACTTCACCATCAAAAGGCGCGACCATTTCAAGTAACACTTTTGCATTTGCGTTATCTTGTTTTACAGGTGCCTTTTCAGTCGATACTGTTGAAGGAGATGCACCTTCATAAGCAGCAACTGGGCCTTGTGTTAATACATCACGCATTGCGTTAGCCACAAGTTCTGCGCGTGTACCTACAATTACTTGAACACTTTGTTTGTTTAATCGAATAACACCGGATGCACCTAAGCGTTTTGCATAAGCATCATTAACAATCGTGGCATCTTTTACATTTAAGCGTAAACGGGTAATACAAGCATCAATACCGGTTAAGTTATCAGAACCACCGATAGCTGCGATATATTGGCGAGCTTCTTGTTGAATGCCTTCTTTACTATTTGCTGGCGCTGTTTTGATATCTTCATCATAACCATCAGCAGTTTCATCACCAATCACATCATCTTCACGACCCGGAGTTTTCAAGTTGAATTTGGTGATAATGAAACGGAAAATACCGTAATAAATAAAGAAGAAAACAATACCTTGAACAATCAGCATGTACCAATGAACAGCAAGTGGGTTACGTGAAGATAAGAACATATCCACTAAACCTGCACTAAAGCCGAATCCTGAAATCCACTCCATGCTTGCTGCGATATAAACAGAAATCGCCATTAAGAATGCGTGAATAACATAGAGCACAGGTGCCACGAACATAAAGGAGAATTCAAGCGGTTCAGTAATACCTGTGAAGAAGGCAGCAAATGCACCTGCAATCATGATACCAGCAACTTTTGCTTTGTTCTCTTTACGAGCACAGTGATAGATCGCAAGAGCCGCCCCCGGTAAACCAAACATCATTACTGGGAAGAAACCAGCTTGATAACGACCGGTTACACCCACAGTTGCTAAGCCTGAATCGATAGCTTGCTGACCTGCTAGGAAGTTAGGAATATCGTTAATGCCTGCAACGTCAAACCAGAATACAGAGTTCAACGCATGGTGTAAGCCAACTGGAATTAATAAACGGTTAAAGAATGCGTAGATACCCGCGCCTAATGCTCCCATATCTTTAATGCTTTCACCAAAGCTGACTAATCCGCCATAAATCACAGGCCAGATATACATCAGAATAAAGGCGACGATGATCATTAAAAACGAGGTTAGAATAGGAACTAAACGGCGACCACTAAAGAATGACAGTGCACGAGGCAGCTCAACGCTACTAAAGCGGTTATAAAGCTCGGCAGAAAGTACACCAACCAAGATCCCAACAAACTGGTTATTTATTTTACCAAAAGCAACAGGAACCTCTTCTAAAGGTAGGCCTTTGATCATTGACACCGCAGCTGGAGAGCAAAGCGTTGTCACGACCAAGAACCCAACAAATCCTGTTAAAGCGGCAGCACCGTCTTTGTCTTTCGACATACCATAAGCAACACCAATGGCAAACAAGACTGACATATTGTCGATGATGGCAGCACCAGATTTGATAAGTAAGGCAGCAAGCGCGTTATCGCCACCCCAGCCTACTGGGTCAATCCAGTAGCCAATCCCCATCAGAATTGCTGCTGCAGGTAATGTAGCAACAGGCACCATCAGCGCCCGTCCTATCTTCTGCAGATAACTTAAAATATTCACAAACTCCCCCTTGGATAGCCCCTATGCGGGATCTTATTCATACTCATTCATATTTTATAATAAAATTGATGAGCTAATTATTTAATTCCATTTTTAGTCTAAAAAAATTATTTCGTATCGCAAATTAATTAGTCATAATTTGTGATTAGAGTCACTAATATCGTATAATTTTTAGCTGAAATGCTGGCTAAGTCAGAAAGCTTATTTTATGATTAAAAATATCTTTTGGCGGGACATTTCGATCATCAGCTAAAAATGAAAAGAAATTCGTGTTATAGATGAGCCACTGATAATCACACGATGAAATAACACGTTACTGAGTTATCAGATTTGTCTTTTTTCTATGAGGTTACTATGAGGTTAATCCCCCTATCCACGGCAAAACAAGTTGGTAAGTGGTCTGCAAATTACATCGTTGAGAAAATCAACGCGTTTAATCCAACTGCAGAGCGCCCTTTCGTACTTGGTTTACCGACTGGTGGCACGCCATTGGCGACATATAAAGAGTTAATTGAATTACATCGTGCAGGAAAAGTCAGCTTCCAACACGTTGTGACGTTCAATATGGATGAATATGTTGGTATTCCATCAGATCATTCACAAAGCTATCGTACTTTTATGTACGAAAACTTTTTTAATCATATTGATATTAAAGATAAAAATATCAATTTATTAAATGGTAATGCTGAAGATCCACAAGCAGAATGCGAACGCTATGAAGCTAAAATCAAGTCTTATGGCAAAATCAATCTGTTTATGGGCGGTGTAGGTAACGACGGTCACATTGCATTTAATGAACCTGCGTCATCACTCTCTTCACGCACTCGAATGAAAACGCTAACTGAAGATACACGCTTAGCAAATTCACGTTTCTTCGACAATAATGTTAATCATGTTCCTAAATATGCACTGACAGTTGGTGTAGGCACATTATTAGATGCTGAAGAATTAATGATTTTGGCAACCGGTTTTAATAAAGCGCAAGCAGTACATGCTGCAACAGAAGGCGCTGTTAACCATTTATGGACGATTTCCTGTGTTCAACTTCACCCTAAAGCAATTTTAGTGTGTGATGATCCTGCAACAATGGAATTACGTGTAAAAACATTGCGTTATTTCCAACAGATTGAAGCGCAAGAGTGTCAGAAATACCAAGACTAAGTTTAGTAAAATAAGTACCTACTGATTAAGTAGCGGAAAAGGCTAAACTCTCTTACTTATCAGCCAGAATTTGCTGGCTGATATCGGCTTTTTAGATTGACTTCCCTTATCAGGAGACAAAGGTATGTTTGCCTTAACAAATGCTGTTATTTATACAGGTTACGACCGTTTAGAAAACCACGCCATTATTATTAACGGCTCCCGTATTAAGCAGGTTTGCCCACAGGATCAACTGCCAAAAGATATCACTGTTCGTGATATGAAAGGTGCAATTGTCTCTCCCGGTTTTATTGATTTACAGGTAAATGGTTGTGGTGGTGTGCAATTTAATGACACACCTGAAAATGTCACTGTTGAAACGTTAGAAATTATGCAAAAAGCGAATGAACGCTTAGGTTGCACTAGCTATTTACCAACGTTAATTACCTGTTCTGATGAATTGATGAAAATAGGCATTGAAGCAACACGTGCTTATATGAAGAAACATGAAAATAAAGTGTTGGGATTACATTTAGAAGGCCCATATATCAATGTGATTAAAAAAGGGACCCACGATCCACAATTTATTCGTCAACCAAGTGCTCAGATGATTAGCTATTTGTGCGATAACGCTGATGTCATCGCCAAAATAACCCTTGCACCAGAAATGGTTGATGAAAAGTATGTTCGTCAATTAATCAAAGCAGGTATCATTGTTTCTGCCGGTCATTCTAATTCAACTTATGAAGAAGCTCGTAAAGGATTCCGTAATGGTATCTCATTATCGACTCACCTTTACAACGCAATGCCTTATATTACAGGCAGAGGCCCAGGGCTTGTAGGTGCTATTTATGATACACCTGAAGTTTATGCTGGTATCATTGCTGATGGTTTACATGTTTCATGGGCAAATATTCGTAACAGTAAGCGTTTGAAAGGTGAAAAATTACTTTTAGTCACAGACGCTACTGCGCCAGCGGGGCTTGATCCTAGCAAAAATGAGATGGATAGCTTCGTTTTTGCTGGTAAAACCATATATTATCGTAATGGCCTTTGTGTCGATGC
This sequence comes from Proteus sp. ZN5, assembly GCF_011046025.1. Lineage (GTDB taxonomy): Bacteria > Pseudomonadota > Gammaproteobacteria > Enterobacterales > Enterobacteriaceae > Proteus. Next base: position 3,576,259 of record NZ_CP047639.1, read on the forward strand.
AGATGGCACATTAAGTGGATCATCACTAACCATGATTGGTGCAATTAAAAATAGCGTGATCCATGTAGGTATTCCATTAGATGAAACATTACGGATGGCAACACTGTATCCTGCTCGTGCAATTGGAATGGAAAAAGAATTGGGAACAATTGAAGCTGGAAAAATTGCTAATCTCGCTTCTTTTGATAAGGACTTCAACCTTTGTGCAACGTTTGTCAATGGTATCGAAATAACTGAATAACTAATGGATGTATATGCTGATGAGTCATAACAACACTGAAACGCAAATTGGCAATATCGATCTTGTTAAACAACTTAACAGTGCGATTGTGTATCGACTGATTGATCAACACGGGCCAATTTCCCGTATCCAAATAGCCGAACAAAGCCAACTAGCGCCAGCCAGTGTGACTAAAATTACTCGTCAGTTGCTTGAACGAGGCTTAATTAAAGAAGTTGATCAACAAGCATCAACTGGTGGACGTCGCGCAATTTCTATTATTGTTGAACACCGCAATTTTAATACCGTCAGTGTGCGATTGGGGCGTAATGATGCCACTGTTGCTCTTTATGATCTAAGTGGAAAAGTCATCATTGAGCAACACTACCCTTTAGAACAAAGTACTCAAAGTGAAGTTGAAGCTCTACTTATCAATGCAATTGATGATTTTATTAAACAAAATCAGCGTCGTATTCGTGAGCTTATTTCAATTTCTGTGATCTTACCCGGTCTTGTTGATCCCAATAAAGGCATTGTTCGTTATATGCCTCATATGAAAGTGGATAATTGGGCTCTAGTGAATAGCTTAGAAAAACGTTTTGGTCTGCCTTGCTATGCTGGGCATGATATTCGCAGCCTTGCACTAGCTGAAAACTATTTTGGTGCTACAAGAGATTGTGAAGACTCATTACTAGTCCGGATCCATCGTGGCGCTGGCGCTGGTGTTATTATTAATAATAAAATTCTGCTCAATCAACGTGGTAACTTAGGAGAGATTGGTCATATTCAAATCGATCCTCTAGGTGAACGTTGCCATTGTGGTAACTTTGGTTGTTTAGAAACGATCGCATCCAATACAGCTATTGAAGCCAAAGTGCGCTATCAATTAGAACAAGGCTATCCAAGCCAGTATTTATCACCAACACAGTGCCAAATCCAAGATATTTGTCGAGCCGCGGTTAAAAATGACCCGCTAGCAGTCGAAACCATCAAACAAGTGGGTTTACACTTAGGTAAAGCTATCGCAATTGCCATTAACCTATTTAACCCACAAAAAGTGGTTTTAGCGGGTGAATTGACAGAAGCAGCTGAAGTTTTACTTCCCTCAATTCAGAGTTGCATTAATACACAAGTATTAAAAGAATTCAGAGAAGAGCTTCCTGTCGTCACATCAGAGCTTGATCATCGTTCTGCCATAGGGGCTTTTGCCTTGACTAAACGCGCAATGCTTAACGGAGAATTGCTTCAACAGCTGTTAGAAAAGTAATTTATTGTTGATAAATTATACTTTTTGGGTTGAATGCGCACTTTTCTGATCTTCATTGTGAAATAAGTCTAAAATTCAATCAGTAATATTTAAAGAAAAAGAAATGTAGTGTGAATTTTTCATCTCATTTCTTTTTTTTATGCCCATTACTCCACCTCTTCTCCCTCTTTGACTTAATATCACTTCTCTTACTGCTTTGTTTTTTCTTTTTATTCACACTCTATTGCACCTTATTCTTTGAGATATTTTTTATCAATAAGGTTGTTTTTTGGATCTTTTTTCGACAAAATGATTAACCATCGAGCAAACGGACACGTTTCTCGAAAATTAATGCAAAAAGCAGTTGACGGATTTGTCTGTAATACGCATAATGCGCCCCGCAACGCCGACGAAGGTTATGCAAAAAAAGATGGCTATGTAGCTCAGCTGGTTAGAGCACAACACTCATAATGTTGGGGTCACAGGTTCGAATCCCGTCATAGCCACCATCTTTTTTGCGGGAGTGGCGAAATTGGTAGACGCACCAGATTTAGGTTCTGGCGCCGCAAGGTGTGCGAGTTCAAGTCTCGCCTCCCGCACCATTTTAACCTCGTCAAGAATTTATCAGTTGGGATATCGCCAAGCGGTAAGGCACCAGGTTTTGATCCTGGCATTCCCAGGTTCGAATCCTGGTATCCCAGCCATATTTCTGATAAATAAGCGTGTTGACAATTGAATTAGCGGATGGGATATCGCCAAGCGGTAAGGCACCAGGTTTTGATCCTGGCATTCCCAGGTTCGAATCCTGGTATCCCAGCCATATTTCGCTAGATTCAATACGGCTATGTAGCTCAGCTGGTTAGAGCACAACACTCATAATGTTGGGGTCACAGGTTCGAATCCCGTCATAGCCACCATTTTTTGGGATATCGCCAAGCGGTAAGGCACCAGGTTTTGATCCTGGCATTCCCAGGTTCGAATCCTGGTATCCCAGCCATATTTTGAAAGAGAGACTCGCTGAGCGAGTCTTTTTTTCTCCAAGTTGTTGCGGGAGTGGCGAAATTGGTAGACGCACCAGATTTAGGTTCTGGCGCCGCAAGGTGTGCGAGTTCAAGTCTCGCCTCCCGCACCATTGATTACTAACGTGTTTATCACGAAATCAACAGATAAGACTCGCAATAGCGGGTCTTTTTTGTTTTTGTCTCTTACATTTTTCTTATCTGTTATCTAAACATCATTTCTTCTCCATCTTTTCTTATTCCCCTGCTCTCAAAGACCAATAAGCTCCACACCAATATTTTTATTTATTCTCATCATTCCACACTTTCTGATCTCTCTGTACATATATCCCCCTAAATACTATACTCCCCTATAGTATATTTAAGGGTTATGTATGCCACACTCACCAGCAGAAAAAAAAGCCGCGTTAACTCGTGTAAGAAAAATTAAAGGGCAACTTCTTGCATTAGAAACTGCCCTTGAAAATGAAAACGAATGCGGTCAGGTATTACAACAAATTGCCGCCATCAGAGGTGCTATCAACGGCCTGATGGCAGGTGTACTCGAAAGTCATTTACGTGAAGGTCTTATGGATGCCGTCGCTTCTCCTGAAGATCAAAAAAATTCCGTTGATGATGCCATTTCACTTATCCGCACTTACCTGCGTTAATAACAAAAAAGGATACACCATGAAATCTCGTGCTGCGGTCGCATTTGGACCAGGAGAACCTTTAAAAATCGTTGAAGTTGATGTGATGCCACCAAAAGCGGGTGAAGTGCTCATAAAAATCAGCCATACGGGCGTTTGCCATACAGACGCTTTTACGCTTTCAGGTGATGATCCTGAAGGTGTATTCCCTGCTATTCTTGGCCATGAAGGCGCAGGTGTAGTTGTCGAGGTTGGTGAAGGTGTCACCAGTGTTAAACCAGGTGATCACGTTATTCCTTTGTACACAGCTGAATGTGGCGAATGCTTATTTTGTAAATCAGGCAAAACAAACTTATGTGTTGCAGTCAGAGCAACGCAAGGTAAAGGTTTAATGCCAGATGGGACAACACGTTTTTCTTACAACGGACAGCCTATTTATCACTATATGGGATGCTCTACTTTTAGCGAATACACTGTGGTGGCTGAAGTTTCTTTGGCAAAAATCAATCCAGAAGCCAATCACGAAGAAGTTTGCTTATTAGGTTGTGGCGTAACAACAGGTATTGGCGCGGTTCACAATACAGCAAAAGTACAAGAAGGTGACTCTGTTGCTGTGTTTGGTTTAGGTGGTATTGGTCTTGCCGTTCTTCAAGGCGCAAGACAAGCCAAAGCAGGTCGTATTTTTGCTATCGATACAAATCCTGAAAAATTTGCTTTAGCGCGCCAATTTGGTGCAACTGACTGCTTAAATCCTAACGACTACGACAAGCCTATTCAGCAAGTACTTGTTGAAATGACACAATGGGGTGTTGACCATACATTTGAATGTATTGGTAACGTTAATGTCATGAGAGCCGCGTTAGAAAGTGCGCATCGTGGTTGGGGTCAATCCATTATTATTGGTGTAGCCGGTGCAGGACAAGAGATCTCAACTCGCCCATTCCAATTAGTTACAGGGCGCTCATGGAAAGGTACAGCTTTTGGCGGTGTTAAAGGCCGGAGTCAATTACCCAATATGGTTGAGGATGCAATGAAAGGTAATATCGAACTTAAGCCTTTTGTTACCCATAAGCTACCGTTAGAAAAAATTAATGAAGCTTTTGATTTAATGCACGAAGGCAAATCAATCCGAACTGTTATTCATTTCGATTAATCATTCTCAAGCCTATGTCTCATAGGTTTGTCTTTGTTTTTAAAGGAGTCAAAATGGAAAGGATTGAACGTCACGCCTGTTTTGGTGGTTGGCAAGAAGTTTATCAACATACATCAAAGGCGTTAAATTGTGAGATGAAATTTGCCATCTATCTTCCTCCTATGGAAGAAAAGCAAAAATACCCTGTTTTATATTGGTTATCAGGCTTAACCTGTAATGAGCAAAATTTTATTACTAAATCAGGCGCTCAACAATTTGCAGCACAACACGGCATTGTTTTAGTGGTACCTGATACCAGCCCTCGCGGTGAAAATGTCGCTGATGATAGTGCTTATGATTTAGGGCAAGGCGCTGGTTTTTACCTTAATGCGACACAATCGCCGTGGAATGCTCATTACAATATGTATGACTATATTATTGATGAACTTCCTACACTAATAGAAACGCATTTTCCTGTGACTCATCAACGTGCTATTAGTGGGCATTCAATGGGTGGGCATGGCGCATTAACGATTGCATTGCGAAATTCTACACGCTACAGCAGTGTGTCAGCGTTTTCTCCGATTGTGGCACCGTCAGTTGTTCCTTGGGGTAAAAAAGCGTTTAGCGCTTATTTAGGCGATGATACGACACAGTGGCAACAATATGATGCGGTTGAATTAATTAACCAAGCAGAAAGTGTGTTACCTATACGTGTTGATGTCGGACTTGATGATCCTTTCTATCAAGAGCAACTGAAGCCTGAATTATTTGCACAAGCTTGTGATACAAAACAGTTCCCTTATCAATTGAATTTACATCAAGGGTACGATCACAGTTACTATTTTGTGGCGAGTTTTATTGGCGAGCATATTGCTTTTCATGCCAAGCATTTAAAAGCGTAACAATTATGCGATGATCTTCTTGTTGATAGCCAACTCAGATCATCGCATTTCTAATTATTTAATACCTAAGGCATAACGCAATGCCGCTTCTTTCGCTTTTCCTGCATGTTGAGCCGCTAAAAGACCGATATTTCTAACAACTTTTAAACCCGGTAATTGGTGACTAAAGGCGTGATAAAATACATCCATACCCGCTTGCATAACTAAATTATCAGGCATACGACGACGCTGATATTTTTTCAATAACGCCATTGAATCCCAAGGCTCGAAATGTTTTTTAGCCTCAGCCACTAAGTTCAAGAAACAATCCACATCACGATAACCTAAGTTAACACCCTGTCCTGCTAATGGATTGATGGTGTGAGCCGCATCTCCCAATAAAACAATCCCTTTATCAACATAACGATTTGCATGCTGACGTGTTAATGGGAATGAACCTGCTGCAATAGGTGTTGCTTTGCCTAATCGCTCAGGGAAAGCGTGTTGAATTTCTTTTTCTAACTGCACCATTGACATATTTTGCAGTTTTCTAATTCTATCAGGCGAGTCATACCAAACCAAACAAGCCCAATTATCAAAAAGTGGTAAATAAGCACGAGGTCCTGAAGGGTAAAAGCGTTGCCATGTGCCCTTTTCAGGGGGTAATTCTGTTTTCACCGTGATCAGCATGCAAGATTGGCGATATTGCCAGCCATTGCTGCCAATACCCGCAAATTGGCGCACTTGAGAATTTGCACCATCCGCACCTACCACTAAATTTGTAGTGACTTCACTGCCATCAGAAAGTGTTACTTTCCATTTATCATCTAAATAAGTCATTTTACTTAGACTATTTGGACATAATAAGGTGATATTGCTATAACGTTCAGCCTCTTGCCAAAGAGCTAATTGCAGAATTCGGTTTTCAACCATATACCCTAATTCAGGTAAACCTAAGCTTTTAGCATCAAAAACCACATGGGCATTTTCTTCTTCCCATGTTTCTAAGGTAAGATAAGGCGCAGAACGCATAGCTAAAACATGTTGCCATGCACCTAATTGTTTTAATAGACTAACGGACGCGCAACTAATCGCAGAAATACGGATATCAGGATGAGATGACGCATCAAAAGGTGCTGGAGACTGTCGTTCAATCATTGCAACACGCAATCCTTCTTGCGCCAGCCCAATTGCAACAGCAGCGCCAATCATCCCGCCACCAGCGATGATTGCATCAAAATCGTTTTTTACATTACTCATCATTGTTATGCCATAACTCATTACTTTAAATAATAGGTAAGCGCTGTTTCAGTTTATTTCTATTAAACTAAACGCCATAGAGAATTAGCGCCGACTTGCTCTAGTCACTGACCACACAAATGACTACAATAACCGCCTTATTGGCTTATTACACGCAACGTTTTCCAATGATTAGCTATTGTCTCACTGAAAATACCGGATTTACACAATGTCGACGATAAAAAAACTGTACATTAAAACTTGGGGCTGTCAGATGAATGAGTACGATTCATCCAAAATGGCAGACCTACTCGAAAGCACCCACGGTTATCAGTTAACCGATGTCGCCGAAGATGCGGACATTCTACTGCTAAATACCTGTTCTATCCGTGAGAAAGCACAAGAAAAAGTCTTTCATCAGTTAGGACGTTGGAAATATTTTAAAGATAATAAACCCGATATTATCATTGGCGTCGGCGGTTGTGTTGCTTCTCAAGAAGGTGAATACATCCGTCAACGTGCGCAGTGTGTCGATATTATCTTCGGACCACAGACTTTACACCGTTTGCCTGAAATGATTAATCAGGTTAAAGGTACTAAAAGCCCAGTTGTTGATATCAGCTTCCCCGAAATCGAAAAATTTGACCGTTTACCTGAGCCTCGCGCTGAAGGTCCTTCGGCTTTCGTTTCCATCATGGAAGGCTGTAACAAATACTGCTCTTTCTGCGTAGTGCCTTACACTCGTGGTGAAGAAGTTAGCCGTCCTTGTGATGATGTGCTATTTGAAATTGCTCAATTAGCGGCACAAGGTGTGCGCGAAGTAAACTTGTTAGGTCAAAACGTTAACGCCTATCGTGGTGCCACTTTTGATGGTCAAATCTGTAGTTTTGCTGAATTAATTCGCTTAGTTGCCGCAATTGATGGTATTGACCGCGTTCGCTTTACGACCAGCCACCCTATCGAATTTACTGACGATATTGTTGCCGTTTATGAAGATACACCAGAATTAGTCAGCTATTTACACTTGCCAGTGCAAAGTGGTTCTGACCGTATTCTAACATTAATGAAGCGTAACCATACTGCACTTGAATATAAGAGCATCATTCGCAAACTCCGCAAAGCACGTCCTGGTATTCTGATAAGTTCAGACTTTATCATCGGTTTCCCGGGTGAAACTCAGGACGACTTTGAAAAAACCATGCAATTAATTGCGGATGTTAATTTCGATATGAGCTTTAGTTTCATCTATTCAGCACGTCCGGGCACTCCAGCTGCTGATTTACCTGATGATGTCAGTGAAGATGAGAAGAAACAGCGTTTATATCTGCTACAACAGCGCATCAATCAGCAAGCGATGAACTTTAGCCGTGCAATGTTAAACACAGTACAGCGTATTCTAGTAGAAGGACCTTCACGTAAAAATGTGATGGAGCTTTCTGGCCGTACTGAGAATAACCGTGTGGTTAACTTTGAAGGTACACCGGATATGATTGGTAAATTCGTTGATGTTGAGATTGTTGACGTTTATGCCAACTCACTACGTGGTAAAGTCATTAGAACGGAAGATCAAATGGATTTACGTATTCACGAATCTCCAGAATCCGTTATCGCACGTACACGTAAAGAAGATGAATTAGGGGTGGGTGTTTACCAACCTTAATTGATCAGATTTAACAAAAGGATAATCAGTGACAGTAATAGCACATGCACAGGTAGCGACCCAAGAAATCTTCTTAGAGCCAGCTGACAATGCCCGTTTAATGAGCCTCTGTGGTCCATTTGACGATAATATTAAGCAACTTGAGCGCCGTTTAGGTATCGAGATTAATCATCGTGATAACCGTTTTAAACTCACGGGAAAATCATTATGTGTCAATGCAGCCGCAGGTATTTTACGTCGCCTGTATGTGGAAACTTCGCCAATTAAAGGCGTGATCCCCGATATCGACCCTGAACAAATTCACCTTGCAATCAAAGAAAGCCGTGTGCTTGAGCAAAGTGATGAGCATGTTCCTGAATTTGGGAAATCGACCAATATTCGAACTAAGCGAGGTGTGATAAAACCTCGTACACCAAATCAAGCACAATATATTGCCAATATCCAGACCCATGATATTACTTTTGGTATTGGGCCTGCAGGTACAGGGAAAACGTATTTGGCTGTTGCTGCCGCTGTTGATGCTCTAGAACGCCAAGAAGTGCGTCGTATTTTATTAACGCGTCCTGCGGTTGAAGCCGGTGAAAAACTGGGCTTTTTACCGGGTGATTTAAGTCAAAAAGTCGATCCCTATTTACGACCACTTTATGATGCGTTATTTGAGATGTTAGGTTTTGAAAAAGTTGAGAAACTAATAGAGCGTAATGTCATTGAAGTCGCGCCCCTCGCCTATATGCGTGGACGCACATTAAATGACGCCTTTATCATTCTTGATGAAAGCCAAAACACCACCATCGAACAGATGAAAATGTTCTTAACGCGTATTGGCTTTAACTCTAAAGCGGTTGTCACAGGGGACATTACCCAAATTGACCTGCCAAGAGGCAATAAATCAGGCTTACGTCATGCCATTGAAGTTTTATCTGATGTTAATGACTTAAGTTTTAACTTTTTCCACAGTGAAGACGTTGTTCGCCATCCTGTGGTTGCCAAAATTGTTATCGCCTATGAAGCTTGGGAAACGGAAGATCAAAAACGCCGCCAAGCTATCAAAGCAGAAAAAGAGAAGCTTCAGAGAGAAAATCATGAGTGAAGTTATCCTTGATTTACAAGTAGCAAGTGAAAATACGCAAGGGCTTCCTACTGAAGCCCAATTTATGACATGGTTGGAAGCAGTATTGCCGCAATTTCAACCTGTAAGTGAAGTGACTATTCGCATTGTTGATGAAGCAGAAAGTCACGAATTGAATCTCACTTATCGTGGAAAAGACAGACCGACTAACGTGCTTTCTTTTCCTTTTGAGGCTCCGCCTGAAATTGAATTGCCTCTATTAGGTGATTTGATTATTTGCCGTCAAGTAGTAGAAAAAGAGGCGGTTGAACAGAGTAAGACTGTTGAAGAGCATTGGGCACACATGGTTATTCATGGATGTCTGCATCTTTTGGGCTATGATCATATTGAAGATGATGAAGCCGAAGAAATGGAAGGTTTAGAGACAGAAATCTTACAAAATTTAGGTTATGCAGATCCCTATTTGATTGAAAAAGAGTAACAGTTCTCTTATTTTTATGATAAATACTATATCTAATAACCATTCAATGAGGAAAAATAGTTAAAACGCCATGAGCGACGACCAATCTTCGAGTAACGATAACCCTGGTCCTAAGAAAGGGTTTCTCACACTGCTTAATCAGTGGTTCCACGGTGAACCTAAAAACCGTGATGATCTGATGGAGCTTATCCGCGATTCTGAACAGAAAGAATTAATTGATCCTGACACCCGCGACATGCTTGAAGGGGTAATGGATATTGCTGAACAACGCGTTCGGGACATAATGATCCCTCGCTCTCAAATCGTCACACTAAAACGCAATCAAACCCTTGATGAATGTTTAGATGTGATAATTGATTCAGCACATTCCCGTTTCCCTGTCATTAGCGAAGACAAAGATCATATTGAAGGCTTATTAATGGCAAAAGATTTACTGCCATTTATGCGTACTGACGCAGAGCCATTTAGTATGGATAAAGTATTACGCTCTGCTGTTGTTGTGCCTGAAAGCAAACGGGTTGATCGCCTATTAAAAGAGTTCCGCTCTCAACGCTATCATATGGCGATTGTGATCGATGAATTTGGAGGCGTATCTGGGCTCGTCACAATTGAGGATATTCTTGAACTTATCGTAGGCGAAATTGAAGATGAGTATGATGATGAGGATGATATTGATATTCGTCCGTTAAGTCGTCACGCTTACTCAGTTCGAGCTTTAACCCAGATAGAAGATTTCAATGAAGCGTTCGGTACACATTTCAGCGATGAAGAAGTTGATACAATTGGCGGTTTAGTTATGCAAGCCTTTGGTCACCTTCCTGCTCGTGGTGAAACTATTACTATTGATAATTACCAATTTAAAGTTGTTATGGCAGATAGCCGTAAGATCATTCAGGTTTATGTGCATATTCCCGATGATGCACAAATCCCTGAACTAGGTAATGATGCATAGGATATCAATGAATAAGATCTCTTTCTTAAACCGCCAGTGGGTTCGCGCCCTTCTGGCGGTTTTTTTCGGTGCCATTGGCACATTAGCATTTTCGCCATTTGATTTTTGGCCTGCAGCGTTAATTTCACTACTCGGCTTATTACTGATAATCACTCACCGCACAACTCGCCAAGGCGCATTCCTCGGGTTTGCTTGGGGATTTGGGTTATTTGGTAGCGGTGTAAATTGGGTTTACGTCAGTATCGCTGATTTTGGTGGTATGCCTTTGGCGATAAATATCTTTTTAGTGATTTTATTAGCACTCTATTTATCACTCTACACTCTGTTATTTGCAGGATCACTGAATAAATTTTTCCCAAAACCAACACTCTGGCGGTTTGTCTTTGCAGCCCCTGCGCTATGGCAGTTCACCGAATTTTTAAGAGGTTGGGTATTATCAGGCTTTCCGTGGTTGCAGTTTGGTTATAGCCAGATTGATGGCCCATTAAAAGGTATTGCACCTATTTTTGGTGTCACCATGATAACGCTACTTTTAACCGCTATTAGCGGATTAATTGCATTTGCAATCTATCGTAAATCAATTTATAGCCTTGTGGTTGCACTGCTTTTATTAGTATTACCTATCAGCTTTAAATCCTATCAGTGGTATCAACCTTTACCTGATGAAACGCAAGAAATTGCATTAGTCCAAGGTAATATCGCACAATCTTTAAAATGGGAACCGGGTACACTAGAAAGCACACTAAAAACCTATCTCACCTTAAGTCGCCCTTTTATTGGTAATGCAAATCTCATTATTTGGCCTGAATCTGCGATCCCTGATGTTGAAATTCAACAGCAAAACTTTTTAGCAGAATTAGATAAACAATTAAGAGAGCAAGATACCCATTTAATGACGGGAATTATTGATGCTCGGCCGACATTAGAAGGCTATCGTTTCTACAATAGTGTCATCACATTAGGTGAACACTATGCTTATCAATACCCAGCGACCGATCGCTATAATAAACATCATCTTGTTCCTTTTGGCGAATATGTGCCATTAGAATCACTCTTACGCCCACTCGCCCCTTTCTTTAATTTACCGATGTCATCATTAAGCCAAGGTGAATATGTACAGCCTCAGCTGACAGTCAATGACGCCAAAATAACCGCTGCTATTTGCTACGAAATTATTTTAGGTGAACAAGTTCGTGCTAATTTCCAACCTGATACACGGTTCTTATTAACGATTTCTAATGATGCGTGGTTTGGTAATTCAATTGGCCCTTGGCAACACTTCCAAATGGCAAGAATGCGTTCTCTAGAGTTAGGAAGACCATTATTACGCTCGACGAATAACGGTATCACCGCATTTATTGCTGCCAATGGTGATGTCATTTCTCAACTTCCTCAATTTGAAGAAGGTGCTTTAGCGGAAAAAGTGACACCAACAACAGGACTAACTCCTTATTACAAATGGGGTAATACACCATTGTGGATATTGGTTGGATTATTTTTTGTCATCGCCTTTATTAAACGCCGTAATTAAAATGAATAAAGCCCAACCCTATTAAGTTAATATTAATTAGGTTGGGCTTTTTCTAATAAGAGAGCTTTTTCATGGATCATTATCCTGAACATATTCTCGATGCCATTTGGCAAAGAGCTAAAGAAATATCAACAGATAATGAAACAAAGGGCTTTCGTACAGATAAAGAAAATAAATGGATCCAACGCCAGATGTTCAATCAACAAGAACATGAATTTGGCTGGGTATTGTCAAAAAAACCAGAGTCAATTAGCCAACTTATTGAAGACAAAACCATTGTACCTGTGCATTGGAAAACAGCGATTATCGATCAACAAAAACAAGAAGCTGAGTCTAAACGCGTTAATGTCACTCAACTTGACCAATCTGCACTATCCCAATTAATTCAGTCATCCGCAGATATTCAATCTTATTGGCAATATGCCCATAAAATTTCCAGCGATAACGAAGAAAAGGGTTTTCGTAAAGATTATTACGGTTATGTTATTCAGCAAAATGCGTTTAGAGATAAACAGCATCAATATGGCTGGACATTAGCTCAATTAACCCCTGCTAATAAAAATAATGACCCCGTTATTCCTATTAATATTGTGCCAATACATATTAATACTGCAAAACGCATTGCCGATGAAAAGGCATTAATTGCCCAAAATACCCAAGAAGCAAAAATTGAACGCAGACGTAAAAATATTATTTATGAAATAATCTATTTTATTGTCAGCTTACCCAGCACCCTTTTTTCTTTACTAAAATTCTGATAGCTAATTTAGATAGACGCCCACCATAAACGTAGTTTTAATCCCCACGAAGATGACCAACCACTTGTAAAGCCTACCATTTCTCCTTTATAAACAATAACAAATGAAGGTGTTGCACTAATTTCCCACTGTTGAGAAATATCCCCTCGACTATCATTTATGACAGGAAAAACCAGTCCTTTAGATTGAATACCGCGCTCTAACTTTGCGTTATCACCAGAACGGATCGCAACAGATGTCACGTTGTAACCATCTTGTGCTAACGAATTTACTGATGGTGTTGTTAGTTTACAAACCCCACACCAAGTTGCCCAAAAATAGATTAATAAGGGCTTTTCAGCACTCAATTCAGCCAATGAAACAACTTTATTATCAACCGTATAAAACTCAGGTAAATTCGTTAAGGATGGTGGCGTAGGTTGTCGCCACCAATCCATTGCAAAAGAAGCTATAACGAAAATGACAACCAGAACAATCAGTTCTTTACTCCACTTTCGTAAGCGACTACGCATTATTTTTTCACTTTATCCAGTTGTTCTTTTACAATCACTTCTAGCTGAGCGTAATCAACGGCACCCGGAATAACCATATCGCCAACGACAGTTGCAGGTGTACCTTGAATACCTAATTTACGAGAAAGATCTAAGTTATTTTGTAACGCTTTTAAGCTTTCATCCGTTAATTTCACTTTGCTTGTATTGGTTGTTTTCATTGCATCATCAATACTTGCATTATCTAACATTGTTTTCTTCTGCATTAAACGCTGGTGTAATGCTAAGAATGCTTTTGGATCTTCTTTCCAAACTGAAAGCACAGCTTGAGAAGCTTTTGCAGAACTTTCACCTTTAAATGGCAATGGTTTAATCACCACGGCAACTTCAGGATAATCTTTTGTGATTTGTTCTAATAATGGGTCGAAACGTTTGCAGTAAGGGCAGTTATAATCAGTAAAAGAAACCAACACTAACTTAGCGTCTTTTGCACCAATTCGAGGACTTGCAGCATCATTATATAACGCGTCGTGCTCTGCACTTAATGCAGTACGGAATTGAGCTTGTTGCTCATCTGCTTTTTGTGCTTGTAATGCAGTGATAGCTTCTTCCAGAATTTCTGGGTTTTTGATCAACGTATCACGAACCAGCGCGCGAACTTCTTTTTCCTGATCAGCACTTAATGCCGCAGCTTGCACATTTGCACCAAAAAGTAACGAAGAGATAACCAGTGCAGAAAGTGTTTTTTTCATTATTGGGCTCCTTTAGCCTCTGAAAGAACTGTCAATGTTGAATCTTTATTTAAAATAGGGGGTAAAACCACGCCATCTTTATGGCAAGGTCCATAAACTTGGTTAAAGGGTACTGCAACTTGACCACGTTGTTTTAAAAACTGAGTGATTTTATCAGAGGGTTTAGTCCAATCCCCTCTTAATGCGACAACATCTGGCGCTGAAAGTGCAGCCTGAATCTCTTCTCGCAATAATACATTGTATTTGTTTGCTTTGCAGGTTACACACCAATCTGCTGTTACATCGACAAATACACGTTTATTATCTGCTAATGCTTGGTGTATCGCTTCTTCTGATAAAGGTTGCCAATTTATCGTATCTTGACCTGCGAGTGTTTGGCTTGCTGGTTGCTCAACAAATAGGTAGGTGCTTCCTCCTAAAAAGAAGGCAATAACAGCCGAAATAAATACCGTTTTTTTGCCATAATGCCGAGCTATCGCAAACAATAAAAGCAGAGTAATGGCAATAAAAATAGCCATTACGATTGGCAATCCTAGATGTGGAATAAGTAATGTAATTAACCAAATACTGGACAATAACATCATAAAGCCTAAAACCACTCTTAGGCGATTCATCCATTTGCCCGGTTTTGGTAGCGCTTTAGCGATAGATGGAAATATAGCCACTAAGATCCAAGGCAAACTCATTCCAATCCCTAGAGCGGTAAAAATAAGCCATAGTTCATTTAGAGGCGCAATAAGTGCATAAGCGACAGCGGTTCCTAAAAATGGTGCTGAACAAGGTGTTGCGAGTAAAGTTGCAAATGCACCTTCCCAAAAGTGTCGGCTATATCCTTGTCCACCTGCTGTTGCCATTTTAGTATTTATATTGCTACTTAAACGCAGTTCAAATAATCCAAATAGATTTGCAGTAAAAATAGCAGTAACTAATACCATAAAACCAATAAACCAAGGACTTTGGAATTGAATTCCCCAACCTAAGGCTTCTTGGCTATAACGTAAGCCTGTCATAAACAGAGCTAGCGCCCAAAATGAAACTAAGATGCCTAGAACAGAAACAGAAAATTGCTTGCGAATAACGCCTTTATCACGATTTTCAAGATGAAGAATTGACCCCATTTTCATCGCAAGTACAGGTAATACACAAGGCATCAAATTCAGAATTAAGCCACCCAATAGCGCAAAAGCAAGAATACTCCAAAACCCAACACCTGAATTGGAGGCGGGAGCAATCTCTGCTCCTCCATGCCCTATGGTGTCATTAACTTGGCGAGAAAAATCTTGGTCAGTAATAACAAAAGAAAGCACCTTACCAGAGATATCACCAGCAGCATCGCCCCAATCATCAGTCACATCAACGGTGACAAATAGGTTTTTATCTTGATGATTTAATTTTGGAATGCCATAAAGCATACCTTCGGGAGGATCGAGATAAATATTAGGTTTAACCCAAGTGCCTTGCTCTCTTTGTAAAGAGATTGTGAGTTGGCTATTGTTATAACCAGAAGAAACTGATGATACTAATCCTGTTCCAACAGGAATTTTTGCCATTGCCTGATTATATTGCCATTCAAAATCAGCAGGCACAGGTTCAGTAAGATCCAAGTCTAAGGTGTAGTCAGTCAGAATACAGACATTACTGCATGTGGATAAAGTTAAAACTCCTGTTAAGCGATCAGTTTGAACAGAAGATAACTCAATAGGAAAAACGACTTGTTTATCATACCCTTGAGTATGAATACCCGCCACATCAAAAGCTGAAGGTGATGGCCAATGCCAAGTTATTGCACTTACATCTTGCGACCAATTAATTTCAGGGGCAACACCACCTTCTCCTGGAGAACGCCAATACGTTTTCCATCCAGACTCAAGCTGTACCTCAAGTAAAACTTTCACGTCACCCGCTGGGGACTTTTGTGCTGTCGCCCTAACTTGTGCATGAGAATTATCAGGTGTGGTTAACCAACCTGTATCTGCTGCTTGAGAGGTAGATAAAGTAAATAGCGTTAGTATCAACGCCATAATAAAAGAACGAAACATAACAACTCCCTAAAAATTCCTACAACGCTACACATAGAGCTACGCCCAAATTAGACGCGCAATCTTTTAGCTAAAAGGAAATTTCTAATCCCTCAAAATACAATAATGAAGGTGAAGTCTAATTGGTGGAGGTGGATGATGGTGTTTTTTCTGATTACGCTGACGCGACACATAAATGGCAGCCATGCTTAACAATAGCAATACAGCCCATGAATGGAAAAATGGCTCAATGGTTAATGGAGGAACTGATAATAATGATTTGGCGCTTAATTCACAGGTAGATAATGAATAAGTGTGCTCTGTTGCACTATTCTCATCAGCAATCGGTGTTGATAGTGGATATTGTGTTTGAGAGACAGCCGTTGCTAAGCGCTCACTAATGATGTGGGCACCTAATGAACGCTGAACAATGCAACACAAGATCAGCAAAACTGTTATCACCACTAGCCAGCGACCTGACCGCCAATTACTCATAGATGTTCCTCATCAATATGACCCGCTATCTTAACGGTAATCCACAGACAAACAACTCCTTAAGACAAACTTTACAAATCCCTACTTAGTTTATTTTTCTCATTATCTTAATTTTTCATCTTTAACCTTTATTTCTATAAGGTTTCTACTACAATAATTTTAAATATTGAAAACAACTTCCAAAAAAATAATCAACTACATTTGATTTCATTCTTTTATTGGGAGATACCTCTCGTATTTCACAAATTGCACTTCCCAACAGTATGTTATTTGTTCTATCTATTAACATTATCAAAACAAATTAAAACAAAAAAGCAACACCAAGCAAAACACAAATATCATTTATCATCACGACAGGAGTTATTATGCGCATGCGTAAACTAGCATTATCATTAATGATCTTAGGGGCTGCAGGAGCTGTGCAGGCAGAAGAACTCACTGGAACCTTAAAGAAAATCAATGACAACGATATTATCATCGTTGGACACAGAGAATCCTCTGTTCCTTTCTCTTACTATGATAACCAACAAAAAGTGGTTGGTTATTCTCAAGACTACTCCAACCTCATTGTACAGGCTGTGAAAGACAAAATAGGCAAACCAAACTTACAAGTTCGCCTCATTCCTATTACTTCTCAGAATCGTATTCCATTATTACAAAATGGCACATTTGATTTTGAGTGTGGCTCAACCACCAACAATGAAGCTCGTCAACAACAAGCTAGTTTCTCTAATACTATTTTCATCGTAGGTACTCGTTTACTAGCGAAAAAAGACAGTGGAATTAAAGATTTCGCTGACCTATCCGGTAAAAATGTTGTTGTAACATCAGGAACAACGTCTGAAATGTTACTCAACAAATTAAATGATGAGAAAAAGATGAATATGCGCATTATTAGCGCAAAAGATCATGGAGACTCATTCCGTACACTTGAATCAGGTCGTGCCGTTGCCTTTATGATGGATGACGCATTACTGGCTGGTGAACGAGCTAAAGCGAAAAAACCGGGCGAGTGGGAAATTGTAGGAACCCCACAATCTGAAGAAGCTTATGGTTGTATGTTGCGTAAAGATGACGCTCAATTCAAAGCGTTAATTGATGAAACTATCGCTAAAGCACAAAAATCAGGTGAAGCAGAAAAATCGTTCAGTCGCTGGTTTAATGCCCCGATCCCACCTAAAAATCTTAACTTAGAATTCACCATCTCTGATGAAATGAAAGCATTATTTGCATCACCAAATGATAAAGCGTTGAATTAAAAACACATAAGCAGTTGATGCAAAATAAATAATTATAAAGTATCTGTTGGACAGACAGATCAGTGAAGTTTGGGGCAGCCGTTCCCTGCCCCTATTTTTCACCGGAGGTGAAATCATGTCGATTGATTGGGATTGGGGGATATTCCTCCACGAAGCCCCATTCGGAAACACCACATACTTAGGATGGCTGATTTCTGGCTTCCAAGTCACCATTGCCTTATCTCTATGCGCTTGGGTTATCGCCTTTCTTGTCGGTTCTTTATTTGGAATTTTACGTACCGTACCTAATCGTTGGCTTTCAAGCTTAGGCACTGTTTATGTTGAGTTATTCCGTAACGTACCACTTATTGTTCAATTTTTTACGTGGTATCTCGTCATTCCTGAACTATTGCCTCAATCTATTGGCGACTGGTTTAAAATGGACTTAGCGCCAAATGTGCAATTTTTTGTCTCATCAGCACTCTGCTTAGGTTTATTTACCGCAGCGCGTATGTGTGAACAAGTTAGAGCCGCAATAAACTCATTACCTCGTGGTCAAAAAGCCGCAGGTTTAGCATTGGGCTTAACTTTACCTCAAACCTATC
This sequence comes from Proteus sp. ZN5, assembly GCF_011046025.1. Classification (GTDB taxonomy): domain Bacteria; phylum Pseudomonadota; class Gammaproteobacteria; order Enterobacterales; family Enterobacteriaceae; genus Proteus. The sequence goes on from NZ_CP047639.1 coordinate 3,594,678, forward strand.
GTTATGTTTTATTACCCAACGCATACCGTGTCATTATTCCACCAATGACATCCGAAATGCTCAATCTCGTGAAAAACTCAGCGATTGCTTCTACTATCGGACTTATTGATATGGCGGCACAAGCGAATAAGCTACTCGACTATTCAGCAAAAGCGTATGAGTCATTCACTGCAATCACGCTGGCCTATGTATTTATCAATGTCATCATTATGCTAATAATGCATTGGCTTGAAAAACGCGTTCGCTTACCCGGCACAACAGGAGGTCAATAATGTACGAATTTGACTGGAGTTCTGTTGTTCCAAGCCTACCATTTTTAGTCGATGGAATGGCTATCACACTAAAAATCACTATCACCGCTATTGTGGTTGGTATTTTATGGGGAACGGTGCTCGCCGTTATGCGCCTATCTACCTTTAAACCTATTAGCTGGTTTGCCGCCGCTTATGTTAATACCTTTCGTTCTATCCCATTAGTCATGGTATTGCTGTGGTTTTATTTAATTGTGCCTAACATATTACAAAATGTTCTAGGACTTTCACCAAAAAGTGATATCCGTTTAATTTCAGCAATGATAGCGTTCTCTTTATTTGAAGCGGCTTATTACTCTGAAATTATAAGAGCAGGTATTCAAAGTGTTAGCAAAGGGCAATTTTCTGCCTCACTCGCGTTAGGTATGACCAAGTCACAAACAATGCGTTTAGTGATCCTACCTCAAGCCTTTCGAGCCATGATCCCGCTTTTACTAACTCAAGGAATTGTATTATTCCAAGATACATCCTTAGTTTACGTTTTAAGTCTTACTGACTTTTTCAGAACAGCGGCAAATATTGGAGAACGAGATGGAACACAAGTTGAGATGATCCTCTTTGCTGGTTTTGTTTATTTTGTCATTAGCTTCGCCGCTTCGATGTTAGTGAACTTTCTTAAAAAAAGGACTACCTAGATGATTTCCCTAAAAGACGTATCCAAATGGTATGGTCAGTTTCAAGTACTGACTGAATGTTCCACTGAAGTTAAAAAGGGGGAAGTTGTTGTTGTCTGTGGGCCTTCTGGTTCAGGTAAATCAACACTGATCAAAACAGTGAATGGCTTAGAGCCTATACAACAAGGCGAGATCCTTGTTAATGAAATCAAAGTAAATGATAAACATACTGATCTTGCTAAATTACGAGCAAAAGTGGGTATGGTATTCCAACATTTTGAACTCTTCCCTCACCTCTCTATTATTGAAAACCTTACACTGGCACAAGTTAAAGTGCTTAATAGAGAGAAAACTGCCGCAAAAGAGAAAGGTTTAAAACTATTAGAACGTGTGGGATTAGCAAGCCATGCTAACAAATATCCGGCTCAACTTTCAGGTGGTCAGCAACAGCGCGTCGCCATTGCTCGCGCATTATGTATGGACCCGATTGCAATGTTGTTTGATGAACCCACATCAGCACTTGATCCTGAAATGATTAATGAAGTACTTGATGTAATGGTAGAGCTGGCAAATGAAGGTATGACGATGATGGTAGTGACCCATGAAATGGGTTTCGCTAAAAAAGTTGCTGACCGTATTATTTTTATGGATGAAGGTCGAATTGTGGAAGATAGACCTAAAAATGACTTTTTTGATAATCCAAAATCAGCGAGAGCAAAAGATTTTCTCGCTAAAATTCTGCACTAATCTCTACATCCTCTCTGCTGGCGTGCTTTTTTAGCACGTCAGCCCAAAATAATAATTTCGATTAACCTCGCAATTAAATATCAAGCAATCTTCTTTTCTCGCAACATCACTATTATTTTTTCACAAAATACGCATTTATAGTCTTTTTGCTTTAACTCTTTCCAAGATATCTCGCAATTGTCTTGAAAAAGTTATGCAAACAGTGGCTTTCATTGAGATCAATAGTTGTGGCTATTAGACAAAATCAGCTATGCTATGCAAGTCTTAATTTCATAATAGCGGTTACCCTCCGGTAGCCATTAATTCACCATAGGATTATCGGTGCCATGCAAGAACAATATCGTCCCGAAGATATAGAGCAAACTATCCAGGAACACTGGGAAAAGAACAATACATTTAAAGTGACAGAAGATAATAACAAAGAAAAATATTACTGCCTGTCAATGCTACCTTATCCTTCTGGCCGACTTCACATGGGACACGTCCGTAACTACACCATTGGTGACGTGATTTCCCGTTATCAACGTATGCTAGGTAAAAACGTCTTACAACCTATTGGTTGGGATGCGTTCGGTTTACCAGCAGAAGGTGCCGCAGTAAAAAATAAAACAGCCCCAGCACCATGGACTTACGAAAACATCAATTACATGAAAAACCAGTTAAAAAAACTGGGTTTTGGTTACGATTGGGATCGTGAAGTCACTACTTGTACTCCAGAATATTATCGCTGGGAACAGTGGTTCTTTACTAAGTTATATGAAAAAGGCTTAGTTTATAAAAAGACCTCTGCTGTTAACTGGTGCCCACACGACTTAACCGTTTTAGCCAACGAACAAGTTATTGATGGCTGTTGCTGGCGTTGTGATACCCCTGTTGAACGTAAAGAAATTCCACAGTGGTTTATCAAAATTACCGAGTATGCTGAAGAGCTGTTAAACGATTTAGATACGTTAGATGAGTGGCCTGAACAAGTTAAGACCATGCAACGTAACTGGATTGGTCGCTCAGAAGGTGTCGAAATTAAATTTGATGTTGCTGACAGCGACGACACCATGACCGTTTATACAACGCGTCCAGATACATTTATGGGAGTCACTTATGTTGCAGTTGCAGCAGGTCACCCATTAGCGCAAAAAGCTGCTCAAAATAACCCTGAAGTTCAACACTTCATTGATGAATGCCGTAATATGAAAATGGCAGAAGCCGATATGGCAACAATGGAGAAAAAAGGGATTGCAACAGGTCTTTATGCTATTCATCCATTAACTAAAGAGAAAGTCGCTATTTGGGTGGCTAACTTTGTATTAATGGAATACGGCACAGGTGCTGTAATGGCAGTCCCAGGTCACGATGAACGTGACTGGGAATTTGCAACCAAATACAACTTACCAATCAAGGCTGTTATTGCAGATGCTGAAGGTAATCAACCTGACTTATCTGAAGGTGCATTAACCGAGAAAAATAGCCTGATTAACTCTGGCGAATTCTCTGGATTAGACAACCAAGCGGGCTTTAACGCAATTGCAGATAAACTGGCACAAATGGGTGTTGGTGAGCGTAAAGTTAACTACCGTTTACGTGACTGGGGTGTTTCTCGTCAACGTTACTGGGGTGCGCCAATTCCAATGGCAACCTTAGAAGATGGTACTGTTGTTCCTGTTCCAGAAGATCAACTGCCTGTGATCCTGCCAGAAGATGTAAAAATGGACGGGATCACTAGCCCAATCAAAGCCGATCCTGAGTGGGCAAAAACCACAATCAATGGTCAGCCAGCGCTACGTGAAACTGATACTTTCGACACCTTTATGGAATCTTCTTGGTATTACGCTCGTTATACCTGCCCAGATTACGATAAAGGCATGTTAGATCCGAAAGCGGCTAATTATTGGTTACCTGTTGACTGGTATATTGGTGGTATTGAACACGCCATCATGCACTTAATGTATTTCCGCTTCTTCCATAAACTGATGCGTGATGCAGGTTTAGTGAACTCTGATGAACCAGCAAAACGCTTACTGTGCCAAGGCATGGTATTAGCTGATGCGTTCTATCACACTGGTGGAGATGGTGCTCGTCATTGGGTATCTCCTGCTGAAGCTATCGTTGAACGCGATGAGAAAAACCGCATCATTAAAGCAACTGACAGTGAAGGTCATGAACTGACTTATGCTGGCATGAGCAAAATGTCTAAATCTAAAAATAACGGTATCGACCCACAAACGATGGTTGAACGTTATGGTGCAGATACCGTTCGTTTATTTATGATGTTTGCTGCTCCACCAGAATTAACACTGGAATGGCAAGAATCTAGCGTTGAAGGTGCAAACCGCTTCTTACGTCGTTTATGGCGTTTAGTTCACGAGCACACCCAAAAAGGAGCGACACAGTCTCTTGATCTTTCTTCACTGACAGAAGAGCAAAAAGATTTACGTCGTGACTTACATAAAACGATCGCGAAAGTATCTGATGACGTAGGCCGTCGTTTAGCCTTTAACACCGCGATTGCAGCCATTATGGAGTTAATGAATAAATTAACTCGTGCAACACAAGAAACAGAACAAGATCGCGCTTTAATGCAAGAAGCATTAGAAGCCATTGTTCGTATGCTTTCTCCAATCATTCCTCATGCTTGTTTTGTTATGTGGCAGGCATTAGGTGGAAAAGAGGACGTTGATGTTGCACCATGGCCTGTTGCTGATGAAGAAGCAATGGTCGATGACACCAAGCTGATCATCGTTCAAGTGAATGGTAAAGTGCGTGGTCGAGTCACTGTTCCGGCTAATTCAGAAAAAGAATATGTTCAGGAAATGGCGACAAAAGAGTACAGTGTTGCTAAATACTTGGAAGATGTGACTGTTCGTAAAGTCATCTATGTTCCAGGAAAATTACTGAACATCGTTGTTGGCTGATAAGGAGGCCTAGTGCGATATCTACTTTCGCTATTTTTCGGTTTAGCGGTGTTAATCACCGCTGGCTGTGGTTTTCACCTTCAAGGTAAAACTCAGGTTCCAGCAGAATTAAAAACGCTTTATCTTAGCTCTGGTGACCCTTATGGCCCATTATCTCGTGTAATGCGTCAACAACTTAGACTGAGTGGTGTTCAGCTTGTTGAAAGTCCAACGGCAAATATCCCTATTCTAAAAATTGTCGGTTCATCAGAAAGTAAAGAGACCGTTTCTGTGTATCAAGACGGTAAATCAGCAGAACGTCAGTTAACATTTGTGCTTGATGCACAAGTGATTATGCCAGATGGTACGATTTACCCAATTTCATCACAGGTTTCACGTCCATTCTTCGATAACCCATTAGAAGCATTAGCAAAAGATGCTGAAAATGACATTATCAAGCAAGAGATGCGTGAACAAGCGACAGCAATATTAGTGCGTAAATTATTGGTTGTTCATAATGCTGAACGCCAAAAGAGCGCACAAGCTGAGCAGGCAAAACAGATAATCTCACCCGCCAAATGATCCGCTTATATCCAGAACAACTGAATGCGCAGCTCCAAGAGGGGCTGCGCCAAAGTTACCTACTCTGGGGTAATGAACCTCTGTTACTCCAAGAGTCTCAAGATGCTATTCAATCTGTCGCTAAATCCCAAGGATTTATCGAGCATTATCAATTTACTCTTGATAATAATACGGACTGGAATGAAATTTACTCGCTTTGTCAATCGCTAAGCCTTTTTTCTCAAAGACAATCTCTTTTACTGCATTTGCCTGCAAATGGCCCCAATGCAGCGATGTCAGAGAAACTTACTCGCCTATCTCAAGAATTACATCAAGACTTATTGTTGATTTTACGTGGCAATAAACTCACAAAAGCACAAGAAAACAGTGAATGGTTTAAAACATTAAGCCAACATGGAACCTATGTTTCTTGTCTGACACCTGAGCTTGATAAATTACCTAATTGGGTTGCGCGGCGAGCAAAACAAAAAGGGTTAGCGCTGGATGAACAAGGTAATCAATTACTTTGCTACTGTTATGAAGGAAATTTATTGGCACTAGCACAAGCCATTGAGCGCCTTTCTCTGTTATACCCTGATGGTAAGCTAACGCTCCCAAGAGTAGAAGCGGCGGTCAATGATGCGTCACATTTTACTCCTTATCACTGGGTTGATGCATTATTGGCAGGGAAAACACAACGCGCATGGCATATCTTGCAACAACTCAAAAGAGAAGACTCTGAACCCGTTATTTTACTCAGAACGTTACAACGAGAGTTAATGCAGTTGATTACGCTACATCGAGAATCTAAAACGACTTCGTTAAAAACGATTTTCGATAAACATCGAATTTGGCAAAACCGACGCCCAATATTCACAGCAGCACTACAACGTTTATCTGAACATCAACTGCTGACAGCAATACGATTACTTGCAACAATTGAAATTACTATTAAACAAGATTATGGACAGACAGTTTGGCCCTCTCTTAGTGCTTTGGGCTTATTACTTTGTGGAAAAGCATTACCAGAAGGATTTGTAAATCATGCCTAAAACCAATCACTCAACACCGTTAATTAACCAAGCCATCGCTTTATATGGTGGTACATTTGATCCTATTCATTATGGGCATTTGCGTCCTGTTGAAGCACTTTCAGGATTAATTGGTTTAAAAGAAGTGATTTGGTTACCTAACAATATTCCTCCTCATCGCCCTCAACCTGAGGCCTCTTCTCAGCAACGCCTTGAGATGGTAAGTCTGGCTCTTGAGCCATATTCTTCATTTACAGTCGATATTCGTGAACTTGAGAAGCCAACACCTTCTTATACTATTGAAACATTAAGAGACTTCAGAAAAGAAATCGGCGATAAGCAACCCTTGGCTTTTATTATTGGACAAGATTCATTACTTTCAATTAATACATGGTATCACTGGGATGAACTGTTGAGCGTATGTCATTTGTTAGTTTGCGCCCGCCCTGGCTATCAAACACATTTTGGCTCAACTCAAATGCAAACATGGCTGACCAAACATCAAACTCATCAGCAAGAAGATATTCACTGTTTACCTGCGGGTAAAATATTTCTGGCTGACACACCACTTTATAATATTTCAGCGACTGACATTCGTGCTCGTCACAAAGCAGGTTTAGATTGTCACGATTTACTACCGAACTCTGTTGAAGACTATATTCGCCAGCAACAACTCTATAAATAATAGATTAATACTAAAGTTGCTCCCTTAAATAATTAAAAGCGAACGGATAAGGCGAAAAATAGCGTTGATGGCTCAAATACTCATCAGGATAAACAGTTAACCAATATTTGAGTAAATCATAAGGTTTAGATAAAGGCACGATACCTTGATGATATTGTAAAATTGTCTGTGTCATTTCTTGTTTTTGTTGTGAGCTTAGATCCCGCTTAAAATACCCCGCCATATGCATTAACGCATTAGTTTGCCCTTCTCTATTTGCTGTAACACTGAATGCCTTCATTAGTTTTTCCTGATATTTCGATGCAACTTCTTCAAGAGGAATAGCATCAGAAATATGAGCAATATAGCGCCCTAACTCTCGATAAGCCACTTGTGAATAAGCCATAATTAAATATTTATATCGGCTATGAAATTTAACCAAAGCCCCTTTAGTTAATGATTGATTAACCTGTTGTTGGTAATCAAACAGTGTGAAAAATTGGGTAAGAAAATGGTCTAGAACAATAGGCTGTAAAAATTGATCAATATTTAGTTGAGGTAAAGTAAAATTCGGGGGTGAGGAAAGGCGGTCTCCTTTTTTTCCAACATAACCATAAAGTGGCAATAGGTTATCTCTATTTTGAGCCTCTATCTGCATAATGCCTATCTTTTCCGCCTGAACAGTATCGCAAAGCAATGCTAACTTTTCTTGTAATTGGTGATTAGTGTTACTCACAATTTCTGAAGATAGCCCGAGATAGTTTTCTTTTCTTTCCATTCTTTTTCTCTCTAATTAAAAAGTATGAGTATTAGTCTGTATAATCTAAACTTAACAAAGTGAAAACACGCTAATTAGGTATTTAATCAGCATTGACAGACGAGGTTTAGCTGTTATTCTCACCCTCTGTTCCCTTAAGGGAACTGTAAGGTAAAACTGTCGTCTAAACGGAAAAGTTCTTATCTGCCTTCTTTTTGTTATTTATTATGACGCAGTTAATGGGCATATATGAATTTTTCTAAATCAAACGTCGAAAAACAAGAAAATGAGGTTTATGTTCTTGTTATTGCTAACTAGAATTAATCATCCAGTAAAATAGATTTATTGGTATAAATTCCTTTAAAATAGCATTTATTATTTTTTCGACTGAATCAACCCATTAGATTAAAGGTGATCCTTTTGCAAGGTTCTGAATTACAGCAATTTATTATTGATAAACTTGAAGATTCTAAGGCCCAAGACATTATTGCATTAGATGTCCGCGGAAAATCAAGTGTAACTGATTACATGATTATTTGTACGGGTACATCAAGCAGACATCTCATGTCAGTTGCAGATAATCTCGTTGATGATTGCCGCGAAGCGGGATTACAACCTTTAGGTGTTGAAGGACAAGGCGTTTCTGACTGGATTGTCGTTGATCTTGGCGAAGCCATGGTACACGTTATGCAAGAAGATAGTCGCCGTATGTACGAACTTGAAAAACTCTGGAGCTGAGTTTGAAATTACAGCTCATTGCCGTTGGTACAAAAATGCCGGACTGGATACAGACCGGCTTTATAGATTATCTTAATCGGTTCCCCAAAGACATGCCTTTAGAACTTATCGAAATCCCCGCAGGTAAGCGAGGAAAGAATGCAGATATTAAACGTATTCTCGAAAAAGAAGGTGAACAGATGTTAGCCGCAGTAGGTAAAGGAAATCGTATCGTCACCCTCGATATTCCTGGCGCTCGCTGGGATACGCCCAAACTTGCAGAACAACTTGATCGATGGAAGCTTGATGGTAGAAATGTCAGCTTACTCATTGGTGGTCCTGAAGGACTAGCACCCGCTTGTAAAGCTGCGGCTGAACAAAGCTGGTCTTTATCGCCTTTAACAATGCCACATCCTCTTGTTCGTGTCGTGGTTGCAGAAAGCCTTTATCGAGCATGGAGCATTACCACAAACCATCCTTATCATCGTGAATAATCAATAAATTGGCGGGTCAGTAAGTGAAGTCAAATGGGATGAAAAGAAAAAAACGTACCCCGTTTCGAGATTATACTGCGGAATCAAAGCTATTTATCCGACGTGTGATTGTCGCATTTTCAGTAATTATTATATTGAGTGGTGTTTTGGTTTTTAACCTCAACCACTTACAGATCGCTCGCCATGATGATTATCAGACACGTTCAAATGATAACCGAATTAAATTAGTACCGATTGCTCCCAGCAGAGGCATTATTTACGATCGCAAAGGTATCCCTCTTGCGCTCAATCGTACTATCTACCAATTAGAAGTTGTGCCTGAAAAGGTAGCAAACCTACAAGAAACTCTGGAAAGTTTAAGGGATGTTGTTGACTTAACTGACGAAGATATTGCTGCATTTGAAAAAGAGCGCAAGCGCTCACGTCGATTTAGCTCTATCGCCTTAAAAACAACATTAAGCCAAGTACAAGTCGCGCGCTTTGCTATCAACCAATACCGCTATCCCGGCTTAGAAATCAAAGGCTATCAACGTCGTTATTATCCTTATGGTTCAGCATTAACGCATGTGATTGGTTACGTCGCAAAAATTAATGATAAAGATGTTGAACGTCTTGATAAAGAAGGTTTATCACCTAACTATGCTGCAACTCATGATATCGGCAAGTTAGGCATCGAACGTTATTATGAATCTACTTTGCACGGCACAACCGGCTATGAAGAGGTTGAAGTTAATAGCCGTGGTCGAGTTATTCGCCAATTACACGAACAACCGCCACAGGCAGGTAAAGATATTTATCTTACCATCGACCTTGAACTGCAAACCTATATTGAAACATTACTCACGACAAGCCGAGCTGCGGTTGTAGTAACCGATCCTCGCAATGGTGAAATTTTAGCGCTGGTATCAAACCCTAGCTACGATCCAAACTTATTTGTTGGTGGAATTTCAAATACAGAGTATCAAGGGTTACTAAACAACCCTGATAGGCCGCTGATCAACCGAACAACTCAAGGTCTTTATCCTCCTGCATCAACCGTGAAACCCTTTATGTCTGTTGCGGCATTGAGTGAAGGTGTAATCACAGCCAATACAACAATTCATGATCCCGGCTGGTGGCAACTCCCTGGCTCTGAAAAACGTTATCGAGATTGGAAGCGTTGGGGACATGGAAAACTTAATGTCACAAAATCTATCGTAGAATCTGCGGATACTTTCTTCTACCAAGTTGCTTATGATATGGGAATTGATCGTATATCAACTTGGATGAGTCGCTTTGGCTATGGCGAATATACAGGTATTGATCTCTCTGAAGAGCGCAATGGCATCATGCCAACACGTGAGTGGAAACAGCAACGTTATAAAAAGCCTTGGTATCAAGGTGACACGATCCCAGTAGGTATTGGGCAAGGTTATTGGACAGCAACGCCAATTCAAATGGCGAAAGCTTTAATGACATTGATTAATGATGGTCAAGTTAAAACCCCTCACCTACTTTACGGTACAAAACTAGGCAATGAAATGTTGCCTTATGTTGATACTGAAACCCGCCAAATTGGCGATATCAACTCAGGTTATTGGGAGCTAGCAAAACACGGTATGTATGGTGTAGCTAACTTCCCAAATGGTACGGGTCGCCGAAGTTTTGCTGATGCACCTTATAAAGCAGCAGCAAAATCGGGAACTGCACAGGTGTTTAGTTACGAAACCTACAATGCGAGTCAATTGGCAGAACATCTTCGTGACCACAAGTTAATGATTGCCTTTGCGCCTTATGATAAGCCAACTGTAGCCATCTCTATTATCCTAGAAAATGGTGGTGCAGGCCCTTCTGTCGGTGATATTACAAGACAAATTCTTGACCACATTCTCCTTGGTGATAACAACACTGTATTGCCAGCTTCTCCACCAGCACCACGTGGTTCAGAGGAATAATACTCATGACTGAAAATAATAAGAAAAAATCCTTCTGGACACGGATCCATATCGACCCGTTATTCTTACTTTGTATTATTGCGTTATTAGGATACAGCGCATTTATTATGTGGAGTGCCAGCGGGCAAGATCCAGAAATGATGCAACGTAAGTTAGGACAGATTGCTATGGGTTTCATGATCATGATAGTCATGGCGCAAATCCCACCAAGAGTCTATGAAAGCTGGGCTCCTCATCTCTATTTCTTTTGTGTTATTTTACTTATTCTCGTTGATGTCTTTGGGCAAATCAGTAAAGGAGCACAACGTTGGCTAGATTTAGGTATTGTTCGTTTTCAGCCTTCAGAAATCGCTAAAATAGCTGTGCCTTTAATGGTTGCTCGATTTATGAATCGCGATGTGTGCCCTCCTACATTGCGTAATACAGCTATTGCTCTAGTTCTTATTTTTGTACCAACATTATTAGTCGCAGCACAGCCCGATTTGGGAACATCCATTCTTGTTGCCGCATCGGGTTTATTTGTTCTTTTTCTTGCAGGAATGAGCTGGCGACTTATCACTGTGGCTATTATTCTTGTTGCCGCCTTTATCCCCATACTCTGGTTTTTCCTTATGCATGATTACCAGCAAGCACGGGTAATGATGCTTCTCGACCCTGAATCAGATCCGCTTGGGGCAGGATATCATATCATCCAATCTAAAATTGCCATTGGTTCTGGTGGATTACATGGAAAAGGATGGTTACAAGGCACGCAATCTCAATTAGAATTCTTACCAGAGCGCCATACAGACTTTATTTTTGCTGTATTGGCAGAAGAACTCGGATTAATTGGTGTTTTGATACTACTGACTCTTTATATACTCTTAATCGCGCGGGGCCTTTACCTTGCAACGAAAGCACAAAATACATTTGGTAGAGTAATGATTGGCGGATTAATGCTAATTTTCTTTGTCTATGTCTTTGTCAACATAGGAATGGTGAGTGGTATTCTTCCTGTTGTCGGTGTTCCGTTACCGCTGATGAGTTATGGAGGCTCGGCCCTGATTGTATTAATGGCAGGGTTTGGTATCGTGATGTCGATTCATACACACCGAAAACTACTATCGAAAAGTTTATAATGAGGTTTTTATGCGTCTGCAATGGGTTTTGATTGGTATCAGTGCATTGCTACTGTCGGGGTGTGTTGTTGATAAACCGAATACCAATAAACCGCCAGCACCATTACCCAATGTGCCAGCTCAACGTGTTCTCGGTGCAGAGCCACGTTACGAGCCTTATCATCCTACGGCAAATCAAGATTATCGAAAAAATGGGGTGGTTTACCGTATTGTGACTGATCCTGCAAACTTTAGTGAGCGAGGAGAAGCAGTTGTCTATGATAGTTTAGCGATGAGTCGTTTAACTACCATTGGTGAACGCGTTAATCCCTATGAATTTGCGGTCGCTCATCCTACATTACCGATCCCAAGCTATGCGAAAATCACAAACTTGCTTAATGGGCGCACAATGGTTGTACGTATTAATGACCGAGGCCCTTACGTTAATGGAAAACAGATCCAAGTCACTCCAGCGGTTTCTGATAGCTTACGTTTAATGCCGACAACTCCATTGCTTATTGAAGGGATTGTTGTTGACCAAAGTGGCCATATGAGCGGTGTTGGTACTCATGGTGCACAGATAGAAAAGAAAACGACTGCATTACCTGAGCGCCCTAATTTTAATGCTCAGCCAGCAACAGTAACACCAGCGCCATTAACAACATCAACACCCGTCAACAACAATATGCCTGTTGAGCCATCGACTCCTGCACAAGTAAAAGCGCCTACTCCAGTTCCGGCACCCGTTCCAACGCCAGTACCTGCAAAAACGGAAGCGCCAAAACCTGTATTATCCTCAAATTCCATAGCACAAGGCTTTTATGTCCAAGTTGGTGCTCTCAGTAACGAAAATAATGCACAATTTTGGCTCAATGATTTATCGTCGTTATTTAACACTCAAGGTGTGATCAACAAAACAGATGGATTATATAAAGTACAACTCGGCCCTTATTCATCTAAAGATCAAGCCGAAACGATAAAAAATAAGCTAAAACAAGTTAAAGATATCACTGGGTTTATTATTACCCAATAAAGGATAATTTTACGTAAAATCCTTTTTATATCAGCAAATTCAAGCGTAGAATCGTCTGGATTTGCTGATATTTTATTTATCAGTCCCTATTTTTCCCTGAATTTTCGGATTAAACAAACAGAATGAAACAGATACCCCCAGCAAAATTACTAAGAACAAGCCTATTAAGCGCCACTTTTGCTTTACTCACAGTAAGCCATCAAAGTATTGCGGAAGATTCCCTAAAAACAATGATACCTGCTGTTCCTAGTATCGAAGCCGAATCTTATATTCTTATTGATTATAATTCTGGGAAAGTACTGGCTGAAATGAACGCTGACGTTCGCCGTGATCCTGCAAGTTTAACCAAAATGATGACCAGTTATGTTATTGGTCAATCTATTCGTGCTGGTAAAATCTCTAATAGCGATATCGTACCCATTGGTGAAGAAGCATGGGCAACGGGTAATCCTGTTTTTCGTGGCTCTTCTTTAATGTTCTTAAAACCGGGTGATCAAGTTACCGTTGCGCAGTTAACGCGTGGTATTAACTTACAATCAGGTAATGATGCTTGTGTCGCAATGGCCTCTTATGTTGCAGGCAGCCAAGATACATTTGTGACCATGATGAACGATTATGTCAAACGTCTCGGTTTACAAAATACACAGTTCCAAACTGTTCATGGTCTTGATGCTCCGGGACAATATAGCTCGGCTCGCGATATGGCACTAATTGGTGCTGCATTAATTCGCGATGTACCCGATGAATATGCCATCTATAAAGAAAAAGAGTACACCTACAACAATATCCGTCAAACTAACCGAAATGGTTTGTTGTGGGATAGCAGTTTAAATGTTGATGGTATTAAAACAGGTCATACTGCATCAGCAGGTTATAACCTCGTTGCGTCTGCAACTGAAGGCGATATGCGTTTAATTTCTGCAGTTATGGGTGGTCATTCATCTAAAGGCCGTGATGCCGAAAGTAAAAAATTACTTACTTGGGGTTTTCGTTTCTTTGAAACCGTAAAGCCATTGCAAGTAGGTAAAGAATTCGCAGCAGAGCCTATCTGGTATGGTGAAACAGATAAAGTACAATTAGGGGTAGATAAAGATGTTTATTTAACTATTCCTCGCGGTCGTTTAAAAGATTTAAAAGCGAGCTATATTCTTGATAATGTAGAATTACATGCACCAGTGACTAAAAACCAAGTTGTTGGAACAATTAATTTTCAACTTGATGGACAAGTTATCGAACAGCGCCCGTTAGTTGTGATGAATGAAGTAAAAGAAGGCGGTTTCTTTAGCCGTATTATCGACTATATCAAATTATTATTCTCACACTGGTTTGGCTAAGACTTGAAAAAGGTAAATGTGACCACATATAATTTTTATACAGATATTGGCAGAAACACATTTACCATTCCCATATTTACCCTAATTACCAGTATCGCATTCCTTATTATGTAAGGAATGCGCTTTTTATTTGCTAAGATTAGGTGTAGAAATAAATTATTAAAACAACAGCACCTGTTGTCTTAAGGAATTACATTATGATGAAAACAAAATTAAATGAACTGTTAGAGTTCCCATGTTCTTTCACTTATAAAGTGATGGGTCATGCAAAACCAGAATTAGTAGATCAAGTCGTTGAAGTCATTCAGCGCCATGCACCAGGTGATTACACGCCTTCAGTAAAACCAAGTAGCAAAGGTAATTACCACTCTGTTTCTATTACCATCAATGCAACTCATATTGATCAAGTAGAAACGTTATATAAAGAATTAGGTGAACTTGAACTGGTACGTATGGTTCTGTAACCTCTTCTTTTAGCAAATGACTTTTTAAAAGCGCCTTTCATTAAGGCGCTTTTTCTTATTCTGTATTTCCTCATTTTTCACCCTACCTCGGAAAAAAAACATCTCAATCTGGTAGTTCATTTACTGGAGCGTTATACTGCTCTTCACAATTACGCTACAAATGAAGATTTTCACGGTGCAAGACAAGACAATCATTATTCGCCAATTAGGTGTGAAACCCTATTTACCGGTTTCTGATTCTATGCATCAGTTTACGGAAAAACGGGAAAGTCACACACCTGATGAAATATGGCTTGTTCAACATGAACAAGTTTTTACCCAAGGCCAAGCAGGTAAAGCCGAACACTTATTAAATACGGGAACAATCCCTGTTATTCAATCCGATCGTGGTGGTCAAGTGACTTATCATGGCCCCGGTCAACAAGTGATGTATGTTTTAATTGATTTAAAACGCAATCACGTAGGTGTTCGTCAATTAGTCACTGCTCTTGAAAACACTGTTATAGACACACTAGCAGAGTTTAATGTAGAAGCTTATGCTCGCGCTGATGCGCCCGGAGTTTATGTAAAGGGCGATAAAATTTGCTCTTTAGGATTACGTATCCGTAAAGGTTGTTCTTTTCATGGACTTGCGCTCAATATAGATATGGATTTATCTCCTTTTGCTCGAATAAATCCTTGTGGTTATTCTGATTTAAAAATGACGCAGTTAATTGATTTTGCACCGAATACGACAACGACACAGGTAGCACCGTTATTAGTTAAGCATTTTTGTACACAACTAGGATTTCAACCACAGCAATAAAAATGCTATAATTTTTTTAACATTTGTCATATTTTTTTAAAACCCTGATTACCTCAGTCACATCGTGTTAATCACTCTAGATAACTGGAACTGGCACAATTATGAGTAAACCTATTCAGATGGAACGCGGAGTTAAATATCGCGACGCCGATAAAATGGCACTTATTCCTGTTAAAACAGTCGCTACAGAACGTGAACAACTGCTACGCAAACCTGATTGGATGAAAATAAAGCTACCCGCTGACTCAAGTAAAATTCAGGGTATCAAAGCAGCAATGCGTAAAAATGGTCTTCATTCCGTCTGTGAAGAAGCCTCTTGTCCTAACCTTGCTGAGTGTTTTAACCACGGAACAGCAACCTTTATGATCTTGGGCGCAATCTGTACACGCCGTTGCCCATTCTGCGATGTCGCTCATGGCCGCCCTAATGCTCCCGATCCTCAAGAGCCAGAAAAACTCGCTCAAACCATTAAAGATATGGGATTACGCTATGTTGTTATCACCTCTGTAGACCGTGATGACTTACGTGATGGCGGTGCCCAGCATTTTGCCGATTGTATCGCCGCTATTCGTGCAAAGAATCCTACTATTCGTATTGAAACACTAGTGCCAGATTTCCGTGGTCGTATGGATAAAGCACTTGAGATCCTCACTGACACTCCACCAGATGTCTTTAACCATAACTTAGAGAATGTACCTCGCGTTTATCGTCAAGTACGCCCAGGTGCTAACTATCAATGGTCATTGACACTCTTAGAACGCTTTAAGCAAGCACACCCTGATATTCCAACAAAATCAGGTTTGATGGTCGGTCTTGGGGAAACAAACGAAGAAATTATTGACGTTATGCGTGATCTGCGTAAACATGGGGTAACGATGCTGACATTAGGGCAATATTTACAGCCAAGTCGTCACCATCTTCCTGTTCAACGCTACGTCAGTCCTGACGAGTTTGAATATATGAAAGAGCAAGCACTTGCGATGGGCTTTACCCATGCAGCTTGTGGGCCGTTTGTTCGCTCGTCTTATCATGCTGATCTTCAAGCTCAGGGGATTGAGGTTAAATAACAATTAATCTCTCATGCTTAATATTGCAATTGCTGTATTTATAGGTGGTGGTTTAGGTAGCGTATTACGCTGGCTTATTAGCTACCGCCTAAATTCTATTTTTCCTCATTTTGCCACAGGCACCTTTGTTGCTAACTGCATTGGTGCATTTATTATTGCCTTTGGTATCGCTTGGTTTAGTAAAGCTCCACATATTGATCCTATTTGGAAAATTATGCTGACAACGGGCTTTTGTGGCGGTCTGACAACTTTTTCAACCTTTTCGGTTGAAGTGGTTGCTCTCTTAACGGAAGGAAAAATTGGATGGGCACTAAGCACCATGGGGGCTAACTTAGCTGGCTCATTTTTAATGACCGCATTTGCATTTTGGTTACTACGCGAGATGTAATGCTTGGAATATAAAACCTGTTATAAAAAGGGCTTTGCTCTAGATACATAAAAACCCGTTAAATAACGGGTTTTTACTTGTCTCAAAGAAGTCGTTAATTAGATAGCGACAACGTTTGCAGCAGATGGCCCTTTCGCGCCGTCAGTAACTTCAAACTCTACTTTTTGACCTTCAGCAAGGGTTTTAAAGCCTTCTGATGTAATAGCGGAAAAGTGTACAAATACATCTTTGCTGCCATCTTCTGGAGTGATAAAACCAAAACCTTTAGTTTCGTTAAACCACTTAACGTTACCTTTTAATTTAGACATCAAGTTTACCTTTAAAATAGAAAATAAACGCAAGCGTTTTGCGTTGGCTATAGTAAAACAAAAATGATGATTCCCTGTCCACAGTCTAGATCACGAAACTCACATTTTTTTTCTGCCAAATGATTAATATTCAGACAAATCCCATGCTTTAACGCATAGTTCACTTAAGAAACAATACTTAATACTTACAATCTGAACTATTCATCGACTTCTACTTTTTCATATTGAAGTAGCCAACGCTTAATATCTAATCCACCGGTATAGCCGACTAACTTACCGTTATGACCAATAACTCGATGACAAGGAATAATTAAAGAAATTGGGTTGCGTGAGTTTGCCATTCCTACCGCTCGGCAATAATTGACCGAACCTAATGTGAGCGCCAATTTTTTATAACTCCAAATTTCACCATAAGGGATGGTTTGTAATGTCTTCCAAACACGGCTTTGAAATTCCGTTCCTTCTGGCGCTAATGGCACCGAAAATGTCGTTCGTTTACCTTCAAAATACTCTTTTAATTGTTTTATACATTGATTAATAACAGGGCTTGAATTTACAGCAGCCTCTTTGTCATTCACAAAATAGAGACTCGTGATCCCTTTTTCATTTGCAGTGATAGAGATATAAGGTTTTGGAAAGCCTTTAGGTGCATCGAGATAGTCTTGGTACATAATGTTTTCTCTGCTGATTTGTCTTTAGCAACCAGATTAAATCATGCTTGATTGATAAAGCAATCATCTAATTACTCGTATATCTAATAAAAATTGATCAATCGAGCGATCTAAAAATAAAATTAGTGTGCTAACTGTCTAATTTTAATGATAATCATTATCAAATTTAAAAACCACCATATATTGTATGGTTGAAAATAAATAACTCTATATATAGTATTTAAGTACTTCTCGCTATGGATGTGAAAACAGACGCATCCATATTTTTATAAGGGTTATTTTTATGTCTGTTATCCTCTATACCAAACCGAATTGCGTTCAATGTAGTGCCACAGAGCGCGCCTTAAAACAGAAAAATATTCCATTTATTGCAGTCGATCTCACCAAAGATACACAAGCTCTCGCCCGTATCGTTTCTATGGGATATCGCCAAGTGCCTGTTGTAGTTCACGGTGAACAACATTGGTCGGGTTTTTGTCCTGATAAAATCAGACAGATCACGCTCTAAAGGAGCTCCTCATGCAAACGGCACCTTTGATCTATTTTTCAAGTCGCTCTGAAAACTGCCATCGCTTTGTACAAAAACTCAATGTACATGCGACCAGAATTATTGAAGATAAAACATTGCTTGCAACGCAACCCTTTGTGTTGCTTTGCCCAACTTATGGTGGTGGTGGTACTAAAGGTGCAGTTCCTAAAGCGGTTATTCAGTTTTTAAATATTCCTGAAAACCGTCAATTAATACGTGGAGTCATTGCTTCTGGAAATACTAACTTCGGTGCAGCTTATGGGTTAGCTGGCGATATTATTGCACAAAAATGCCAAATCCCTTTTTTGTATCGATTTGAATTATTAGGTACGCCAGAAGATGTATATCGCGTAAAAACAGGTTTAAGTACATTTTGGTCAAATCTTACTGACCAATACGTTACGAGACAATTAACATGACACAATCAACAGAACAACTGGATTACCATGCATTGAATGCCATGCTAAATCTCTATGATGAGCAAGGTAATATTCAGTTTGATAAAGATAAACTAGCGACACACCATTTTTTTCGTCAACATGTAAATCAAAACACAGTATTTTTTCATGATCTAAAAGAAAAACTCGAGTTCTTAGTACAACAACACTATTACGAAGCACAAGTGTTAGAACAGTATGAATTTGCCTTTATCAAACAGCTATTTAAACATGCTTATAGTAAAAAATTTCGCTTTCAATCATTCCTTGGAGCTTTTAAGTACTACACCAGTTACACCTTAAAAACATTTGATGGAGAACGCTATCTAGAGCGCTATGAAGATCGCGTTTGTATGGTGGCTCTCACGCTAGCACAAGGCAATACTGATCTTGCTATTCATCTTGTAGATGAAATTATTAGTGGTCGTTTTCAACCCGCTACACCGACTTTTTTAAATTGTGGAAAACAACAACGCGGTGAATTGGTTTCCTGCTTTTTATTACGTATAGAAGATAATATGGAGTCTATCGGTCGCTCGGTAAATTCCGCATTACAGCTTTCTAAACGTGGCGGTGGCGTTGCATTTTTACTCACCAATTTACGTGAAGCAGGCGCACCGATTAAACGTATAGAAAATCAATCTTCTGGCGTGGTTCCTGTTATGAAAATGCTTGAAGATGCTTTTTCTTATGCAAACCAATTAGGTGCAAGACAAGGTGCTGGTGCTGTTTATCTTCATGCTCACCATCCTGATATTTATCATTTTCTTGATACCAAAAGAGAGAATGCAGATGAAAAAGTCCGAATAAAAACCCTCTCTTTAGGCGTTGTTATCCCTGATATCACGTTTGAATTAGCAAAACGCAATGAAGATATGTATCTCTTCTCACCTTATGATGTAGAACGTGTTTATGGCGTACCTATGTCAGAAATCAGTGTTAGCGAAAAATACAGTGAAATGGTGAATAACGCGCAAATTCGTAAGAAGAAAATTAAAGCGAGGGAGTTTTTCCAAACACTTGCCGAAATTCAATTTGAGTCTGGCTATCCTTATATCATGTTTGAAGATGCGGTAAATCGTGCCAATCCTATCGCGGGTAGAATTAATATGAGCAATCTTTGCTCTGAAATTTTACAAGTCAACAGCGCCAGTGAGTATCACCCAGATTTAAGCTATCGCCATATCGGTCATGACATCAGTTGTAACTTAGGCTCTATGAATATTGCTATGGCAATGGACTCACCTAACTTTGCACATACCGTCAGCACAGCAATTAGAGCATTAAGCAATGTTTCTGAAATGACAAAAATTGAGTCCGTTCCTTCTATTGAAAAAGGTAATCTCGCTTCTCATGCCATTGGTTTAGGACAAATGAATTTACATGGCTACTTAGCGCGCGAAGGGATTTATTACGGCTCTGAAGAAGCATTAGATTTTACTAATATCTATTTTTATACCGTTACTTACTATGCGCTATTAGCTTCAAATCAATTAGCGATTGAGAAAAAACAGCACTTTAAAGGTTTTGAAAATTCAAAATACGCAACAGGTGAATATTTTAATAAATATGTATCACAACAATGGTTGCCTAAAACACAAAAAATCCACCAGCTATTTAGTCAATCGAATGTTCATATTCCAACACAAGAAGATTGGCAAACTCTCAAGAAATCTATTATGACGCATGGGATCTATAACCAAAACTTGCAAGCGATACCACCAACAGGATCTATTTCCTATATTAACCACTCCACATCGAGCATTCATCCTATTGCCGCACCAATAGAAATTAGAAAAGAAGGTAAAATTGGGCGAGTTTATTACCCGGCCCCTTTTATGACTAATGAAAACCGTCAGTATTATCAAGACGCATATGATATTGGAGCTGAAAAAATTATTGATACTTATGCTGAGGCTTCTCAACATATCGACCAAGGTTTATCGCTCACATTATTCTTTTCTGATGAAGCAACAACCCGAGATATCAACAAAGCGCAAATATATGCATGGCGTAAAGGTATTAAAACCTTGTATTACATTCGTATCCGACAATCTGCATTAGCAGGTACTGAAATAAAAGGCTGTGTTTCGTGCGCACTTTAATAATAACAATAAGGAGAACATAGCATGTCATCACCTTTATTAAGCCATGTTAATGCGATTAATTGGAATCGCATTGAAGATGAAAAAGATTTAGAAGTTTGGAACCGCTTAACTATGAATTTTTGGTTACCTGAAAAAATTCCACTCTCTAATGACATTCCCTCATGGAGCACGCTGACTCAAGCTGAAAAACAACTGACGATTCGTGTTTTCACTGGGCTAACTTTGCTCGATACGATCCAAAACACGGTAGGCGCACCAGCTTTGATGCCTGATGCACTCACGCCTCATGAAGAAGCCGTGTTATCTAATATCTGTTTTATGGAAGCGGTTCATGCTCGCTCTTACAGTTCGATATTTTCCACACTCTGCTTAACAACTGATGTCGATGAAGCATACCGTTGGAGTGAGGAAAATCCTTACTTACAAAAGAAAGCAGAAATTATTTTGCGTTATTATCAAGATGAAGATCCTTTAAAGAAAAAAGTCGCCAGCGTCTTTTTAGAATCCTTTTTATTTTATTCAGGATTTTATTTACCAATGTACTGGTCAAGCCGAGGAAAATTAACCAATACAGCCGATTTAATTCGTCTTATTATTAGGGATGAAGCCGTTCATGGTTATTATATTGGCTATAAATTTCAAAATCAGTTATTAAATAAATCTGAATTAGAGAAACAAGATATTAAAGATTTTTCTTTCTCATTATTATTAGATTTATATGACAATGAAGTGAAATATACCGAAGATCTTTACGACACTGTAGGCTGGACAGAAGATGTCAAAAAATTCCTTCATTATAATGCAAATAAAGCATTAATGAATTTAGGGTATGAAGCTTTATTTCCTGATGAAATAACAAATGTAAGCCCTGCAATTCTTTCTTCATTATCACCAGATGCAAATGAAAATCACGATTTCTTCTCTGGTTCAGGTTCATCTTATGTTATTGGAAAAACCATAAACACTGAAGATGATGATTGGGATTTTTAAGGTTTATTAGTCTAATTGAAAGTAAAAGAAACAACACAATACATTCAATTTAATTATGTATCACATATGAAACATAATGCACTGAAAAATATAGATTATTTTTTTGTGCATTTTTATTTGCTCACTAAACAATCTAATTGATTGATTTTTGCCGTTCAATATTGTCAAAAAATCAATTTTTTTCGAATTATTTTAGCCTACTTATAGCATATGAACCTTATCACAAGACATTAATCATTAATATATCTAATGTATATTGATTTTTTTTCATTTAATTTTTCTCTCTTTTTTCTTCTATTTTGACATTGAGTCTTCATTTTTATTGAGATCCTAATCAAAATAGTAATATCTCTAAAAACAAAGTTATTTCAGTTAGTTAGATGGGAATATATCTTTTAATAAGTTTTATTTATTTCACTTTATTTAATTATTAATCATATTAAAAATAAAGAAAATAAAGCTGAATTATTTAATTAATTATAATTAACATAGGGTTGTCAGACTCTATCATTGTGGTAGGGTATTTCCCTTACTAAAAATCTTATTTAGGAAAAATAACAACACTTATTAATTATATATTTAATTTATTCCTTTCAATATTTAAATAGGAAACTATATATTGCATGGCAATTAAACTCGAAGTAAAAAATCTCTACAAGGTATTTGGCGAGCACCCTAAACGCGCTTTTGAATTATTAGAATCTGGTATGAATAAAGATCAGATTTTTGATAAAACAGGGCTTACAGTGGGCGTTCAAAATGCAAATCTGGCAATTGAAGAAGGCGAAATATTTGTCATCATGGGATTATCTGGTTCAGGTAAATCCACACTAGTCCGCCTTCTCAATCGTCTGATCTCTCCAACGAAGGGAGAGGTGCTTATTGATGGTGAAAATATTGCCACCATGTCGGATAAAGAATTACGACAAGTCCGCCGTAAAAAAATCAGTATGGTGTTTCAGTCATTTGCATTAATGCCTCATATGAATGTGCTTGATAATACTGCATTTGGAATGGATCTTGCGGGATTAAGTAAAGATGAGCGTTATAAAAAAGCGATGGATGCTTTAGAGCAAGTCAACTTGGGTAGTTACGCAAACTCTTGGCCTGATGAGCTTTCTGGTGGGATGCGTCAACGTATCGGTCTTGCACGTGCACTTGCTAACGATCCAGATATTTTGTTGATGGATGAAGCCTTTTCAGCACTCGATCCATTAATTCGTACAGAAATGCAAGATGAGTTATTAAGCTTACAAGGTGATAAACAGCGCACCATTGTGTTTATCTCCCATGATCTGGATGAGGCTATGCGTATTGGTGACCGAATTGCCATTATGCAAGGTGGTGTTGTCGTTCAAACAGGTACACCAGATGAAATACTCAATAATCCAGCAAATGATTATGTTCGTACGTTTTTCCGTGGTGTTGATATTAGCCACGTATTTAGTGCAAAAGATATAGCTAAACGTCGCCCTGAGACCTTACTGCATATTGCGCCCGGTTTTGGTCCTCGATCTGCCTTAAAAGTACTCGAAGATGAAGATAGAAACTTTGGCTATCTCATTGAGCGAGGAAGAAAATTTGTTGGTATCGTTTCCATCACGTCTCTTGAAGAGGCGCTGAAAAATAAACAGCCTATTGAGTCAGCTATTTTATCTGAGCCTTGTGCCATTAATGGTGATACACCGTTAAACGAGCTGATTTCAACTGTTGCACAATCTCCCTGTGCAATTCCTGTTATTGATGAAAAAAACCGTTATATCGGCTTAATTTCTAAAGGAATGTTACTACAAGCACTGGATAAGGAGACGCCAAATGAGTAATACAACAGATAAAGATGTGGCTTTGGATACAAATATCCAAGAAACCGCAACAAGCGAAACGGCATCAGAGACAACCAATAACGTAAATGATGATCCTTGGGCAACAACTGATACCACTACAACAGAAAGTGATCCTTGGAGTAGCGCTGACAGCTCATCAACAGATGCCGATCCTTGGGGTGCAGGCAGTGGTACTGAAAATATCGATACCTCCTCTGCTGGCAGTGATTGGCTAGATGCTGCACCAACGGGTGTGGCACCCGATTCATTCAATCTAATGGATCCGTTTCATAATACGCTGATCCCCTTAGATTCATGGGTTACTGATGCGATTGACTGGATTGTGTTGCACTTTCGCCCTGTTTTCCAAGGTATTCGTGTACCGGTCGATTTGGTCTTAAGTGGTTTTGAAAATTTCTTAACCTCAATGCCGGCACCTATCGCCATTATTCTATTTTCTCTGATTGCATGGCAGCTTTCAGGCAAAGTTATGGGTATCGCTTCTTTTATCTCATTAATATTAATTGGTGCGATTGGTGCTTGGTCTGAAGCTATGGTTACCCTTGCATTGGTACTAACCTCGTTACTGTTTTGTCTTATTATCGGGCTTCCATTAGGAATATGGCTGGCTAACAGTGATAGAGCATCCAAAATTGTTCGGCCTTTACTCGATGCGATGCAGACAACGCCTGCGTTTGTCTACTTAGTTCCTATCGTCATGTTATTTGGTATAGGTAACGTACCCGGCGTTGTGGTCACTATTATTTTTGCCTTACCTCCAATTGTGAGATTGACCATTTTAGGGATCAAACAAGTTCCTGAAGATTTAATCGAAGCAGCACAATCATTTGGTGCAAATCCTCGTCAAATGCTGTTTAAAGTGCAATTACCACTCGCGATGCCAACGATTATGGCAGGTGTAAACCAAACGCTGATGTTAGCACTTTCAATGGTTGTTATTGCATCAATGATCGCCGTTGGTGGATTAGGTCAAATGGTATTACGCGGTATAGGTCGTCTTGATATGGGACTGGCTGCCGTAGGGGGCGCAGGTATTGTTATCCTCGCGATTATCCTTGACCGATTAACACAATCTTTAGGTCAAAACAGCCGTCATAAAGGTAATCGATGCTGGTATATGACAGGACCTATCGGCTTAATTTGTCGACTCTTTGGCAAAAAAGCATCGTAATAAATATTTTTACTATTAATTAAAAATCAATAAAGAACATCACGTTCAATCAATATAAGAAATAGAAGCGACAGTTCGCTGTCGCTATTTATCTCTTACCATCACAACAGAAGGAAAAACTATGCGTAATCCAGTTATCTGGGCAACAGTATTGTCCGCCACACTGATAAGCACCCAGTTATCCGCTGCTGATTTACCTGGAAAAGGGATCTCGGTTCAACCCGTGCAAAGTACGATTTCTGAAGAAACCTTTCAAACTTTAATCGTTAATAAAGCACTCGAACAATTAGGTTACACTGTTCAGCCAATTAAAGAAGTTGACTATAACGTTGCTTATTCTTCTATCGCCAATGGTGATGCCACTTTTATGGCAGTCAGTTGGGTCCCTCTTCATAATTCACAATATGCAGCGGCAGGAGGTGATAATACCTTTTATCGTAAAGGGGATTATGTCGTTAATGCCGCTCAAGGTTACTTGA
Source organism: Proteus sp. ZN5 (assembly GCF_011046025.1). GTDB lineage: Bacteria > Pseudomonadota > Gammaproteobacteria > Enterobacterales > Enterobacteriaceae > Proteus. The sequence goes on from NZ_CP047639.1 coordinate 3,620,121, forward strand.
TTGATAAGAAAACGGCAGAGAAATATAACATTACGAATATTGAGCAATTAAAAGATCCTAAAATTGCTAAATTATTTGATGCTAATGGTGATGGTAAAGCCGATTTAACGGGTTGTAATCCGGGATGGGGTTGTGAAGAAGCAATTAACAATCACTTAAAAGCCTATGGATTAGAAAAATCTGTTACACATAACCAAGGCAACTACGCGGCAATGATGGCAGATACCATTACTCGCTATAAAGAAGGCAAACCCATTTTTTATTACACATGGACACCGTACTGGATAAGTGATGTATTAAAACCGGGTAAAGATGTTGTTTGGTTACAAGTGCCTTTTTCTTCATTACCGGGGGATGATAAAACCGATACCACATTAGCAAATGGTAAAAACTATGGCTTTCCGCCAAGTACCATGCATATTGCAGCAAATAAAAAATGGGCTGAAGAAAATCCCGCTGCGGCAAAACTCTTTGAAGTTATGAAAGTATCTGTAGCCGATATTAATGCGCAAAACTTACGTATGCATAATGGTCAAAAATCACAGGCAGATATTGAACGTCATGCTAACGCATGGATCAAAGCACATCAAAAAACCTTTGATGGTTGGATTGAACAAGCTCAAGCAGCTGCAAAATAATCAATAAACAATCTCCATTTAAGATTGTCACAGAACAGGTCACATTATTGTGGCCTGTTTTTATTTATAAAAAACTAAAATCACATGTAATTAGACAGATAAGTTTATATAAAATATTAAACACATCTTAATACTACTTTATTATTAAGATTATTCTTTTTATTAATAGCAGAGATATACCTATCTTTCATTCTCTCATTTCTTCAATTATGATTATCCTTTTCTCCAGTTGCCACTTTGGCATTCTCATTTTTATATTTATTATTTTAGATAAGGAATAAATCGTGTCTTACACTAATAAACCAGTACCTGAAGAAATTAAACGTTGGAACTGGGGCGCTTTCATGTTTAATATTATTTGGGGTTTTGGTAATAAATCCTATCTTCCATTATTAGCGCTTGTTCCTTTACTTAATCTTGTTTGGATTTTTGTTTGTGGTATTAAAGGGAATGAATGGGCTTGGAAAAGTGGTGATTACGATTCTGTTGAAACCTTTATGAAAGTGCAAGAAACATGGAACAGAGCGGGCTTTGTTTACTTTATTATTAGTATTGTTATGGCTGTTCTTTTCTTTATTTTCTTCTTCACGACCATGATGGCGATGATTGCAACTTCTGCATCACACGGTTATTAATTTAATATATCGAATATTGAATGCTTAATGACAATAAACCCCATAATATCTATGGGGTTTATCTGTTTTTATTTTCAATAATATTAGAAACGCTTTACAACAGTAAATCGATAATCACGCCCTACACCTGAAACTGATTCACCTAAATAAGGGTAATAATCTTGGTTAAATAAATTCGCTACAGTAAAACGAACCTCAGTATTATCTATAAAAGAAGGTTCCCAATTCGCAAATAAACCGTGTATTGCATAACCTTTACTTTTTGGTAGTGACCAATAGACAGCATCAGGATCGGCATCCATTGGTGAACGACGCTGAGCACCAATAAAATCTCCCGTCCATCCCATATTAACGTTAATACTTGGTACTTTTACACCAAGGGTGGCATGTAAAGCGTCAGGTTGTATCTCAGCAATCCATGTCTTTTGACCAAACCACGGATCGCGCGGTGATTGGTCACGTTTTCCTTTCATTGTTGAATACGCTAAACGACCGAACACATTAGGGCTATTATAAAAGGCTTCAATTTCCAGTCCTTGGATGTGATAACCCGGTAAATTACGGTAATTACCTATTGAAGGTGGGCAATTTCCATTATGCCCATCCACTTTTTGACTTTCACAATAGACACCACGGCGACGGAAGATTTCGTCTTTACCACGAGTATCAAACAGTGTTGTTCTTAATTGCAGTTGGTCTTCTTGTTGAATAACACTTTCAAAATCCGCAATTGCACCAATTCGTGCAGCTCTTACGGTTTCTTTGTCTAGATGACGACTTGTTCCTGTTAAGCTAGAAACACTTCCTTGTACTTCATATTGCTCATCAATTAATGGTGCTCGCCATGTATAAGTTAAATCACCAAAGAATCTGAAATTCTGATTCATCTTCCATAATAAACCTAAATGTGGTGTTGCCCCGCTATAAGTCACATCAGAGTAATCATGTCCATAATAGGGATCTGGATCTTGATAGGTAATTGCTCGACTTCCTTTACCTTGGTTTTTAACGATATCGTAGCGAACGCCCGGTGTTATCGTCAGATTTCTATAGCTCATCGAATCTTGAAGATAGAAACTGGTTGTCGTTTGCGTACCTTCTGGCATATAAGGAGGCGCATAATATCCATAGTTATAATTTGGATTTTTAGCTTTATCACGAGTAAACATTAAGACATCACGATCATTACGATGCCAACGTGTTCCCACTAACACCTTATGCTCTAAAGCACCTTGCATAATTGTGCTTTCATTTTTAATTTCAATTTGATGATTTCGATAATCTACCCAACTTTGATTGCCCATACTGCCACTAAAGTAGGAGCTTGCGGTCTCTGGACGACTATCATTTTGTTTGGTTTTTGAATAACCATAGGTAAGCGTTAGATTAATTAAATCAGAATCAACTGGCTGAATATTCCATTTCACACTGAAGGTGTCATCTTTTTGATCACGATAAACTAATTTGCGTTTCATCGCCGCATCAAAACCATATTTATCCACTTCAGCTTGGCTAGGTTTAGTTAATTCATCACGTTTAGCCGCCCAAGGCGTCCAACCGTCACTTTCTGATCGTGATGCTGATAACGTTAATGTTTGTGCTTCGGTTAAATAGATATTAGTCTTAATTAAAAAAGAATCCTGATCTGATTGTGAATAGCCAAATTTAGTTCCATCAGGGCGTCGCAGATCGTCACTTTCACGACGGTTAAAATAGAATAATCCGTCAGCTTGACCATCAAGTAATTTACCGTATACCGCGCCACTATAACGATTTTGTCTATCGTTGGTATGGTGGCCATATTTTAAAAACATCCCAATATTCTGATCGGGTAGTAATAAGTCATCGGGATCTTTGGTTTCAATTCTCACCGAACCACCAAAACCGCCATTTCCTTGAGTAATATTATGAGGCCCTTTATCAACATCTATACGACGGATTAATTCAGGATCAATAAAAATTGAGCCTTGGCGATATTTCTCAAAGGTTTTAGGCGTACCATCAAGGGTAATTTTAATATCTTCAGGATTACCCATCCCCCAGATATTTAATGTTTGACCGCCCGGCCTTGGTGAACCCGACGATGAAATTCCGGGTAATTTATCCACCAGCTCTGCAATATTATTAGGCTGAATTCTATCAATATCTTTTAATGTCAGAACGGTACTTCCTGCATCAACACTCGAGTTGAGTTCACCTGATACATAGATAGGTTCAATAATAATCTTTTCACGCGATTTTGGTTGTGCAGGACTTTCCGACTTTGTGGATGTCGTTATTTCTGGTTTTACACTTTCAGTTGCATAGCTATTTAACGAAGTGAGTGAAGTCAATAATAATGCTATCGCTGATGACGAAAATGAAAATATCCCAATTCCCTGACGATAAGCATCATTTTTTGCTAAGAAATGGATCATAATAGTAGTATCTTTTTGTATGGTTATGAGTTTGATAGAAGATTATAGATGTAACTAACAGCGCTAATTATGATAATGATAATAATTATCATTATCTAGTTTTTTTGCACTTATCACTCAATACAGATAACTACACTATCAATACACTCTTGTTAGATTTAAATTTCATCTAAAATAATATTTATAATAAATTGAACTGATTTCTTTAGTTATTATAAGGTGTTTAATATCTCTTTTTTTTCATTTTCCTCACTTAATTCCCTAATTATAATTACGTACATATTACTAAAGAAAAATTAATCATTTTTAAAATAAAGAGAATAAAACAGACACGGAACAGTCTGATAATTACAATTTTGCGGATCTTATTTTCTCTTTATTTTGAGAGCTAAATAATTATTAACTCAAGTAAATTTTAAGCCTTAGTTTTATGTTTAAATCGTAAATAAATTAAAGTATTGAAATAAAGATATTCAATGAGATAAAAATCAGCTAATAATAAAATTATAATTATGAGGTAATATACGCACTTTTGAACACAAGGATGCGTCATGACAATTTATGACCTAAAACCCAAATTTCAAGCTCTATTACGCCCTTATGTAGAACAGTTATTCACAAAAGGGATCACAGCAAATCAGGTCACACTTTTTGCCTTACTGTTATCCATTGCTGTTGGTGGATTACTGTTGCTTTATCCTTATCCCCATTTATTTTTATTGCTCCCTTTTGTCCTCTTTTTTCGTATGGCGCTTAATGCCATAGATGGCATGCTTGCACGAGAACATAATCAAAAAAGTGCGCTTGGGGCGATATTAAATGAAGCCAGCGATGTTATTTCAGACATTGCACTCTATCTACCTTTTGCTTTTATTTTTCCACAAGCCTATTGGTGGATCATGCTGGCACTCTTTTTAATGATAATGACTGAGTTTTTAGGCGTGCTTGCCCAAACTATTCATGCGTCTCGTCGCTATGATGGTCCGATGGGAAAAAGTGATAGAGCCTTTATTTTCGGTGCTATCGCTTTTTTTATCGGATTATTCCCCTCCCTGACATTATCAGAAAACACGCATTATCTTTTTATTATTATTAATTTATTACTTTTGTTGACTTGTTATCACCGAATTCATCGCGCACTAAAAGAATCAACGATGACAGATAAAGATAAGGATACATCGTTATGAATCAACAACCGCAATATCAAACTCAAAGGAATATGTTTGAGTCTGAATTTACCACCAGCGATAAAACACCTTTGTATTATCGCCATTGGCCTGCTCAAATTACCACTGAACCAAAAGCAATTATTTTATTTCACCGAGGCCATGAACACTCAGGTCGTGTTTCTCATCTAGTGGATGAGTTAGATCTTCCTGATTTTTCAATGTTTGCTTGGGATGCTCGTGGACATGGTAAAAATCAAGGTGCTCGCGGTTATAGCCCATCAATGGGAACTTCAATAAAAGATATAGACGAATTCGTTCATTACGTTTCATCCAACTATAATATTCCAATGGAGAATATTCTGGTTGTTGGTCAAAGTGTAGGCGCCGTTTTAGTTACTGGTTGGGTACACGATTATGCCCCTAAGATCCGCGGTATGGTGTTAGCTTCCCCTGCATTTAAAGTGAAATTATATGTCCCTTTTGCACGCACAGGCCTTGCCTTGATGCAAAAAGCTCGTGGGCTCTTTTATGTTAATTCATACGTGAAAGCCAAATACTTAACCCATGATCAAAGTCGCATCGACTCTTTTAACCAAGACTCGCTGATCACTCGTCCTATTGCCGTCAATATTTTATTAGAGCTTTATAAAACGGCTGATCGTGTTGTTGAAGATGCAAGTGCAATTACTTTACCAACACAGTTGTTTATTTCAGGCAATGATCATGTGGTCCACGCTAAGCCTCAACATCTTTTCTATGAACGTTTAAACACATCTATCAAAGAAAAGCATGTCTTACCTGGCTTTTACCACGATACTTTAGGTGAGAAAGACAGAGTTATTCCTATCAATAAAATGCGCAGTTTTATTGAAACCTTATTTGCACAACCACTTTATCAACATGATTACCAACATGAAGATACTTGGAGTCATAGTGCAGATGTTTATCGCGCATTACAGACGCCACTTCCTAAATATTGTCCAAAAAGACTTTATTACAAAGTACTTAGCCGTTCTATGAGTACTTTAGGTAAAGCATCTGAAGGTGTTGCTCTAGGTTACGATAAAGGTTTTGATTCTGGATCGACACTGGACTATGTCTATCGTAATCAGCCTCAAGGGAAAGGCTTATTTGGTCGGGTTGTTGATAGACAATATTTAAATAGTATTGGTTGGCAAGGCATTCGCCAACGCAAAATCAATATTGAAAATACTATCCGCTATGCAATTCGCCAATTAATACAAAATAATATGCCTGTGCATATTATGGATATCGCTGCAGGACAAGGTCGCTATCTTTTTGATGCTGTTAATGATTATGGTAAAGTCGATTCGATTTTAATGCGTGATTACAGCACCATTAACGTTGAACAAGGCAATATTGCGATTAAAGAACGCCACTTAGAAGACAAAGTGCGTTTTGAAGAAGGTAACGCCTTTGATGCAGAAAGCTTGAGTGCGGTTTCTCCGTCACCAACTTTAGGTATTGTTAGTGGACTCTATGAATTATTCCCTGAAAATCATCTGCTAAAAGAGTCTTTAAAAGGATTATCTCAAGCAATCCCTAGTGGTGGCTTATTGATTTATACCTGCCAACCTTGGCACCCTCAGCTTGAAATGATTGCTCGTGTATTACCTAGTCACCAAAATGGACAACCTTGGATCATGCGTTGCCGTAGTCAAGGTGAAATGGATGCTTTAGTCAATGAAGCAGGTTTTGAAAAGTTAGATCAACAAATTGATCATTGGGGTATTTTCAGTGTATCGATAGCAAAACGTCGCTAACAGAATACACCATCAATAACCAAACTATCGCTATATGGCAACATATAGCGATAGTCTTAAGCCTTTGTAAAAATAGAAGCATAAACAAAGAAAGGAATTTTAGTATGGGTGGAACCCAACACACTCAAATAACATCATCGAGAAAAAGTATCTGGCTTGCTGGTATTGTATGGCTGTTGTTTCTTGCCCCTTTTTTCTATTTAACTTATATGCAAGTTAATACTTATACTTCCACTTTATCTGATGTTCCTTCTTTTGTTTATTCATGGGAAAAAGCGATCCCTTTTTTACCTTGGACAATCATTCCTTATTGGAGTGTGAATATTGCCTATGGTATTTCACTAATTATTTGTACAACGTTAAGAGAACAATTTATACATGGCCTACGTTTAATTGTTGCCTCTCTTATTGCTTGTGCTGGTTTTTTATTATTCCCTTTAAAATTTAGTTTTATTCGCCCAACAACAGAAGGGTTTTCTGGTTGGTTATTTACCCAATTAGAAGGTTTCGATTTACCTTATAATCAAGCCCCTTCTTTGCACATAATCTTATTGTGGATACTTTGGTTGCGTTTTCGCGCACATACTCCAAAATCATGGCAATGGTTTTTAAATTTATGGTCATTGCTTATTGCTGTTTCTGTACTGACAACGTGGCAACATCACTTTATCGATATTATTACGGGCTTTGGTGTCGGCGTGTTTATCTGTTATTTATTACCAATAAACTCTCGTTGGAAATGGCATTTTACAGGCAGTAAACGCAGTTTACGTATTAGTAAAAACTATGCGTTATCAGCAATGGTGTTTTATCTGTTATCTTTTGGCTTACAAGGTTTCTTTTGGATTTTTCTCTGGCCTGCAATCACATTAACTTTTGTGGCTTTAGGTTATTTAGGGGCAGGCGCTTCTATTTTTCAAAAAAATGCACAAGGTAAAATTCCCCTTTCTGCACAGATAATCCTATTACCTTATCGCTTTTTTGCTTGGTGTACTTATCGCTATTATTTAACTCGTTGCCAAACACCCAGTTTAGTGACTGAAGGTATTTTATTAGGTGGACGCCCTCTTTATAAATTAAAAGCGAACGCCGTATTTGATTTAACCTGTGAGTGGCCAAGAAACAAGTTTAGCCAAAATCAGCTTTATTTAGCGCAACCTCAAATCGATTTATTACCATTATCTCCTGATGATATCAGCAAAGCCATGTTATCTGTGGAACAGCTTAGCCAAGCAGGGACAGTTTATATTCATTGCAAATTAGGCTATTCGCGCAGTGCAACTATTGTAGTTGCATGGTTAGTTTACAGTGGCACAGTAGATACTTTGGAAGAAGCGATAAAACAGGTGTATCAAACACGCCCTCAAGTGATTTTAAATCCAGAAACACAAGAGGCATTACAAATTTGGTATTCGCGTTTCCAACAAAATAAATAACGAGATAACTATGCTGACAACAAAAACCAGCGGTAAAGTGATTGTGTCTTTAACACAAAGTTGGCGCTATTTACTACTTTTATCACTATTACCTTATATAAGCACATGGCCTGTATTTAGCCTTCATTTTCATAATAAAATGGCCTTCTTTGTTGCTTCTCTTTTATTTTTATTTACGCAATATCACCTTTTTCGTTTATGGCTTGATAGCCATTTTTTTCAGGTACTTTATCGCTATCAAGATGATGTTAGCTTTGATGAAAGCCTCTCTACGTTATTTCCTAAACGTCCCAAAAAACAGACAATGGAAGCTCGCTGGCTAGGAACTAAACGTCTATTTTCTTTTGCCTTGATTGGTGTTTCAGTTCAATGGATATGGTGTTTGGCTATGCTCTTTTTTACGCTTTTTAGTTATTAATAAGCTAAAATTAATGTTTATTCATTATATAAAACAATATGTTATAAGAATAAAATCTAAGGTTTTGTATCAAATTAATTGAACATCTCTATCACAGTAATTCTTTTCTCAAAAAAATGACTCATGTTACTATCATTTACCTTACAAATGATTTGTTATGAGTATTATGGAAAACACCGCGCCACAAACATCGCTAAGCAAAGGTCTTATTTTACTTATGGCGGTTGCCACAGGTATGGTTGTTGCCAGTAACTACTATGCACAACCCCTACTGGATTCAATCGCAAACTATTTCCACATATCTGCAACTTTGGCTGGTTTTATAGTTACCACCGCGCAATTAAGTTATGCCGTGGGGTTAATGTTATTAGTGCCTCTTGGCGATATTTTTGAACGTCGCTCACTTATTATTACTATGACATTAATTTCAGCAAGTGGCCTATTAATTACCGCTATGGCATCTAATATTTGGGTGATGTTAATAGGAACTGCGCTCTCAGGTATGTTCTCAGTCGTGGCTCAAATTCTTGTTCCTTTTGCTGCAACCCTTGCTGCACCTCATCAACGAGGAAAAGCGGTCGGCACGATTATGAGTGGTCTTTTACTTGGGATCTTACTGGCGAGAACTGCATCTGGGTTAATGGCGTCATTTACTAATTGGCAGGGTATTTTCTGGGTAGCAAGTATTTTTCTAGCGATTTTAGCTATCACTTTATGGCGTTGCTTGCCCACTTATAAAAGTGAAACAAACTTAAATTATTTCCAGTTGCTAGGTTCCATTTTCAAATTATTTGCAACAACCCCTGTATTAAGAACTCGTTCATTAGTTGGCGCACTTATTTTTGCTCATTTTGGTTTATTGTGGACTTCAATGGCCTTTTTATTGGCTTCTGATCCTTTTAATTACTCAGATGCCGTGATTGGTTTATTTGGTCTTGTGGGTGCCGCAGGTGCATTAATGGCAGGAAAAGCTGGCGTATTAGTGGATAAAGGAAAAGGTAAAAAAACCACCACCGTAGGATTAGTCATCCTCTTTCTCTCTTGGGGTTTTATCATTATTGCACCTTATTATCACTGGATTGGGCTCATCAGCTTTATTATTGGCGTTGTCCTGCTAGACTTAGCTGTTCAGGGTGTTCATGTCACCAATCAGAGCACTATATACCGTATTTTACCTGATGCTAGAAACCGCCTAACTGCCGCTTATATGACAAGCTATTTTATTGGTGGTGCATTAGGATCTTTACTATCAGGCTATGCTTATCATCAATATGGATGGACCGGTGTTTCCATCGCTGGATTAGTCATCGGCGTTATCGGTCTTATTGTTTGGTTTTTAGGTTATAAAAATGATCCAATAATCCACGCCGAATAATATTCAGACCCAAGGATGGGTTATATTATTTCTTCAATCCCACTCTAATCAGAATAAAATGTGAATGTTTTAACAGCGTGATTACTATTGATGTATATCATCATCCCATTCTTTATTAAGAAAATTATATCAATCTTACCAATAAAGCACTATATAAATAATTTCAATTCGGTATTGTCCACATGGTAAGCATTGATGGTGATAATAAATTTATTACGTGTTTTATCGTAAAAAATGATCCCTTTTTTCGCAAATAGACTACTATTCATTGTCAGATAAGTGATAAATTGATTTTATTAACTTATTGTAAAGAGATAAGTACCTATTCTTTTTTTTGTGTTATCATTCAGAAAATTTATGAATCAGGTAACATAATCAAAAAAACATAGTGACTATAAATAATAAAAATTGCTAAATTGTGTGTTTAATATACCATTTAACATGTTGATAACAGCATTATCCTAATTTTCGAAACTAACAAGGTGTCTAAAAATGGAAAGCTCATTTACGCCAACAGAAGAATTACTAAACACTCGCGCTACACAACAGAAATCGCTTAACAAAGATATTCCTTATCAAGAAATTTTGTTAACTCGCCTTTCTATGCATGTTCAAAGCAAACTTCTTGAAAGTCGTAATAATATGTTAAAGTCTCAGGGTATTAACGAGACATTATTTATGGCACTAATGATTTTAGATACGACAGAAAATCGTAGTATTCAACCATCAGAATTAAGTGCAGCTTTAGGCTCTTCAAGAACGAATGCAACACGCATTGCTGATGAGCTTGAAAAGCAAGGCTGGATTGAACGTCGTGAAAGCCATAATGACCGCCGTTGTTTACATCTCCATTTAACTGATGCAGGTGAAGAGTTTTTAAATAGCTTATTACCACCGCAACATCAGTGCTTAAAACAAATCTGGTCTGTATTAGATCAATCTGAACAAAGACAGCTTGAAACGCTAATGCGTAAGTTATTATTACAATTAGATACTTTGGCTGAAAAAGGTTGTGAATAAGTAGCATAATAAATAGTTTTATTGATCTAATCCTATTTAAGCCATAAATCGGCAAACATACTTACCCATTAGCATTTATAATTTACCTTCACGCTAATAATTATTCTAAGATTGACTTTATAATTATGTTTCCAGTTTTAATACTGGAAACATATCTAATGATGTTTTTCTGGTTTTATGGAGATCTTCTAAATGAGTGTTAATGAGGAAACTACCCCCCCTCAGGCTCCCATTCGCAATAAAAAACGAACTCGCCGAAATGTTCTACTGTTACTAACCATCCTATTTATTGTTGCTGGTGTGGCTTACACCGCTTATTGGTTTATGGTGTTAAGACATCATGAAACAACAGATAATGCTTATGTGACTGGCAATCAAATCATGGTGATGCCACAGATTTCTGGTTCTGTTACCACTGTTTATGTGGATAACACCGATTTTGTAAAAGCGGGTGAACCCTTAGTTTTATTAGATTCAAGTGATGAAAAACTGGCATTAGAAAAAGCAAAAACGGCATTAGCTAATAGTGTTCGTCAAATGCATCAGCAAATTATTAATGGTCGTCAATTAAAAGCAAACATCGTTTTACGTGAAACAGAGCTCACTAAATTACAAAATGATCTTCGCCGCCGTGAAGTTTTAGGTGAACGCAACGTCATTGGTAAAGAAGAACTTCAACACGCCAGAGAAGCTGTTTCTACCGCAAGAGCGGCTTTAGAAGTTGCAAGAGAGCAATATAATGCTAATCAAGCAATTATCTTAAATACTCCAATTGCAAAACAACCTTCTGTTTTACAAGCATCTACCGATGTTCGTAATGCATGGCTTGCCTTAGAACGTACTAAAATTTTAAGCCCAACAGATGGCTATGTTTCACGTCGTAGCGTTCAAGTTGGTGCACAAGTCTCACCTGGTAAACCTTTAATGGCTGTTGTTCCTGTAACGGGTATGTGGATTGATGCCAACTTTAAAGAAACCCAACTCGCGAATATGCGAATTGGTCAACCTGCAAAGATAACAACTGACTTTTACGGTAAAAAAGTCATTTATCACGGCACTGTATTAGGTTTAGATATGGGAACGGGTAGTGCATTCTCATTACTGCCTGCACAAAATGCTAGTGGTAACTGGATAAAAGTCGTTCAACGCTTACCTGTGCGTATTTCATTAGATGAAAAAGAATTAGCAGAGAAGCCTCTGCGTATTGGTCTTTCTTCTGAAGTAACTGTCGATACGATTAACCTTGATGGAAAAGTATTATCACACAGCGAACGCCAAGCACCTGCTTATCATACTGATGCTTTAACAATTGATATGTCAGAGATTAATAAACTGATCAATGAAATCATTGAACAAAATGCAGGACAATAAAGGCGAGGTGTAAAGGTGAGCAAAGAGCCATTACAAGGAGGAAAACTTGCCTTAATGACCATCGCCCTTGCGTTGGCCACCTTTATGCAAGTTCTCGATTCTACAATCGCTAACGTAGCCATTCCAACTATTGCAGGAAACTTAGGTGCCTCTAACTCTCAGGGGACTTGGGTTATTACTTCTTTTGGGGTAGCAAATGCTATTTCTATCCCTATCACTGGTTGGTTAGCAAAACGTATTGGTGAAGTTCGACTCTTTATGTGGTCAACGGCACTTTTTGCGTTAACATCTTGGCTTTGTGGTATTTCACAAAGTCTTGAAATGCTTATTTTCTTTCGTGTACTTCAAGGTTTAGTTGCAGGGCCACTCATTCCTTTATCACAAAGTTTATTATTGAATAACTATCCACCAGCCAAACGAAATATGGCGCTTGCTCTATGGTCAGTGACCATTGTTGTGGCTCCCATTTTAGGACCGATTTTAGGTGGCTATATCAGCGATAACTACCATTGGGGATGGATATTTTTTATTAACGTTCCATTTGGTGTGTTGATTATTATGTGTATATCAAACACCTTAGCTGGACGCGAAACAAAAACTGAAATTAAACCAATAGATACCATTGGCCTTGTTTTACTTGTCGTGGGTATTGGTGCATTACAAATCATGCTCGATCAGGGTAAAGAGCTTGATTGGTTTAATTCGACAGAAATTATAGTTCTCACCATTGTGGCAGTGGTTGCACTTAGCTTCTTAATTGTTTGGGAGTTAACCGACGATCATCCAGTGATAGACCTTTCTCTCTTTAAGAGTCGAAACTTTACCATTGGCTGTGTCACGCTTAGCCTCGCCTATATGATCTATTTTGGCACCATTGTTTTACTGCCACTGCTTTTACAAGAAGTCTTTGGTTATACAGCAACATGGGCGGGATTAGCATCAGCATCGGTAGGTTTATTACCTTTAATAATCACACCGATTATAGGTAAATTTGGTGGTAAAGTGGATTTGCGCTATATCATCAGCTTTAGCTTTATTATGTTTTCTGTGTGTTTTTATTGGCGAGCTTATACCTTCGAGCCAGGAATGGATTTTGCCACTGTGGCATGGCCTCAATTCTGGCAAGGTTTAGCGGTTGCGTGTTTCTTTATGCCATTAACAACAATGACATTATCTGGACTACCTCCAGAAAAAATGGCATCAGCATCAAGTCTTTCGAACTTCTTAAGAACATTGGCTGGGGCAATTGGCGCATCGTTAACTACAACGATTTGGACACAAAGAGAATCACTTCACCATGAAACCTTTGTAGAAAAAATTAATCCACTCGATCCTGATTCGCAAATGGCGTATCAACAAATGAATGATCTTGGTCTTTCAAATGAACAAGCATCTGCATATTTAGCCAAGACGATTACAGAACAGGGATTAATTATTTCAGCCAATGAGATTTTTTGGTTAGCGGCAGGTATTTTCCTTATCATGATGATCGTGGTTTGGTTTGCTAAACCGCCTTTCTCGCCGGGAAAATAATGCAATTAGCATTGACCGTATAAATAAAAACCCCGCTTAAATCATAACGATTAAGCGGGGTTTTTATACTATCTTTAAAAACTTTAAAGCGATTAGCCTTGGTGCTGACGCCACCATTCTGCTAATAACACACCAGAAGCCACAGAGACGTTTAAGCTTTCAACGTGACCAGTACCACCGATGTAAATGCTCATATCACCTTGATTTAAAGTGCTTTCACTTAAGCCATCTTTTTCTTGACCTAAGATCAGTACCATTTTCGCAGGTAATTGTGCTTTTGATAATGGCACACTGCCTTTGTGACTTGATGTTGCCACCAGCGTATAACCCGCTTTTTTAAATTTATCTAACGTTTGAGCAAAATTATCAGCATCAATACCTTGGATATATTCTGCACCACCTTCTGCGGTACGAACAGCAGCACCAGATTCTAATACAGCAGAATCAGGAGAGATAACCCCTTTCACACCAAAGTGCGCGCAGCTACGCATAATTGCACCTACGTTATGTGGATTACCCACATCTTCAAGTGCTAATACGCAATCATGTTCAGGTGCATCTTTCAGATAGGTTTCTGCATCATGACCCACACGTTTTTTAATTAAGAAGCACACACCACCATGGTGATCAGTACGAGCGGCTTTCACCATCTCTTCTTCTTCAACAACGTGATAGGCTTTACGGTTTGCTGCCATCCATTTCAATGCATCACGAAAACGAGGTGTCACATCTTGTAAAAACCAAGCACGAACAATCGCATCAGGACGATTTTTAAACATTGCTTGGCAGGCATTTTCACCATAAATACGCGTTTCTTCTAAACGCTGGCGACGTAGCTGTTCAGGATCGATTTGGCTCTTACCAGTAATGCCATCGTGCTCTTTAATTGCCTCTTCACCAGCAGGGCGAGAAACCGTTTTCCACGGGGAAAAACTTCCGCCTTCGCTGTCGCGAGAAGGTTTTGATTCATTACGTGATGCGCCACGCCCTGAAGGCTTACCTGCACCGCGGTCATCACGACGAGAAAATTTATTATCACCACGTCTGTTATCGCGATTTTTATCGTCGCGGTTATCGCCACGTCTATTATCACGATTTTTGTCGTCACGGTTGTCACCGCGTTTGTTATCACGGCTATCACCACGACCATTTTCAGGACGGCGGGATGGTTTTTTAGGTTTATTATCGGCGTTGTCCTCACTACGGACATACATTACTTTTACTTTGCCGTTTTTACCTTCATAAGAATCGTTCATTTGTCTCTCCAACTGCAATAGGGGCGCAGATTACATGATAGTTTAGCAACTGTCACCGAGAGAATCACGCAAGGAATCGATAAACTAATCAGGATCAATTGATAATTAACTTCATCTCATAAATAACTAATATATCAGTATGATTTTTATGATAAAAACACACTGAATAGTTTGTTTGTTGTGAACATGATAATATTCGATTCTTTTTTATGAGTATTGGTCAATCTGTTATGCATGACAATGCAGTCTCTCGACTTCGTCAATATCGACTTTCGATTTCAACTCGCCCTTTTAAAGCGCGAGGTTTTCGTACAAAACGTTGCTCTTTTTGCTTATTACCTGAAAAACAGTGCCTTTGTGACACGATTATCAATCAACCAGCAAAAAGCCAATTTTGTTTATTGATGTATGATACTGAAGTGATGAAGCCAAGTAATACAGGGAAATTAATTGCCGATGTATTACCAGACACGCAGGCATTTTTATGGTCTCGAACTGAGCCAGAACAAGCCTTGCTTGATCTAATCAATACACCTGATAGGCAAGCTTATGTTGTCTTCCCTGAAAGCTATGCATCCAGTGAACGTGTTGTATACAACCAACTCCCTGCCAATAGCAAACCACCTTTGTTTATCCTCCTTGATGGTACTTGGAGTGAAGCTCGAAAAATGTTTCGCAAAAGCCCTTATCTCGATTCATTGCCTCTTTTTTCTTTAAATGAAGCAATTAAATGTGAGTACGTACTTCGCCAAGCAGCAAGAGAAGATCAACATTGTACAGCAGAAGTTGCAGCTTCTATTTTAGAGAGTGTCGGCGATGTTCAAGCCTCACAACAGCTTTTTTCTCATTTTAGCTACTTTCGTCAACAATATTTACTTGGAAAACCAGACCGGAGTCAGGCAAAAGAAGATCAAATCAGCTACATTGAATAGCAGTTGATAATGAAACTCTGGAGTGGGTATGAGCCAACGAGGTCTTGAAGCACTATTACGTCCTAAATCTATTGCGGTGATTGGTGCCTCTGAAAAATTAGGTCGAGCAGGAACCACCATGATGAAAAATTTGCTCAGTGGTGGATTTAATGGCCCAGTATTTCCGATTAATCCCTCTCGTGGCTCTGTCTCTGGTGTTTTCACTTATCCTTCTATTGATAAATTACCTCAAGTACCTGATCTCGCTATTATTTGTACACATCATCGTCGCAATCTTGAGCTATTAAAACAATTAGGTGGATCTGGCTGTAAAGCCGTGATTGTGCTTTCCGCACAACCTGAACAGTTTCAGCCAATAAAATTACTTTGTCAGCAATATCACATCCGTTTACTTGGACCTAATAGTTTGGGGCTTTTAGCACCGTGGCAAGGTTTAAATGCCAGCTTTTCACCGCTTCCAGTTAAAAAAGGAAAGCTCGCTTTTATTTCGCAATCAGCCGCTGTCGCCAACACGATTTTAGATTGGGCTTATTATCGCAATATTGGCTTCTCCTATTTTATTGCATTAGGTGATAACCAAGATATCCAAGTCGATGATTTACTAGACTTTTTAGCAAGAGACAGTAAGACCAGTGCAATTTTATTGCATCTCGAACATATAAAAGATGCCCGACGATTTATGTCAGCATCTCGTAGTGCTTCACGTAATAAGCCTATTCTGGTGATAAAAAGTGGTCGAACCCAAAAAGCTCAACTGTTATTGGGTGATACACCGAGTTATGACGTGGCTTATGATGCAGCTTTTCAACGTGCAGGGTTATTACGAGTACAAGATACTCATGAAATGTTTTCAGCCGTTGAAACACTTAGCTATATGACGCCTTTAAAAGGCGAAAGATTGATGATTATGAGTAATGGCTCTGCACCTGCTGCAATGGCCGTTGATGAACTATTTTTGCATTCAGGAAAGCTTGCACAGCTTACGGATGAAACAAAACAAAAGCTACAAAGTGTTATTCAAGAAGAAAATTCCATTCGTAATCCATTAAACTTAGGTGACGATACAACCGTTGATCGTTATATTTTGGCATTAAATTGTTTGTTAGATAGCCATGATCATGATGCATTACTCCTTATTCACACACCTAGTGCCATAGCCCCTAGCATTGAAACGGCACAACGCGTTATAGAAGCCATCAATAAACATCCTAGACGTAAATGGCTTACCGTTTTCACTAACTGGGGTGGAGAATATTCATCTCAGCAATCGCGTAAATTATTTAGTGAAGCTGGAATTCCAACCTATCGAACACCTGAAGGTGCCGTCACCGCATTTATGCATATGGTGGAATATCGTCGAAATCAGAAACAGCTAAAAGAAACACCAGCATTGCCTCTAGATATCAAAATGAACACACAGCAAGCACATCGTTGCATTGAAGAGGCGTTAAAAAATAAGCAATATCGATTAGACACACACCAAGTCCAGCCAATTATGGAAGCTTACGGTTTTAATACACTTCCTACTTGGATTGCTCATAATGCACAAGAAGCTGTCAATATTGCTGAAAAGATTGGTTATCCTGTTGCACTGAAATTGCGTTCTCCTGATATCCCTCATAAGTCCGAAGTACAAGGTGTTATGCTTTATCTTCGAGACAGCACAGAAGTATCATCAGCAGCACATGCCATTATAGAGCGCGTTACAGAGCTATACCCTCAAGCACAAATTCAGGGTTTATTAGTACAAAGTATGGCAAATCGCGCTGGCTCTCAAGAACTACGAGTCGCCATAGAACAAGATCCTATTTTTGGCCCATTAATTGTGTTGGGTGAAGGAGGGGTTGAGTGGCAAATAGAAACTAAAGCCGCAGTGGCTTTGCCACCTCTTAATATGGCACTTGCCCGCTATCTGGTTATTAATGCAATAAAAAGCGGAAAGATACAGCCGAGAAGCGCTTTACAGCCTCTAAATATATTAAGCCTAAGTCATTTTTTGGTGCAGGTTTCTCACTTACTTTTAGATTGTCCACAAATTGTCAGATTAGATATTCACCCTCTACTAGCTTCAGGTAATGATTTTACATTGCTCGATGTTGCGATGGAGTTAGCGCCACTACAAGGCGATCCTCATCAAAGACTCTCTATTCGCCCTTATCCCAATGAATTAGAAGAAACCTTCTTTCTAAGAGATAACAATCCTTGCTTTATCCGCCCTATTTTGCCGGAAGATGAACCGTTATTGAAAACGTTTATAAACCAAGTAACAAAAGAAGATCTTTATTATCGCTATTTTAGTGAGATCAGTGAGTTTACACATGACGATCTCGCGAATATGACGCAAATTGACTACGATCGAGAAATGGCTTTTGTCGCGATCCGAAATCCAGAAGATCAACCTGAAATCATTGGTGTTGCCCGGGCAATGGCAGATCCCGATAATCAGCATGCAGAATTCGCTATTCTTGTGCGTTCTGATTTAAAAGGAAATACTTTAGGTCATCAACTTATGACTAAACTTATCAACTATACTAGAGAACATGGCATTAAACGTTTAACCGCGATAACAATGCCTGAAAATCGCAACATGATAAGTTTAGCGAAAAAATTGGGATTTTCTGTTGAAGTACAATTTGATGAAGGAATAGTCAATCTTGATTTACAGCTTGGACCTTCAAAAGATAGCCCAATGCTATAATCATTAGAGAAAGTGTCTTTATGTGATTGTTCGCGCATCCTTTGATAAATTAGCTATATATGATGATTTTATGCGTACATCCCATATAACTAATGTTATGATCAGAAGATCGGTTAAAGAAAATCTACATGGACGATGGCTCCATCTGCCATCATAAACAAGAGAATTAAGCACTGTGATGTTGTCTAAACTAAAACTTGCTAAGCATCAACAACACCTTGCACAACTGCCTAAATTAGCTCAGTCAGTTGCTGATGTTGAAACGCTTTATCAGACGTCCGCGTTTCGCAGCACCTTATTGAAATACATTGCTCAAGCAAAGAAAGAGATCTTTATTACAGCTCTTTATCTAGAGCACGATGAGGCTGGTGAAGAGATCCTTGATGCGCTTTACACCGCAAAACAACAACGTCCTGAATTATCCATTACCGTTATTGTTGACTGGCACCGTGCTCAACGTGGGCGTATTGGTGTCTCTGCTGATGCAACAAATGCAGATTGGTACTATCATGTTGCACAGCAACATCCTGATATCGAGATCCCTATTTACGGTATTCCCGTAAACACTCGTGAAGCATTAGGTGTATTACACCTTAAAGGCTTTATCTTTGATGATACGATTATCTACAGCGGTGCAAGTATTAATAATGTTTACTTGCATAAACTCGATAAATATCGTTATGACAGATATCACATTATCCAAAATAGCGAATTAGCTTCCACAATGAAGCAATTTATCGTGTCTGATCTTTTGCAATCAGAAGCGATTCAACGACTGGATATCAAAGATAGAGTTCGTTGTGCCGAAATTAAAAATTGTATTCGTCAATTTCGTTTCAATTTACGCACTCGTGATGGCTATGATATTAAAGCCAATGCTTCTAACAACGAGCTGGCAGTAACACCTTTAATGGGTTTAGGTAAGAAAAATATCTTAAATAAGACAATTTCTCACCTTATGGCTTCTACTGAAGAAAAACTTGTTATTTGTACACCTTATTTTAATTTACCTGCGATCCTTGTACGCCAAATCAGTCATTTATTAAGAAATGGCAAACAAGTTGAAATTATTATTGGTGATAAAACAGCAAATGACTTCTATATTCCACCAGAAGAGCCATTTAAAATTATTGGTGCTTTGCCTTATCTCTATGAAATGAACTTGCGTAAATTTACCCAACGTTTCCAGCGGTTTATTGATAGCAACCAATTAACTGTAAGACTTTGGAAAGATAGCGATAATACATATCACCTAAAAGGTATGTGGGTAGATGATAACTGGCAATTAATTACGGGTAATAATCTTAATCCACGTGCATGGGGATTAGATTTGGAAAATGCCATATTAATTCATGATCCTAAACATGAATTACATGAGCAACGATACAAAGAGTTAGAATGTATTCGCCAACATACTATTGTCGTGAAACATTACCAAGATCTAGAAAGCATTAAGCTTTATCCTCTAAAAGTGAAGAAATTAATTAAACGCTTACGACGTATTCGTGTTGATAGATTAATCAGCCGCATACTTTAATTAACGCTTCATTTGATAAGCCTTGCTAAATTACAGCAAGGCTTTTTTGTTTAATAAAATTATCATCTCAAATCATACCTTATCTTTAATAATCTTCTATATTAAAAACACTCTTATCAGTGAAAAGGCTTTTATTTTTATGAGACTAAAGCTCAAATGTCGTTCTCTGATTATTTTATTATCAATAATAACTTTAAATGGTTGCCAGTCATTTCATTTTGCCAATGATAATTGGAAAGGCAAAGATAAAGCCCAGCATTTCTTATTTTCAATGGCTGCATCCGCAGGTGCAAATGCGTATGCAGATCATCAAAATTATAGTCATAGGGAAGGATTATTAATAGGGCTCTCATTTTCGATTAGTTTAGGTGCAGCGAAAGAGCTTTATGATAGTCGCCCAGAAGGCACTGGCTGGAGTTGGCATGATTTTGCTTACGATGTTGCAGGGGCAGCGGCAGGTTTATTACTTTATCAGCAATTAAAGTAACTTTTATTTAAAAAAACAAACGCAAAAAAGCCAACCCATTGGGTTGGCTTTTTTGTCTTATTTAATGCCTGGCAGTTCCCTACTCTCACATGGGGAGGCCCCACACTACCATCGGCGCTACAACGTTTCACTTCTGAGTTCGGCATGGATTCAGGTGGGTCCGCTGCGCTATGGCCGCCAAGCAAATTCTGTTTTATCACCCGCTTCTTTCCTTTCGGTCAGTCGCCAGCAATATCAATCTTAAACAAGCTTACTTCATCTACTGTTTGTCTCTCAGACAAAACACCTTCGGTGTTGTCAGGTTAAGCCTCACGGTTCATTAGTACTGGTTAGCTCAACGTATCGCTACGCTTACACACCCAGCCTATCAACGTCTTAGTCTTAAACGTTCCTTTAGATCACTCAAGGTGACAGGGAAGACTCATCTCGAGGCAAGTTTCCCGCTTAGATGCTTTCAGCGGTTATCTCTTCCGCACTTAGCTACCGGGCAATGCCATTGGCATGACAACCCGAACACCAGTGGTGCGTTCACTCCGGTCCTCTCGTACTAGGAGCAACCCCTCTCAATCTTCCAACGCCCACGGCAGATAGGGACCGAACTGTCTCACGACGTTCTAAACCCAGCTCGCGTACCACTTTAAATGGCGAACAGCCATACCCTTGGGACCTACTTCAGCCCCAGGATGTGATGAGCCGACATCGAGGTGCCAAACACCGCCGTCGATATGAACTCTTGGGCGGTATCAGCCTGTTATCCCCGGAGTACCTTTTATCCGTTGAGCGATGGCCCTTCCATTCAGAACCACCGGATCACTAAGACCTACTTTTCGTACCTGCTCGAGCCGTCACTCTCACAGTCAAGCTGGCTTATGCCTTTGCACTAACCGCATGATGTCCGACCATGCTTAGCCAACCTTCGTGCTCCTCCGTTACTCTTTAGGAGGAGACCGCCCCAGTCAAACTACCCACCAGACACGGTCCCCCGATCCAGATTATGGACCTAGGTTAGAACATCAAACGTTAAAGGGTGGTATTTCAAGGTTGACTCCATGCAGACTGGCGTCCACACTTCATAGTCTCCCACCTATCCTACACATCAAGGCTCAATGTTCAGTGTCAAGCTATAGTAAAGGTTCACGGGGTCTTTCCGTCTTGCCGCGGGTACACTGCATCTTCACAGCGAGTTCAATTTCACTGAGTCTCGGGTGGAGACAGCCTGGCCATCATTACGCCATTCGTGCAGGTCGGAACTTACCCGACAAGGAATTTCGCTACCTTAGGACCGTTATAGTTACGGCCGCCGTTTACTGGGGCTTCGATCAAGAGCTTCTCCCTAAGGATAACCCCATCAATTAACCTTCCAGCACCGGGCAGGCGTCACACCGTATACGTCCACTTTCGTGTTTGCACAGTGCTGTGTTTAATAAACAGTTGCAGCCAGCTGGTATCTTCGACTGGCTTCGGCTCCGTCCGCAAGGGACTTCACTTACCGCCAGCGTGCCTTCTCCCGAAGTTACGGCACCATTTTGCCTAGTTCCTTCACCCGAGTTCTCTCAAGCGCCTGAGTATTCTCTACCTGACCACCTGTGTCGGTTTGGGGTACGATTGTTGGTAACCTGAAGCTTAGAGGCTTTTCCTGGAAGCAGGGCATCAATTGCTTCACCACCTTAGTGGCTCGTCATCACACCTCAGCATTAAGTGACCGGATTTGCCTAATCACTCTGCCTACATGCTTGAACCGGGACGACCGTCGCCCGGACAACCTAGCCTTCTCCGTTCCCCCATCGCAGTTACCACCAGTACGGGAATATTAACCCGTTTCCCATCGACTACGCTTTTCAGCCTCGCCTTAGGGGTCGACTCACCCTGCCCCGATTAACGTTGGACAGGAACCCTTGGTCTTCCGGCGTGCGGGTTTTTCACCCGCATTATCGTTACTTATGTCAGCATTCGCACTTCTGATACCTCCAGCATGCCTCACAGCACACCTTCGCAGGCTTACAGAACGCTCCCCTACCCAACGAACGTATCCTTAAATTCGCTTATCTGGCTTTCGCCTCGACTTTAATGGACGCATTGACGTCACTTTGTTCCGTCAATCGTTTTTCACTCAAACAAATTTAAGTGATACGTTCGCTGCCGCAGCTTCGGTGCATGGTTTAGCCCCGTTACATCTTCCGCGCGGGCCGACTCGACCAGTGAGCTATTACGCTTTCTTTAAATGATGGCTGCTTCTAAGCCAACATCCTGGCTGTCTGAGCCTTCCCACTTCGTTTCCCACTTAACCATGACTTTGGGACCTTAGCTGGCGGTCTGGGTTGTTTCCCTCTTCACGACGGACGTTAGCACCCGCCGTGTGTCTCCCGTGATAACATTCTTCGGTATTCGCAGTTTGCATCGAGTTGGTAAGTCGGGATGACCCCCTAGTCGAAACAGTGCTCTACCCCCGAAGATGAGTTCACGAGGCGCTACCTAAATAGCTTTCGGGGAGAACCAGCTATCTCCCGGTTTGATTGGCCTTTCACCCCCATCCACAAGTCATCCGCTAATTTTTCAACATTAGTCGGTTCGGTCCTCCAGTTAGTGTTACCCAACCTTCAACCTGCCCATGGATAGATCACCGGGTTTCGGGTCTATACCCTGCAACTCATTCGCCCAGTTAAGACTCGGTTTCCCTACGGCTCCCCTATACGGTTAACCTCGCTACAGAATATAAGTCGCTGACCCATTATACAAAAGGTACGCAGTCACCCCATCCTCAAATGTCCCGCTTGCTTTTACTGTCAAACTGGCTCGATTTTTTAACTTCCGTTGCTCGTGTACTTCTATGTACACTGCGCGACGGCTTGAAAAAATCAATCCACTTTGTAGGTAAACGCTGCGCTGTTTTCGAGTGGTTTGTCCAATCACTCAGTGCGAGGCACTTGAGTGATGGGGCTCCTACTGCTTGTACGTACACGGTTTCAGGTTCTTTTTCACTCCCCTCGCCGGGGTTCTTTTCGCCTTTCCCTCACGGTACTGGTTCACTATCGGTCAATCAGGAGTATTTAGCCTTGGAGGATGGTCCCCCCATATTCAGACAGGATAACACGTGTCCCGCCCTACTCGTCGAGTTCACAATAACAGCATCTTCAGATACGGGGCTATCACCCTTTACTGCCGGACTTTCCAGACCGTTCTCCTGATGCTGCTATTGATTAAGACTCTGGGCTGTTCCCCGTTCGCTCGCCGCTACTAGGGGAATCTCGGTTGATTTCTTTTCCTCGGGGTACTGAGATGTTTCAGTTCTCCCGGTTCGCTTCATGATGCTATGTATTCACGTCATGATAATATCCATTGGATATTGGGTTTCCCCATTCGGAAATCGTCGGGTATAACGGTTCATATCACCTTACCGACGCTTATCGCAGATTAGCACGTCCTTCATCGCCTCTGATTGCCTAGGCATCCACCGTGTACGCTTATTCGCTTAACCTCACAACCCGAAGGTGTCTTCTAAAACGGATTGCTGCGCTTCATGATTTTGACGTTGGGCAGTGCTCGCAATGCTCACATACTTTGAGTATGCTCCGCTTGCTGTGCGCTGTCCGCCTTGAAATCATTTTGCTCGCATATCCTTTCTGAAGAGTACTTTCAGATTTGAGATTTTGAGAGACTCATCAATATACCTCGGTGATATATTGATTTGTTTTCAATTTTTCAGCTTGTTCCAGATTGTTAAAGAGCAAAATAATTCGCAGTATACTATTGCTAATATACTCTGAATTATTGTTTTATATTCAAGAGATTATGGTGGAGCTAAGCGGGATCGAACCGCTGACCTCCTGCGTGCAAGGCAGGCGCTCTCCCAGCTGAGCTATAGCCCCATAATGCATTCTTTAATACCGTTTTTGTTTCTCAGGTTTCTCTCTTATCGGAAGTGTTCCTTTAAGGAAGAATTGAGCCAATCGCAGTGAGACAAGGCGTGGAGCCACGAAGTTTACATCAGTAAACGAGTGGATTCACAACGCAGTATCAATACGATTTGGTAGGCCTGAGTGGACTTGAACCACCGACCTCACCCTTATCAGGGGTGCGCTCTAACCACCTGAGCTACAAGCCTATACCGGTATTTCTGCTCGTTCTTCATCAGACAATCTGTGTGAGCACTGCACATAACACGTATCTCTTAGGTAAGGAGGTGATCCAACCGCAGGTTCCCCTACGGTTACCTTGTTACGACTTCACCCCAGTCATGAATCACAAAGTGGTAAGCGCCCTCCCGAAGGTTAAGCTACCTACTTCTTTTGCAACCCACTCCCATGGTGTGACGGGCGGTGTGTACAAGGCCCGGGAACGTATTCACCGTAGCATTCTGATCTACGATTACTAGCGATTCCGACTTCATGGAGTCGAGTTGCAGACTCCAATCCGGACTACGACAGACTTTATGAGTTCCGCTTGCTCTCGCGAGGTCGCTTCTCTTTGTATCTGCCATTGTAGCACGTGTGTAGCCCTACTCGTAAGGGCCATGATGACTTGACGTCATCCCCACCTTCCTCCGGTTTATCACCGGCAGTCTCCTTTGAGTTCCCGCCATTACGCGCTGGCAACAAAGGATAAGGGTTGCGCTCGTTGCGGGACTTAACCCAACATTTCACAACACGAGCTGACGACAGCCATGCAGCACCTGTCTCAGAGTTCCCGAAGGCACTCCTCTATCTCTAAAGGATTCTCTGGATGTCAAGAGTAGGTAAGGTTCTTCGCGTTGCATCGAATTAAAACCACATGCTCCACCGCTTGTGCGGGCCCCCGTCAATTCATTTGAGTTTTAACCTTGCGGCCGTACTCCCCAGGCGGTCGATTTAACGCGTTAGCTCCAGAAGCCACGGTTCAAGACCACAACCTCTAAATCGACATCGTTTACAGCGTGGACTACCAGGGTATCTAATCCTGTTTGCTCCCCACGCTTTCGCACCTGAGCGTCAGTCTTTGTCCAGGGGGCCGCCTTCGCCACCGGTATTCCTCCACATCTCTACGCATTTCACCGCTACACGTGGAATTCTACCCCCTCTACAAGACTCTAGCCAACCAGTTTCAGATGCAATTCCCAAGTTAAGCTCGGGGCTTTCACATCTGACTTAATTGACCGCCTGCGTGCGCTTTACGCCCAGTAATTCCGATTAACGCTTGCACCCTCCGTATTACCGCGGCTGCTGGCACGGAGTTAGCCGGTGCTTCTTCTGCGGGTAACGTCAATTGCTAAGAGTATTAATCTTAACACCTTCCTCCCCGCTGAAAGTACTTTACAACCCTAAGGCCTTCTTCATACACGCGGCATGGCTGCATCAGGCTTGCGCCCATTGTGCAATATTCCCCACTGCTGCCTCCCGTAGGAGTCTGGGCCGTGTCTCAGTCCCAGTGTGGCTGATCATCCTCTCAGACCAGCTAGAGATCGTTGCCTAGGGTGAGCCATTACCTCACCTACTAGCTAATCCCATATGGGTTCATCCGATAGCGCAAGGTCCGAAGAGCCCCTGCTTTGGTCCGTAGACGTCATGCGGTATTAGCCACCGTTTCCAGTAGTTATCCCCCTCTATCGGGCAGATCCCCATACATTACTCACCCGTCCGCCGCTCGTCAGCAAGAAAGCAAGCTTTCCCCTGTTACCGCTCGACTTGCATGTGTTAGGCCTGCCGCCAGCGTTCAATCTGAGCCATGATCAAACTCTTCAATTAAAAGTGTTTGATGCTCAAAGAAATCGAAAACTTAGCTATTCATAAATGAATTACTTTTGTTGTTCACTCTTCAAGACTTGATACATCTAATATTTTAGAAGATATCGTCTCTGCGAGTGCCCACACAGATTGTCTGATAATTTGTTAAAGAGCAATGCAACATTCGCTGCCGTTTCCGGTCTTCTGCGTTGTTGCGAGGAGGTGCATTCTACATCTTCCTCATTCAGTGTCAAGCGTTTATTTACAAGGCTTTTCACTTTTTTTCTTCGTTCTCTCAACTAACTCACTTAGCGTGGTTTGCCGTGACAACGAGGGCGCATTATAGGGAGTTTTCTGAGTGTGACAAGTATTATTTAAAAAAAAACTTCCAACAGCGCACTTAATAATCAAACCGGCCTTTTGGGTACAAATAATAGACAATTAGTGTCTAAAAAAGTTTCAAATATAAAAAACACTATTTGTAGATTATCTTTATTCTCCCTCATTAAGACATAAAACATAAAAAAAGAGGCTTATATAAGCCTCTTTTTCAATTTAATGACATCTCTTCTTTATCAAAATCAATAGAGAAGAAGCCCTATTACTGTTTTGCAATTATCTTATTGTCATCTAAATCTAAGATAATCTCTTTGCCCGGTAATAATTTGCCAGACAAGATATCTTGAGCTAATGGGTTTTCAACCTCTTGCTGGATAGCTCGTTTCAATGGGCGAGCCCCATAGATTGGGTCGAATCCAACTTCGCTCAATTTCTCTAATGCAGCGCCTGTAATTGTAACGTGATAACCACGCTCTTCTAAACGCTGGTATAAACGACGCAACTGAATTTGTGCAATCGCAGCAATGTTTTCTTTACCTAATGGGTGGAATACCACAACTTCATCAATACGGTTAATAAACTCTGGTCTGAAATGATGGCCAACAACATCCATCACAATAGTTTTCATTTCAGGGTAATCAATTGTCCCGAAACGTTCTTGAATTAAATCAGACCCTAAGTTCGATGTCATAATCACAACTGTATTACGAAAATCGACAGTTCTGCCTTGTCCATCCGTTAAACGACCATCATCCAATACTTGTAATAAAATATTGAATACATCTGGATGCGCTTTTTCAACTTCATCTAATAAGATAACTGAATAAGGGCGACGACGAACGGCTTCTGTTAAATATCCACCTTCTTCGTAACCAACATATCCTGGAGGCGCCCCCACTAAACGAGAAACGGAGTGTTTTTCCATAAACTCAGACATATCGATACGAACCATTGCATCATCACTATCAAACAAGAAGTTCGCTAGCGCTTTACACAACTCAGTCTTACCAACCCCTGTTGGTCCTAAGAACAAGAACGAACCTATTGGGCGATTAGGATCAGATAATCCAGCACGACTACGACGGATAGCATTAGATACTGCACTTACAGCCTCAGCCTGGCCAATAACACGTCTATGTAATTCTTGTTCCATTCTTAGCAGTTTTTCACGTTCCCCCTCTAGCATTCTAGATACAGGAATACCTGTCCAACGCGCTAAGATCTCAGCAATCTCAGCATCAGTGACTTTATTGCGTAACAGCTTCATATGCTTATCTTCAGCTTTATTAGCTTCGGCAAGCTGTTTTTCTAATGTCGGAATTTGTCCATATTGGATCTCTGACATTTTAGCTAAATCACCACTACGGCGAGCTTGTTCTAATGCAATACGTGCTTGCTCTAATTCAGACTTAATATGCTGAGTACCCGTAAGCTCCACTTTTTCTGCTTTCCACTCTTCTTCTAAAACAGAATATTCTTTCTCTTTTTCAGCAAGTTCTTCATTTAGCATTTCTAAACGTTTTTTACTTGCATCATCAGACTCTTTTTGCAGTGCTTGTTGCTCAAGTTTAAGCTGAATAATACGTCTATCAAGTCTATCTAATGCTTCTGGTTTTGAATCCATTTGCATACGTAGGCTTGCACCCGCTTCATCAATCAAGTCAATCGCTTTATCTGGCAACATACGGTCAGAAATATAGCGATGAGATAAAGTCGCTGCAGCAACAATCGCGGGATCGGTAATTTGAACATGATGATGAAGTTCATAACGTTCTTTCAGACCACGCAAAATAGCGATCGTGTCTTCTACTGTTGGCTCTGCCACATACACTTTTTGGAAACGACGTTCTAATGCCGCATCTTTTTCAATGTATTGACGATATTCATCAAGTGTTGTTGCACCCACACAGTGCAATTCACCACGTGCTAATGCAGGTTTTAACATATTTCCTGCATCCATAGCGCCTTCGGCTTTACCTGCACCAACCATTGTATGTAATTCATCAATAAACAGAATAACGCTACCTTCCTGTTTAGATAAATCATTTAAAACAGCTTTTAAACGTTCTTCAAATTCACCACGATATTTAGCACCAGCTAATAACGAGCCCATATCCAAAGAAAGCACACGTTTATTTTTTAAACCTTCAGGGACTTCACCATTAACAATACGTTGAGCTAAACCTTCAACTATTGCCGTTTTACCTACCCCTGGTTCACCAATAAGTACAGGGTTATTTTTAGTACGGCGTTGTAGAACTTGAATAGTTCTTCTTATTTCTTCATCACGACCAATGACAGGATCGAGTTTGCCTTGTTCTGCTCTTTCCGTTAAATCCACAGTATATTTTTTCAATGCCTGACGTTGGTCTTCTGCATTTTGATCGTTCACTGTTTCTCCACCACGTATTTTTTCAATCGCTATCTCAAGACTTGCTTTATTCGCTCCGGCTGCTTTTAGCATGTCAGCAACTTGACCACCGGTTTCCATCGCAGCTAAAAGAAAGAGCTCTGATGAAATAAATTCATCACCTTTTTTCTGTGCCAATTTATCGCACAAATTAAGGTGCTTAATTAAATCATTTGAGGGATGAACCTCTCCACCAGCACCTTCGACTTTAGGTAATCGAGACAAAGCATCATTAATTCTCTCATTAAATTGCGATGCATTAACACCTACAGATGTTAATAGAGGGCGAATTGAGCCACCTTGTTGATTAAATAACGCACTCAGTAAATGTATGGGTTCTATAAATTGATTATCGTTCCCAAGTGCCAATGACTGGGCGTCTGCGAGAGCTTGCTGGAATTTATTGGTTAATTTATCCAGACGCATAACACCTCCAAGTAAAATTTAAAGTAAAATTCGTAACTGGAGAATAGATGAGGTCATTTTGACAATATTCAAGCTCAAAATAAAAATTCTGAGCAAAAATATTTATCAATATTTGAGATAAGTGAGAAAAAACGTTGAGAGGAAGTTTATTTAATCCAGATTAATGATGCCATTCGCCCTGTTATATGCTCTCGTCTATAAGAGAAAAAGCGCGATGGATCAGTTACAGTACAAAAATCACCACCATAAATCTGAGTTACTCCACTTTCCTGTAAGATTATTCTCGCTAACATATAAATATTAGCTAAGTATTTACCATTGTGGGGAATAAAAGCAGGCTCAAAGGCAATATTTTTTTCGATAAACGCCAACCGAACTTCTGCACCGACCTCAAAAGCGGTTGGTCCAATGGCTGGCCCTAACCATGCCATAATTTGGTCTTTAGGTGTTTTAAAATGCGCAAGTGTATTTTGTAATACACCGTGGCAAAGCCCTCGCCATCCACCATGAGCAGCGCCAACTTCTGTTCCATCAATCGTTGTAAAAAGGACAGGCAAACAATCTGCCGTCATAATTGCGCAAACTTTTTTCTTAGTAGAGGCGTAAAGGGCATCACCTTGTACTTCATTATTTTTCTCAGTATTTAGTGTAACAACATGAGTGCCATGAACTTGTTCAAGCCATAGTGGCATTTCAGGCAGTTGAGCTTGTTGGCAAAGTCTGCGTCTATTTTCTTCGACATCAGACAATTTATCACCAACATGAGTACCTAAGTTGAGGCTATTATAGGGTGGCAAACTAATCCCCCCTTCTCTCAAGGTACTGCAAGACCCAATATTTTCAGGTTGTGGCCAATCTGGAAAAATCAATGAAGTCATTTACCAATCCATTTCATCTTTAAACTGTTCAACGTCAGCTTTTAGCACATCGATAAGCTTAACCATATCATCAGGCAATGGTGCATGCCATTCCATTTCAATACCCGTTATCGGATGATAAAGACGTAGCATCGTTGCGTGCAAAGCTTGTCTATCAAACAAACGTAACGTTTCACGTAATTCATCTGAAGCCCCTTTTAAAGGACGAGGTCTTCCTGCATAAAGCTGATCACCAATTAACGCATGGTGAATATGAGCCATATGAACACGAATTTGGTGAGTACGGCCAGTTTCTAAACGTAAACGCAAACGTGTATGAGCACGGAAATGCTCCATAACACGATAATGTGTTACTGCTGGTTTACCCATTGGGTGCACAGCCATATGAGTACGTTTAGTTGGATGTCGAGAAATAGGTTCATTCACTAATCCACCAGCCGTCATTCTTCCTGTTGCAACAGCTTCATACTCACGGGTGATTTCACGACGTTGTAAAGCTTCTACTAAATGCGTTTGTGCAGGAACTGTTTTTGCAACAACCATTAAACCTGTTGTATCTTTATCCAATCGGTGGACAATACCTGCACGAGGTACATTAGCAATCTCTGGATAGCGATAAAGTAATGCATTTAATACGGTGCCATCTGGGTTACCAGCACCAGGATGTACAACGAGATCTCTTGGCTTATTGATAACTAAAATATCATCATCTTCATAGACGATATTTAACGGAATATTCTGAGGCTCCCAGCGAACTTCCTCTTCAATTAAGGCATCGACTTCAATTTTTTCACCGCCAAGCATTTTTTCTTTTGGCTTATTGATGATTTTATCGTTAACCTGCACTCTATTGTCTAAGATCCACTCTTTTATACGAGATCTTGAATAATCAGGGAACATTTCGGCCAAAGCCTGATCTAAGCGTTGACCCAGCTGTGAATCTGCGACTGTAGCATTAAGTCGTATTTGTTGAGACATAAATAATTTTCTATTAATTAAGTTAGTGTTTTGACGGCACAGCCGTTTCATTTAAAATGAGTTATAGTGTAACCGATTTCAGGGGAGCTTCACGGAGAGACTCCCCAAACCTATTCAGAGGATAATCAATACGTGATGAGACGCATTAAATACCTGGTGGCAGCGGCCACTGTAAGCCTGTTACTTGCTGGCTGTTCGAGTTCAGACAAAGACGCTACTGCCGATATGTCGCCTTCTGAGCTTTACTCAACCAGTCAGGAAAAATTGCTAGATGGCAATTATGGAGCGGCTATCAAACAATTAGAGTCTCTCGATAATCGCTATCCTTTTGGCCCTTATTCGCAACAAGTTCAACTCGATCTGATTTATGCTTATTATAAATCAGCAGAACTACCAATGGCGATTTCTGCAATCGACCGTTTTATGCGATTAAACCCAACCCATCCTAATATCGACTATGTTCTTTATATGCGTGGCTTAACGGCTCAAGCATTAGATGATAGTGCATTACAAGGATTCTTTGGTATTGATCGTTCAGACCGTGATCCTCAACATGCAATCGTGGCATTTAAAGATTTTAGTCAATTAGTTCGTTACTATCCAGACAGCCTTTATGTCGCCGATGCAACCAAACGCCTAGTCTTTCTTAAAAACCGTTTAGCGAAGTATGAGCTTTCTGTTGCGAAATTCTATACTAAACGAGGGGCTTATGTCGCGGTTATTAATAGAGTAGAGCAAATGATGCGTGATTATCCTGATACACAAGCCACTCGTGATGCGCTTGTCTACATGGAAAACGCTTATAAAGAATTAGGTCTGACACAAGAAGCTGAAAAAGTAGCTTCACTGATTGCAGCAAATCCAGCCTAACTAAAACATCACCATCAAAAACAGCAGCTTATCGCTGCTGTTTTTTTATTCTTTTCTAGCTAAATCGTCTTTACTTTTCATCAGCCCAACCTTCCTAATATGACTGAATAAATGCAACTTAACAAGCGGTCTTTTTCAGCTATTTATCATTTGTCACGTTTCTATTACTAGTTACACATACATCTAACAAAAAGTGATTTTGATCATGTTTTAAATTGTATATCACTATATTCTGAAGTTATCGAAGACGGAGTAATAAAGAGGTAACTATATGATTATAAATATTACTAGCAAACAAATGGAAATTACCCCAGCACTACGTGAACACATTGAAAGCCGTCTAACTAAACTCAATAAATGGCAGGTGAATTTAATCAATCCTCATATTATTCTTACGAAAAGTCCTAAAGGTTTTAGTGTTGATGCCAGCATTCATACACCAAATGGGCAACTGGTCGCTAATGCACAACACGCCGATATGTATGTTGCAATTAATGACTTACTGGCAAAACTTGAACGTCAATTAAACAAAGTTCAGCATAAAAACGAATCTCGTCGGGCTGATAACAGCCTGAAAGAAGAGAATTTACTTGTCGATGAAATGTAAATAGTAAAGCAAGATTAAAAATTAGAATAAATCACTGACTCAAAACGCCTCTGCGCATCCTCGTGATGCGCTTTTTATTGTATTTTTCTTGACTCCTTTCACATCATCATGTTTGATAGCTATATGTTAAATAATTTACCAATCAATATAATGAACAAACATTCACATTTGCCTTTCTTCTTTTTCTTTTTACTCTTTCATTAAGAGGCTTTGTCATTTCAGAAAGAAAAGTAAGAACGACAATAGCCTCCAACTGGAGGCTTTTTTATTTATGATGGTATGACATAACGGTATAGGGCTTAAACATGGAAAAACTCGATTTATTAGCAATCAGAGATAAAATCACGACGTTAGATTCAGAATTACTAACGTTGTTAGCAAACAGACGCCAATTATCTGCTGATGTCGCTCAATTTAAATTGAATACACATCGCCCTATTAGAGATAAAAATCGTGAGCGTGAATTACTTGATTTATTAATTGAGAAAGGAAAAAACGTTGGGCTAGATGGTTTCTATATTAGTCGTATTTTTCAAATGATCATTGAAGACTCTGTCTTAACGCAACAAGCCATCCTACAACAACATCTCAATGCAACACCTAATGAGTCAGCTAGAATTGCTTATTTAGGGCCTAAAGGCTCTTATTCACATATTGCCGCTCGTCAATATGCAGCTCGCCATTTTGATACCTTCATTGATTGTACTTGTCAGAAATTTGACGACATTTTTACACTTGTCGATACCGGTCAAGCTGATTACGGTTTACTGCCAATTGAAAATACCAGCTCTGGTGCAATTAATGATGTTTACGATTTACTGCAAACAACATCCATCTCTATTGTTGGGGAAATTCGCATTCCTATTAATCATGCACTTTTAACGAGTGTTGATAGCAGCACAGAAGAATTGCAAACTATTTATAGTCACCCTCAACCCTTCCAACAATGTAGCCATTATTTAAATCAGTATCCAAACTGGAAGATTGAATATTGCGAAAGCACAGCCGCTGCAATGGAAAAAGTAGCTCTTGCACAATCGCCACACGTTGCTGCTATTGGTAGTGAAGCCGGTGGCTCTCTTTATGGTTTAAAACCCTTAGCCAATAATTTAGCAAACCAGCAAATAAACGTAACTCGCTTTATCGTTATTGCGCGAAAAGCGATTGATGTTTCAGACCAAGTTCCTGCTAAAACAACCTTCTTAATGGCAACAGGGCAACAAGCAGGTGCATTAGTTGATGCATTAATGATTTTAAAAAAATACGACATTATTATGACAAAACTTGAGTCACGTCCTATTAATGGCACTCCTTGGGAAGAGATGTTTTATATTGATGTTCAAGCAAATTTACGTGATATCAATATGCAAAAAGCCTTACACGATTTATCGCAAACAACACGCTCATTAAAAGTATTAGGCTGTTACCCTTCAGAAAATGTTGTTCCTGTTGAAGTGAAATAACCTCATACAAAGATAAAAGCCAGATAGCGTACAACTATCTGGCTTTTTTTATGTTCTTATTTAACGTTAATTATAAGAAACCATACATCGCAGCAAATACCCAACCAAAGACACAGGAAACTGTTACACCAATTAATCCCGGCAGAATAAAGCTGTGGTTAATAACAAAACGCCCTATTCGAGTTGTACCAGAACGGTCAAATTGAATTGCCGCTAAGTCACTAGGGTAAGTTGGCAGAATATAATAACCATAACAAGCTGGTGCCGATGCGATGATATAAGCAGGATCAACACCAATACCCAATGCTAAAGGAACAATCGCAGCTAAAGCCGCCGCTTGAGAGTTAACAAACTTAGATACTAATAATAAGACAACCGCATATGCCCAAGGATATTCTCGTACTAATTGCCCCAATGCCGCTTCTATTTCTTTCATATGCGCAGAGAACATAGTTTCTGCCATCCAAGCAATACCATACACAGCAACAATTGCGATCATCCCTGAACGGAATACTTCATTTTTAGAAATAAGAGAAGGGTTAGTTTTACAGATAATAATAATTGATGCGCCAGCTAATAACATAAACATCTGAATAACGAGTACCATAGATAATGGTTTACCATTAAATACAGGACGTATTTCAGAGAAAGCCCCTAATATTGCAACAACAGCAATTGCACCTAAGAATATCCACATTGCTACCCAGTTTTTCATTGGCAGCTTTTTATCTAGAAGCGTTGCTGTATCACCATAAACATAATCATGGTTTTCAGGTACTGAAATAAATTCTTGGAAGCGTTGGTCTTTATCTAAGTCTTTTCCTCTAAACCAGCTAAAGATACCAATAGCTAAAATACCGATAAAAGTTGAAGGAATAGTGATTGCTAATAAATCTAAAAACTCAAGGTGTTTACCATTAAAGGTTACATCACCGAGCATTGCGACTAATGTAACAACGGCAACGGAAACTGGGCTGGCAATAATCCCCATTTGAGAGCCAATTGTACTTGCCGCCATTGGTCTTTCAGGGCGAATATTATTTTTAATCGACACGTCATAAATAATCGGCAATATGGTATAAACAACGTGTCCGGTACCACATAATATTGTAAGAGTACAAGTTACAAGTGGTGCAACAATAGAAATATATTTTGGATTTTTACGTAATAACTTTTCTGCTATTTGCAACATAACATCTAACCCACCAGATGCTTGTAATGTTGCTGATGCAGAAACAACGGCAATAATAACTAGCATTACATCAACAGGTGGTTTTCCCGGAGGAAGTTTAAAAATGAAAACTAAAATAACCAGACCTACACCACCTAATAAACCTAATGCAATTCCCCCTTTCCTAGCCCCATAAAATAGACACACTAATATAATGGCGAGTTGTATTAAAAAATCCATAAATTACCCCTTGAAAAACACGTCGGAATATAAATAAAAAATAATACAATTGAGTTTTTAGCACTTCTTGCAAAAAAAAGAGTTTATAAAATATAATTTACGATATTTGTTATAGTCATTTTTTTGATCATTGTTATAGTTTTCATAATACCTTTTAATTTCATTCAGTTTTAAGATCTCATCAACAAATAACTTTTAATAAAAAGACAATATCGAACATTAATTATTCTTTAATTAAACCCGACAATAACAATTAAATAACAATAAATATAAGATGGATTAGTCTATTGATAAAATTAGATATTTATCCCATTGTTTTTAAATGTATATTTATATTTCTCTACTTTTATTTTCTGAATAAAAATAGGTGGTTTTTATCTATTATTAAATTTTTGAAATGATAGGGAGATAATATGAATACTTTTATCATACTGATTTTAAGTCTATTTTTTACTAATAACGTAGATGAAGTTCAATCACAAGAGAGTTATTACGCTTATTCATTAACGTCTCAATCAGATTTGAGTCGTTGCACAGTAAGTCCTTGTCCTGATCCCAAAGACTATTGACTTATAACATATTATTTAAAAAGGAACTTTTATGAATAAAAAATATATACTAATACTCTCATTTTTATTCACTAATTATGCAAGCGCTCATTTTTATGAAGAAGTAAAAGAAAATAGAGCATCAATAAATGAATATTCTCAAAGTAATAGTAATACTTCAGATCCTAGTGGTTGTGTTTGGCCACCTTGTGATGATGAGTGGCGATAAGCTAAAAATGGAATAATTAATAAAATAAAAAGGCCGAACAATTTATTTATTGCTCGGCCTTTTATATAACAAATAATTTAACTAGATTCGGCTATCATTCGCTTTTTGTAATAATACACCACTCTCTTTCATAAATTGAGAAGCATAATCACCAAACCAATCACTCACGTTATTAAATGAATGGATAAACTCACCCTTTGCATTTATATCTAATAGATCGATAGCTTGACCTAATGAGTGATGATATCTACGAATTAATTCAATATTCTCTTTTGATGACAAAATAATATCAGCATAAAGTTGTGGGTCCTGAGCAAATAAGCGCCCTATCATTGCCAATTCTAAGCGATAAATAGGTGATGAGAGTCGCAGTAAACTTGCCAAATCAACTTTTTCTTTTGCTAAATGCTGGCCATAAGCAAAAGTAGTAAAATGTCGAAGAGCTTGAATAAAACTCATGTTTTTATCATGCTCTTCTGGCGCAATAGCCTCAATTCTTGCTCCCCATACCATTAACTGCTCTAACAACCATTCAAATGCAGTATGATTTCGTCCTTCACAGTACGCCACAACCTGTTTTGCTAAACTAGGTACATCAGGGCCAAACATTGGATGAAGTCCCAAAACTGGCCCACTATGTGCCTTTAACATCGCCTCTAGAGGGGCTTTTTTAATAGAAGCGAGATCTACAAGTAAACAGTTTTCAGGTAATTCAGGAAGTTTTTCAATAACCTCAACAGTTAAATGAATAGGTACACTGACAATCACCATTCCTGCATCATCAAAAATAGCAGGCGATTTAGTTTGCCATTCATCCGCTTCTAAGCTTTCAACTTGATAGCCAGAGAGTGTAAACAAACGAGAAAATAGTTTACCCATTTTCCCATTTCCTCCCACAATAACGATTTTACCAAGTTGAGGGTTGAGAGTTTTAAATCCTTTATCATTTTCTTTAGTATAGGATTCTCGCATTACTCGGCGTAATACATCTTCAATTAACTCTGGGGAAATTCCCATCTTTTGTGCATCATTACGACGAGAAGCAAGCATGGAGGCTTCTCTATCAGGTGCATAAATCGGTAAGCCGTGGCGATTTTTAACTTCCCCCACTTCAGCTACCAGCTGCATTCTTTTTGCGAGTAAAGAAAGCAGTGATTTATCTACCTGATCAATTTGCTCACGCAAACCTTGTAATTCTTCAGCCATCTATGCTTGCCTCTTTTTTCTTTATGGTTATCTAACTTAGCTAACTTTTTTTAACTGTGCTTCACGCTGAGCCAAAATCGGAGAAAGTTGAGCATGTAAATTTCTTAACACTGACTCCGTTGTTTCCCAACTAATACATGCATCTGTTACTGAGACACCGTATTTCATATCACTACGAGGTTGCTCTGAAGATTGATTACCTTCATTAATATGACTTTCTAACATAATACCAGTGATAGATTCATTACCTTTAGTGATTTGCTCAATCACTGAATCAACTACTGCCGTTTGACGACGAAAATCTTTGTTAGAGTTGCCGTGGCTACAATCAATCATTAATGATGGTTTTAATCCTGCTTTCACCATGTGAGCTTCGCATTGAGCAACATCCTCTTCATGGTAGTTTGGTGTTTTACCACCACGTAAAATCACATGACCATCAGGGTTACCTTGCGTTTGCAATAAACAAACTTGCCCTGATTGATTAATTCCCATAAAACGGTGTGGCATAGAGGCCGCTTTCATGGCGTTAATTGCAGTATCTAAGTTGCCATCTGTTCCGTTTTTAAATCCAACTGGCATTGAAAGCCCTGATGCCATTTCACGGTGAGTTTGAGATTCAGTTGTTCTAGCACCAATTGCAGACCAACTAAATAAATCACCTAAGTATTGTGGATTGTTAGGATCTAATGCTTCAGTTGCCAGAGGCAGACCTAATTGTACAAGTTCGGTCAGTAGCTTACGGGCAATATGTAACCCTTTTTCCATTTCAAAGCTACCATCCATAAATGGATCGCTAATTAAGCCTTTCCAGCCAACGGTTGTACGAGGTTTTTCAAAGTAGACACGCATCACAATATACAGACTATCACTTAATTCAGACGCTAAGACTTTCAGGCGTTTTGCGTAATCTAACGCAACATCGACATCATGAATGGAACAAGGCCCACATACCACGAGTAAGCGAGGATCACGACGTTGGACAATTTCAGAAATTGTTTGACGTGACTGAGCAATGGCATGCAGATCATTGCGACTCAATGGGTATTTTTGTTTTAACTCTTCTGGAGTAATTAAAACCAGCTCTTCGCTGATATTCACATTATTGAGTGCGTCTTTTTGCATGATCATAATCTTTACCTTTTTTATATCTGTCATTGTGATTTTTTGTGTGTCTGAAAGATAAGATATCATGAGATGTAAAGAAATCAATCCGTATTTTCAATAAATTCAATATTATTGTAATTCAAACTTTACACTTATAACCTTCATTACAAATAAACAATAAATAACAATTAGTTAAGAATTTTAAGTGAGATGAAAATAACGTGATAAAGATTAAATTAAAACTTAAGGATGTAAATTAAAATTTACACACTGTCTTTTAATGAATCTCGACATAAGAAGAATAGATAAGATGGGGATATAAGAAGTAAAAGAGAGAAAAAACTAATAAACAATATTTTTTAATATAAGGGATATAAAAAAAGGTCAGCAAATGCTGACCTTTTAACAATAACTTTCGGATGTGCGAAAGCGTATTATTTAGCGTTAAGACGCTCTTTGATACGAGCAGCCTTACCTGAACGCTCACGCAGGTAGTACAGTTTAGCTTGACGAACCGCACCACGACGTTTAACAGTGATGCTATCTACGACTGGAGAGTGAGTTTGGAATACACGCTCAACACCTTCGCCATTAGAAATTTTACGAACAGTGAATGCAGAGTGCAGACCGCGGTTACGGATAGCGATAACCACGCCCTCGAATGCCTGCAGACGTTTTTTAGAACCTTCAACAACCCATACTTTAACTTCTAAAGTGTCACCAGGACGGAATGAAGGAACATCTTGCTTCATCTGTTCTTGTTCGATTTGTTTAATAATATTGCTCATAATAACTCTCTTACCCTAGGTAAACTGATATTAATGACATCTTGTGTCAGACTTACTCTGCTGTTCCTGACAGATGTTCCCGTTGGAACTCTGTTAACAGCACTCTTTGCTCGTCAGTCAGAGCTAGGCTTTCCAGAAGCTCAGGTCTTCTTAGCCAGGTTCGACCCAGTGATTGTTTCATGCGCCAGCGATTAATATGAGCATGGTTGCCTGACAGTAAAACTGCCGGAACTTCCATACCATCTAAAACCTCTGGGCGAGTATAGTGAGGATGATCCAGTAAACCTTCAGCAAAAGAATCTTCTTTCGCAGAGGCTGCGTGTCCGAGAACACCCGGTACAAAACGCGCTACTGCATCTATCATTATCATGGCAGGTAATTCCCCACCACTTAATACGTAATCACCTACAGACCACTCTTCATCGATTTCAGTCTGAATGACACGCTCGTCTATACCTTCATACCGACCACAAACTAGAATTAGCTTCTCATTTGTAGCCAGTTCACAAACTCCTTGTTGATCGAGTTTGCGTCCCTGAGGTGATAAATAAATCACCTTTGCTCCATCACCTGCCGCAGCTTTCGCTTGATGAATGGCTTCCCTTAAAGGTTGAACCATCATCAACATACCGGGACCACCGCCATAAGGACGATCATCAACGGTATTGTGTCTGTCGTATGTAAAATCTCGGGGATTCCAACACTCTACATTGAGCAGACCATGCTTCACTGCCCGACCAGTCACCCCGTACTCGGTTATAGAGCGGAACATTTCTGGAAATAGGCTAATTACCCCAATCCACATTTTTGTGTCCCACTATTGAGAACCGTTAACCGGATAATCTAAAAACCAGGATCCCAATCAACGATAATTTTTTTCGCTGAGAGATCGACTTTCTTGATAACCTGCCCATCAAGAAACGGAACTAACCGTTCCCCGATACCGAACGCATCTTTCAGATTTGCTTTAATTACCAAGACATCATTTGAGCCCGTTTCCATCATGTCTGTAACGACACCTAGATCGTAGCCTTTATCAGTTTCTACATGGCAACCCATTAGATCTTTCCAGTAATATTCACCTTCAAGTTCTGGAAGTTGCGAAGTATTCACGACAATTTCAAAATTAGTCAGGAAATTGGCCGCATCTCTGTCATCAATACCTTTTAGCTTGACGATAATATCTTGGTTGTGATGTTTCCAACTTTCAATTTCAATGGTTTCCCACTGTCCATGACGCTGAATAAACCACGGTTGATATTCAAAAATGTTTTCGGCGTGTTCGGTGGAGGAAAAAACTCTGAGCCAACCACGGATCCCGTAAGGTGAGCCCAACTTACCCATAACAATAGGTTCTACAGGCTCTTTTAAGGTTTTTTGTTCGCTCATTGTTACCACCGCGACAGATTAAGCGCTTTTCTTCGCTGATTTGATCAGGCCAGCAACACGTTCTGAAACTGTTGCGCCTTGAGCAACCCAGTGTTCAACACGGTCTACGTCTAAACGTAATTCTTCTGCATTACCGGTTGCCAGTGGGTTATAAAAGCCTACACGCTCAATGAAACGACCATCACGCGCATTGCGGCTATCGGTTACTACTACTTGGTAAAACGGACGCTTTTTTGCGCCGCCACGAGCTAAACGAATTGTTACCATAACATCCTCATTAGTTAATAAAACAACCAGACGCCATCGAGGAACGGAGTCCGGTTGTCATATAAAAAGCCCGAAAAGTTTACTCACTTTGGCGAAAAAAGCAATCCAAAGCACGTTTTTTTTCAGGCTTTTTGATTTTATCGGCCTGGGAATCCAGGTGGCATCATACCTTTCATGCTACGCATCATCTTAGCCATGCCACCTTTTTTCATTTTTTTCATCATGCGTTGCATATCATCAAACTGTTTTAACAAACGGTTGACGTCTTGCACTTGTGTTCCTGAACCTGCTGCAATACGGCGTTTTCTGGAACCTTTGATGATTTCCGGTTTTTGACGTTCTTTTTTAGTCATGGAGTTAATAATCGCTTCCATTTTCACTAAAATTGAATCATCCATTTGTGATTTTACTGCATCTGGCACCTGAGACATACCCGGCATTTTGCTTAACATACTCGCCATGCCGCCCATGTTCTTCATTTGCTTTAATTGATCTAAGAAATCATTTAGATCAAAGCCATCACCTTTTTTAAGTTTTGTCGCTAGCTTTTCAGCCTGAGCTCTATCAACTTTGCTTTCAATGTCTTCAATCAAAGACAGAACATCACCCATTCCCAAAATACGAGAGGCGATACGATCTGGGTGGAAAGGTTCTAAGGCTTCTGTTTTTTCCCCAACACCGAGGAATTTAATTGGCTTACCAGTGATATGGCGGATTGATAATGCCGCACCACCGCGCGCATCACCATCAACTTTGGTTAATACAACCCCTGTTAATGGCAGTGCTTCATTAAATGCTTTTGCTGTATTTGCCGCATCTTGACCCGTCATGGCGTCAACAACAAACAGGGTTTCAACTGGATTAATGGCTTTATGGAGGAGTTGGATTTCTTCCATCATGCCTTCATCTACGTGTAAACGACCTGCTGTATCCACCAGCAATACATCATAGAATTGAAGTTGTGCATGTTTTAATGCATTACTTGCAATTGTGACTGGATTTTCTTGAACAGTAGAAGGGAAGAAATCAATGCCAACCGTTTCGGCTAACGTTTCAAGCTGTTTAATCGCTGCTGGGCGATAAACGTCAGCAGAAACAACAAGAACTTTTTTCTTCTTTTTCTCTTTTAAGAATTTACCTAATTTTGCGACACTGGTCGTTTTACCGGCACCTTGTAAACCAGCCATTAACACAACAGCTGGCGGTTGTGCTGATAGATCAAGGTCAGTATTCACTTCCCCCATCGCATTGACGAGTTCATTTTGAACAATCTTCACAAACTCCTGACCCGGTGTCAGGCTTTTGTTAACTTCATGCCCTACTGCGCTCTCTTTGACGCGCGCAATAAAATCACGAACCACAGGTAAAGCAACGTCAGCTTCTAATAAAGCCATACGTACTTCACGCAATGTCTCTTTAATGTTTTCTTCGGTCAGTCTTCCTCGACCGCTTATATTGCGCAATGTGCGCGATAGTCTGTCACTTAAATTCTCAAACATTATCTTAGCTCAGTGTTAAAGTTGGGCTTATCGGTCATGTATGCCACCGATTATATCACGATGACTCGCGGATCTCTGCATAGAGATTTAAGCTTAATGACTTCAATAGTTGGAGCCGTATGCTCCTAGCGCTATACTAGGAAGTTATTCAAACAATATATGTAAGCGAAACTATGCCCGTTATATCAATCTCTATCGTCGCTGTCTGCGCTTATTTACTCAGTCTGGTGCTGTTTTTGCCCGGTCTGTTACGAAAAGAGCAGAATGGATACCGTGGATTAGCTCTACTATTTGCGGTAATTGCACTTGTTGCACATGCCATTTCATTAAAATTTTTAATTTTCCGTCCCCACAGCGGGCAGAATCTTTCACTCACCAATCTAGGTGCGATTGTTAGCCTGATGGTCTGCGTTATTATGACGATTGTGGCTTCCCGTGGACGTGCATGGTTCTTACTGCCTATTGTTTATTGTTTCTCAATAGTCAATCTGATTATTGCAGCACTGATGCCGGGTGAATTTGTTACACATCTTGAAAGTAGCACATCACTCTTTATTCATATTGGGCTGGCTTTATTAAGTTATGCCACACTGTTAATTGCTGCTTTATATGCATTACAACTTAGTTGGCTTGACTATCAACTAAAAAATAAGAAACTAAAATTCTCACCTCAAATGCCACCATTAATGTCAATTGAGCGTAAAATGTTTCATATCACACAAGTGGGTGTGGTATTACTGACACTGACCTTATGTACTGGTTTGGTTTATATGGATAATATTTTTGGTAAAGAAAATATCCATAAATCTATTTTCTCTATCATTGCTTGGTTTGTTTACATCATTTTATTATGGGGGCATTTCCGAGAAGGATGGAGAGGAAAGAAAGTCATTATCTTTAATTTGATTGGCGCTATTATTTTAACATTAGCTTTCTTTGGTAATCGTTTATTACAAGAGTTAGTGCTTAATTAATTTTCTATTTTAGGGTAGCAAAAGGATCTCAATTTTGGAGTATGTGTCGACAACTACGCTCATTATCATACTTGTATGTATGATTATTGCCTCAGCTTATTTTTCTGGGACTGAAACCAGTATGATGACGATTAACCGCTATCGTCTTCGTCATGCTGCAAAACAAGGAAATCGCTCTGCAAAACGTGTGGAAAAATTATTACAACGTCCTGACAGATTGATTAGTTTAGTATTGATTGGCAATAATCTGATTAATATTGTTGCGTCTGCACTAGCTACTATTGTTGGTATGCGTTTATACGGTGATGCGGGTGTAGCAATAGCCACTGGTGTACTGACCTTTATTATCCTTATTTTTGCTGAAGTGCTTCCAAAATCAATTGCAGCACTTTATCCAGAGCGCGTTGCTTATCCAAGTAGTATTATTCTCTCTCCTTTGCAAAAACTGATGCTACCTATTGTTTGGTTTTTTAATAAAATTACATTAATACTGATGCGTATCTTTGGAATTAAATCGCCGATAATACAAGGAAATGCGGTCTCAAAAGAAGAGCTGAGAACAATCGTTAATGAGTCTAAATCAAAGCTTTCTCAACGAAATCAAAATATGTTACTGTCGATTTTGGATTTAGAAAAAGTGACGATTGGCGATATTATGGTACCAAGAAATGAG
This sequence comes from Proteus sp. ZN5, assembly GCF_011046025.1. Lineage (GTDB taxonomy): Bacteria > Pseudomonadota > Gammaproteobacteria > Enterobacterales > Enterobacteriaceae > Proteus. The sequence continues at coordinate 3,664,585 of NZ_CP047639.1, forward strand.
ATTTTTGGTATTGATGTCAATGACGAATGGAAATCTATCGTAAGACAGTTAACTCATTCTCCTCACGGTCGAATAGTGCTTTATCGTGATACGCTTGACGATGCGATTGGTATGTTGCGAGTACGAGAAGCTTATCGCTTAATGACTGAGAAAAAAGAGTTTACCAAACAAATTCTGATGAAAGCTGCCGATAAAATCTATTTTATTCCAGAAAGCACACCGTTAAACCTGCAACTCGTCAACTTCCAACGTAATAATGAAAAAGCGGGTGTTGTGGTTGATGAATATGGTGAAATTCAAGGTTTAGTAACCGTTGAAGATATTCTTGAAGAGATCGTAGGAGACTTCACTACCTCGATGTCTCCTTCTTTAGCAGAAGAAGTTATTCCTCAAAAAGACGGTTCATTATTAGTTGATGGCACAACAAATATTCGAGATATCAATAAAGCTTTTGGTTGGCATTTACCTGAAGATGAAGCTCGAACAATCAATGGTGTCATTATTGAAGAGCTAGGTGACTTACCTGTTGTCGGTAATAAAATAAAAGTGAGTGACTACGAATTTGAAATACTTGAAGTTCAGGATAATGTCATCAAAAAGGCGTTAATTCGTCACCTT